>NZ_MAWZ01000012.1:0-96592 GCF_001854685.1 Rhizobium sp. RSm-3 | reverse complement strand
CACGACCCATCGAACAAGCCTCCATCGCTCATTCAATCAAATCTGATTTGCGACAAAAGCGGAATCCCGATTCAACCAAGTCGCAAACCGCTCTAAAGAATCAGAGTTTGCGGAAAACAGGCTTTCTCGGTTCACGATTCGCTGTTTGCCGCTTGCCCGCGGGCCAATATGAGCCCATTTTAGATCGGATCCTGGCGGTGCGGTAAGGACAAGAGGTCAGGCCTGCAACGCTCACTCTCGACCTCGAAGCACTGACGTGGCGCCTTTTCTCGACTGATCCCCGAGCGAGGAGGTTGTCCATGTCCACGCGCTATGTCGACCATCCGCTGCAACCGGGCGACCGGGTGCCGAACGTTGAGTTTGATGCGATCTCGCACGAGGGGAAGATCGCACTTGATGATTTTCGCGGCCGCAGCCCATTGTTGATCGGTTTGTTTCGAGGCCTGCATTGCCCGTTCTGCCGGCGCCATGTGGCGGCCATGGCATATCTCAACCCGATGCTGCGTGAGAAAGGCGTCCAATCGCTGGCTGTTGTGAACACCCCGGTCGAGCGCGCGCGGCTCTATTTCCGTTACCATCCGATACCCGATCTTCTTGCTGCTTCCGACCCGGTACGGGCTTCGCACCAAGCCTTCGGCCTGCGCGAGATCGGGATCGACGCGGTCATGGCGATACGGATCGATCTTCCGGGCGAGTTGCCCGAGCCCTTGAGCGTGATGGCAATGGACGAATTTCTCAACGACAAGGAAGGATATCAAATTACGGAAGCCGATCAGCAGATGATGACTGCCGACCATGGGCAGCTTGTCGGTCAGTTCCTGATAGACCGGGAGGGCATCGTGCGTTGGAGCTTCACCGAAGTTCTGGAGGCTGGGCTCCAGACATTCAAGGCACCCAATTCCCAGGAATTGATGTCGGTCGCTTCGGAAGTCGCCCTTTAAGCTGTCATTGTCACAGGAGCAGTCCGTCGGGGCCTTTTGCGGTAGAACACCCGGCATCCCCCGGTTATAAAGCTCGTGCTGCGTAGGCCTTTTTAACGGTAACCGATGCCCAATTCCTCCGAATCCTCAGGTGAAAACGTTAGCAGCTCGAGCCGCAAGCAGACCCTGGATTCGCCAGCGCCAGCAGCCGCCTCGGATTCGCCAGGCACCACTCAAGGCGAAGACCCGCAGCCGCCCCATGGATCCTTCGACCAGACCAGACGGGCCGCCAGAACTCTATTTCGTGCGATACGCCAGGATGTGCAGGCAAGTTCTGCCTTGGCAAAGGTCAAGACGACCGGATTGTCTTGGAGGACGAAGCTCAGGAGGGCGATGCGGCTTGGGATCACGTCCGCTCCCTACAAAGGGATGACGACTGCTTTGGTCAAAGCCGGGCGCGGTATTCGCGATCGGCGTTCAAAGCCGAGTGAAAGTCGCCGGAGCGCATCGCTCGTTGCCGGCTGGCGGAAATTCGCTCTCGGGTCGATCCTTCTTGTCTGCCTCCTCGTCGGAAGCGTGCTGGTGTGGGCACTCAAAGACGTGCCCTGGAGCGAAATCCGGGATGGAACGTTAAAGCCGGTCGTGGTGCTCGAAACCGCCGATGGCGCGCCGTTGGTAAGACAGGGACCTTATCAAGGGCCCTATGCCCGATACGACCTGTTTCCGCCGCATCTGATCGATGCCGTGCTCTCGATTGAGGATCGCCGGTTCATGGATCATTTCGGCGTCGACCCCAGGGGCATCGCGAGAGCGTTTCTGCGGAACCTGGAGGCTGGCTCGGTGGTGGAGGGTGGCAGCACGATCACCCAGCAACTGATCAAGCTGCAATATCTCGACAGCGACCGAACAATAAAACGAAAGATTCAGGAGGTCGTCATCGCCTTCTGGCTGGAGTGGAAGCTCGGCAAGGCGGAAATCCTGACGCGCTATCTCAACAGCGTCTATCTTGGCGCGGGCGCTACCGGCATGCCTGCCGCCGCGCGCATCTATTTCAACAAGGATGTCGGCGCCCTCAACCTGCCGGAGTCGGCGATGCTGGCGGGATTGCTGCGGGCGCCGAGCCAATGGAATCCCATCGACAATTTCGAAGGCGCGCGGCAGCGCACCCTGGTCGTTCTCGACGCGATGGCGGCCAATGGCAAGATCACCGCGCCAGAGGCGGCGGAGGCCAAGACGAGCTTTGCCAGGCTGCATCCGACGACGCCCACGCCGCGCTCCGGAAGCTGGTTTGCCGACTGGATTTCGCCGCAGGCGAGCGAAATCGCCGGCTCGTCGCCGGGCTCGACGACAGTGCGCACCACACTGGTGCCGCAGTTGCAGCAGAGTGCCGAACGGATCGTGAAAAAAGCCCTGGACGGTGAGGGAAAGACGGTCGGCGCATCGCAAGCCGCCTTGGTTGCAATGACGCCCGACGGCGCGGTCGTCGCGATGGTTGGCGGGCGCGACTACAAGGCCAGCCAGTTCAACCGCGCCGCCACCGCGATGCGCCAGCCGGGTTCCACCTTCAAGCTGTTCGTCTATTACGCAGCCTTGAAGGCTGGGCTCACTCTGTCCGACCAGGTTCTGGACGCGCCAATTGACATTGACGGCTGGTCGCCTGAAAATTCCGGCGGCGACTATCGCGGTTGGGTAACACTTGCCGAGGCCTTCGCGCGATCGCTCAATGCCGCATCCGTGACGCTTGCCCAGGAGGTCGGTCTCGACAATGTGATCGCCGCAGCACGCGAACTCGGCATCGATGCGCCCCTGGCCAATACGCCGTCCTTGGCGCTTGGCACATCCGAAGTCAATCTGCTTAACCTCACCAGCGCCTATGCGTCCGTCAAGCTCGGCAAGGCCCCTGTCAAACCCTGGGGCATCATCGACTTTCAAGCGGCAGGGCAGCCCAAGACGTTTCGCGTCGGCTCACAATCCAAGCCGAATGTCGATCTTTCGCCCTACCAGTCCGATCTCCTCGGCCTCCTGCAATTGGTGGTCGAGCGCGGTACCGGACGCGGAGCAGATCCCGGTGTGTTTGCGGCCGGTAAAACCGGCACGAGCCAGAACAATCGTGATGCCTGGTTCGTCGGCTTCACGGAAGCCCTCGTCGTCGGTGTCTGGGTTGGCAATGATGACGACGCGCCGATGAAGGGGGTGACCGGCGGCGCCCTGCCGGCGCATATCTGGCGGGACTTCATGCGCGAGGCGACGAGCGAACCGACGCTGAACGGAGTGCGATCGTCGGAAGCAGTCGTCGACGGCCAAGGCGCACCGCAGTCCTGCAACATCAGCGCCTGCTCGCGCAGCTACCGCTCCTTCCGGCCGTCCGATTGTACCTATCAGCCATATTCCGGCGGCCGACGGCTTTGCGAAAAGTGATGTAGTCCGGCGGGCGTGGGGCGGCCTGCCGCCACTTATCCATAAAATGGCATTATCTTATGCATTTCGGCCATCTACAGCGATAAACCCTGTTTCGATAGAGTGCCCACCGTCGAGGCAGGGCGATCGGCCCTTCCTTGCCAAGACGCCCGCCGTTCCGGTCGGCGCGAGCGACAGGGAAAGGATGAAAGCCATGTCTACAGACAACAAGCCGTTGATCGCGGTTACCGGTGCAACGAGCAAACAGGGGCGCAGCGTCGTTGCGACACTCCTTGAAAGCCAGCGCTTCCGCGTCCGCGCTTTCACGCGCAGAAAGGATTCGCCGGAAGCGTTACGTCTCGAGAAACTCGGCGCTGAAATCGTCCCCCTACCTCTCGAACTCGGCCGCCAGAGGGAGCTCGTTGCTGCATTCAAGGGCGCGGATGGCGCGTTTCTGATGACGCCGCCGATCGCCCCGCCGGAGACAAGCGAGGCTCCTCTCGGGCGGCAGCTGGCGGACGCGGCGGTGGAGGCCGGCGTCGGGCACATTGTCTTCAGCACGCTCGAGAATGTCGACAAGATCACCGGTGGAACGAAATATGCGCCGCATTTCACCGATAAAGCGCGCGTTGCAGATCACATTCGCGACCTGCCGATCTCGCATTCCTTCATCATGCCGGCATTCTTCTACACCAATCTTCTCGAATATTATGCGCCGCGCATGGAAGGCGACACTCTGCTCTTGCCGATTTATCTGCCGGAAGATTTCGCCGCACCTTTTGTCGATCCGCTGACGGCGACCGGGCCGGTTGTCCTCGAGATCTTCTCAAACCCCGAGCGCTACAACGGCAAAACGCTGCCGATCGTCGGCGATATCATTTCTCCGCGCGAGATGGTCGAAACCTTTCAGCGCGTGACCGGCCGCAAGGCCGAGTATCGGAATGCTTTCACCAGGGGCGGCTTGCTCGCCTATTTTCCGGAGTTTGCCGCCAACGATTTTCTCGTTCGAGAGCTTCTCGGCATGGTCGAATATGCTGTCGAGTACGGCTATTTCGGCAAGGAGCACGATCTCGAATGGAGCCGTCGCCTGGCCCCCGAGACGCTCAATTGGGAGCAGTTTCTGCGAACGACAGGGTGGCGCGGCGACAAGCGCTCTTTCGGAGGTTGAAGGCTTACGATGGCCGGATTCCGGGCAGCTTGGCGATCTCCGCGGCAAGAAAGTCGACGAGGAGGCGAACGCGGGCAATGGCTGCACGCTCCGGCACGATCAGCAAGCTCAGCGGAACCGGCGAAGGCCGATAGTCGCCGAGCACCACCTCGAGCCGGCCATCGTCCAGAAGATCGTGAACCAACCAAAGATGTGTCGGACCAATGCCGCGTCCGGCGGCAAGGGCTGCGCGCGCCGCAAGCCCGTGATCGACGCGCAGCCGGCCGCTGACGGGGACCGTCAGGCTGGTGCCATCGGGCGCGGAAAGAAGGAGCTGATTGCTGCCTGCGACGTTGGACATCACGATGGTTTCGTAGCGTGACAGATCGGCCGGACGCTCCGGCCGTCCCCGAGCGGACAGATAGGCCGGAGCGCCGACCAGCAGCCGCTGGCTCTCTCCGACCGCATGAAGTTTCATTGAGCTGTCGGCGAGCGGTCCAAGACGCAGCGCCACGTCGACGCCCTCGCGAACCAGGTCGATACGCTCGTCGGTCAGGTTGAGGTCGACGCGGATATCAGGATGCCTGTCCTGGAAGTCGAAGATCATTCGCGTGACATGCATGACGCCAAGCGCTGCCGTACAGGAGAGGCGAACCGCGCCAGCCGGCGCCTGACGTGCATCTCTGGCTTCCTCAGCAGCCTGTTCGACCAGGCGCAGTATCTGAAGGCAGTTGGTATAATAGCGACTGCCTTCTTCCGTCAGGGCGACCCGACGCGTGGTGCGGCTGAGGAGGGCCACGCCGACAGCCTCCTCGAGTTCGTTGAGGTGCCGCGTCACGGTGGATTGGCCGATGCCCAGCTCCCTTGCGACCATCGACAGGTTGCCGCGCTCGGCGACGCGAACAAAGGTGTGCATCCTGTCAAAAAACAGCGCCGCCTTATCCATATTTCAGCACAGTAAACGTCATTTCGCCCATATACGGAATAATCCGGACTGTGGCTAGCGCCAGCTTCAGCGGCGCTCGGCTTCGCTTCTATTGTCCCGGTATCCTAGCCGATTACCGCGTCGAACCCCGCGGAATAATGGTAAAGCCGACGTCGCTCTTGTCTTCGCTAGGGGGCTCGTCGCGGACGGCGCGCAGCAGCATGTCGGCGGCGCGGTAACCGATATCGTAGCGCGGAATGTGCACCGTCGTCAGCGACGGCTCGATGAAGGGCGAGAATTCCAGATCGTTGAAGCCGCAGATGCCGAGATCCTCCGGCACGCGGATGCCGCGGGCCTTGCATTCGATGAGGACGCCGAGCGCCATTTCGTCGCTCTGGGCAAAGACGGCATCGACATCGGGCACGCGCTGCAACAGGCGGGAGAACAGCTCCCTGCCGAGGCCGGTGCGGCTTGGCGCATCACCGCCGATGATGAGATCGGGTTCGAAGCGCCCGGCTTCCCGCATCACATCCTCATAGCCTTCTATGCGGCGGCGCGAGCGGACATCGGCGCCGCGGCCCATGAAAGCGATCCTGTTATAGCCGCGCGACAGCAGGAAGCGGGTGGGCCCGGCACCGGCCGTATAATGATCGAGGCCGACGACCAGCGCTTGCGGCTCCTGGCTGAGATCGGCGATATGGGCGATCGGACAGGCAGCGCTGTCGATCAACGGCAGAAGATCACGATAGGATTCAGCGCCGGCGATGATGACGCCGGCCGGCTTCTGCGTCAGGAGAGATCTCAGCAGGCCGGCCTCCCCCTCGGCGTGGCGCAGCGTATTGGAATATTGCACGGTGAACTCGGTGTCGCGGAAGCGATCCTCGATGCCGATCATCAGGTCGGTGAAGCCGTACTGGTGCAAGGCCGGCGTGATGACGCCGACGACGCCGTTGTGGCGGCCGGCGAGCGCGCGGGCGGCAAGATTGGGGATATAGCCCATTTGCTCGACCGTGCGCAGGATCACCTCGCGCAGATCTTCCGAAACGATTTGCGGATTGCGAAGCGCGCGCGAGATGGTGATCGGGCTGACGCCCACCTTCTTCGCAACATCGCTCAACCTCACATGCGGGCCGCCCTTGCCGTTGCGCCCCCGCTCCACTGCCTTGCTCATTGCCCCTCATATGCCACCGCGAGACTCGCCCACCCACGATTCGCGATCTGCACTTTCTGAAGAATAAATAATTTAGAGTCTACTAACATTTTATATTCGCAACAGATTTCGAAATGGAATTTCCGGAAACAGCGGCGTGATCGTCCGTCGGCAAAATTACGGGCGCATGCGGCGGGCGGATCACCGCCTGCGGGAATAAGTCCATTTATTTTCGGAGGAAATCGCCTCGGGGAAGGCGCGGCAAAATGCAAAGGCCGGCCGATTCTTCCGGCACGCGGCAGATGGCTGAAAAGCCTGCGGCACCAAGATTAAATTCCGGTCATATCTTACAAATCGGCAATATAAACATGATCAATATTTAATTTGTAAATCCATCGGCCGCGATCATATGAATCCCGAGCGCGAATTCTTCCATTCGCCCGGTCGCCCCAACGACTGCGCTGCGATGAGAGGCATTGGCGCCAAACGCCATCCGACGCCAGGTCCCACGACATGAACCACGACGCCATGGAACCCCGACGCCATCTGAAGCCAACGCTCTCGCAAGGGACCATCCCCATGTCACACATCCTCCGCAAACATCGCACGGCTGCCCTTTTCGGCGCCGCCATCATCGCCGGCGCGGCATGCCTGCCCTTCGCCATCAACACGTCGAACGCCATTGCAGCGCCTGCCGATGCCGGCGGCATTCTTGCCGCGAGCGGCTCCTTCGCCTCCATCGTCGATGCCGACAAGCCTGCCGTCGTCACCATCACCACCACTGTGAAGGCGACCGATGTCAGCGCCGGCCAGCAGGATTCGCCGATGGACGAGCAGTTCCGCCAGTTCTTCGAGGATCAGGGCATCCCGCTGCCGCGCCAGGCCCCGAAAAACCGGCCTTCGCAGCAGGCGATGGCGCTCGGCTCCGGCTTCATCATCAGCCCGGACGGCGTTGTTGTCACCAACAACCATGTCATCGACAATGCCGTCGACATCAAGGTGACGCTTGATGACGGCACGGAACTGCCGGCCAAACTGATCGGCACCGACCCGAAATCCGATGTCGCCGTCGTGAAGATAGAGGCGGGAAAGCCGCTGCAGACCATTGCCTGGGGCGATTCCGACCGGCTGAAGCTCGGCGACCAGATCCTGGCGATCGGCAATCCCTTCGGCATCGGCACCACGGTGACGGCAGGCATCGTCTCGGCCCGCGGCCGCGACCTGCACAGCGGGCCCTATGACGATTTCATCCAGATCGACGCGCCGATCAACCACGGCAACTCAGGCGGGCCGCTGGTCGACCGCAGCGGCAATGTCGTCGGCATCAACACCGCGATCTATTCGCCGAACGGCGGCAGCGTCGGCGTCGGCTTCGCCATTCCGTCCGACGAGGCCAAGGCGATCGTCGCCAAGCTGCAGAAGGACGGCTCGATCGACCACGGCTATCTCGGCGTGCAGATCCAGCCGGTGACGAAAGACGTCGCCGATGCCGTCGGCCTCGACAAAACCGGCGGCGCGCTGGTGGCCGCCGTCACCGCCGATACGCCGGCTGCCCATGCCGGGGTGAAGCCGGGCGATATCATCACCTCGGTCGGCGGCGAGACCGTCAAGACGCCGAAGGACCTGTCGCGGCTGGTGGCAGACCTTTCGCCGGGCGCCAAAAAATCCTTGGGCCTCTGGCGCGACGGCAAGACGCTCGATCTCAACGTCACCGTCGGCACCAATGAGGACGGACAGAAGCAGGCCGCCGCCGAAAGCCCCGATCCCCAGGGCCAGCCCTCCGGCCAGCCGAGCCTCGGCATCGGCCTTGCCGAGCTGACGCCCGACCTGCGCCAGCAGCTCGACCTGCCGCGCGCCGCCAGCGGCGCGGTGGTCGCCAGCGTCAACCCCGACAAGTCGGCCGCGGCCGCCGGCATCCAGTCGGGCGATGTCATCGTCTCGGTCAACGACAGACCGGTCCACAACACCCGCGATGCAAAAGCGGCGATCGCCGAGGCCGGCAAGGCCGGCCGCAAATCGGTGCTGCTGCTGATCGAACGCGACGGCAACAAGACCTTCGTCGCCGTGCCCTTTGCCGCGGCCTGAAGCCGTCGTGCATGTCGAAACTTGCGTTTACAAGGAGAAGCCCGTGAAAGCGGGCTTTTCCCTTTCGGTGTGCGGTCCCGATACAGATGCCGGCGCTTTGCACGTCAGCGCTGCCGCAGCGCGCGGCGAATATCGGCATTTCCCGGTAAAATTGAAAAAATGCCGCCTTTTTCGTCCCGGAAAGCGACACGCAAACAAAGGGTTGCGCCATAGCCTGACATACCGGTTGAGGATCGATCAACCCTCGGTGGACGAATTAACCCTACTGGCTTACCTTAATATCAGCCTCACCTTGATTACGCCGAGCCCTGTGCCATCGTATTTTCACGATCACTAATTTGGTTCCGGGAAAGCTCGCCGGAACCGTGGCCCGCCTCCTCGAAGAGACCGGCTTCCATGCAGAAGGGCCGAGCTCGATCAGATGGAGGGTATGCCATGAACAACGTCTTGCAGTTTCGTCCCAAATGCCCGCATGTCGAAAGCTTGGCAGACTGCCGGGAAGCGCTCGAACCTCTCGTCATGAAAATCCTCGGCGAGGCCATCGGCAAAGGCTATCCGCCAGCGGAAGCCGCCATGGTGGTCGCCGATATCGCCGACGACTACATCCTCATGCTGTCGCGCCAGCTGACGCATTGATCGGATTTGGAGCCTCGCGTCTGGGGCTGCGCGAGCCGGCACGGGCCAAAGGATCGTTTGCTCCATCCTGGATGGGTCAGTGGACCGCGCAGCGACTGCAGGGGTAGCAGTTGGTACAGGAGACGAGACCTGCTACGCGGTCCGTTTCGCCCCAACGTCGCTATTTGCCGGAAGTTCCGCCAATATCGGCGCCGCAGATCAGCCCTTGCGCTCGCAATGTCGGCCGGCTGGACAAGCGAAAATTGCTTCGGTCCGCTTCAATCGTTAGACTGGTATGCTTCGACGACGGCGAAAATCAAGAGCGCATCACCAGCCCAACAAAAAACCCCGGCGAAGCGGGGCTTTCAGCTGGTTTTCGTGGAGTAACCGTCACAATCGGCCCCACCTGACGAACAGGATTAGCCTCCGAGATCCGAAAACAGGATCATCTCCCCTCGCCTTTCCCGCTTCGCTCAATCTTTGAATCAAGGTGGTAACGGAGCGTGAAACAAGTCTAGCGCCACCGCGGCTGCCGCGGCGGCGCATTGGCCTGAATTTCATGCAGCGGCGCCCGGCACCCGAGCAGTTTTTTCAGCTTCCTCTCCTCGGCCGGGCTGATCCCAAACTTGCGGCAATGTTCCGCGACATCATGCTCCCGGGGACCCGGAATGCGAACTTGGCGATTGTTCATGCTCTTCATGACTGTTTCCTCCTGAGAGGAAAACCAGCCCGGCGCGGATTTGTTCGTTAGCAGAGTCTAAAATTTAGATATCGTTGTTAACCCTTGATGACATCAATATATCAGCGACAGTTCGCTAGAATTGCTCCGAAAAGCTTGGGTAGTGGGATTCCTCATAACGACAATTTGGGCTGTCCCCGCAGGTTTGGGTAAATGCGGCCCCTTATTGCCGAATGGCACCTGGACACATCCAGCTTTGCGTCGGCGTCAATTCGCTCCTCCTGAAATGGAAAAAGCCGCCTCTCTGGTTAAAGAGAGGCGGCTTTTAGCAACTCTAGGGATTCGCCAATTACGAGAATTTCTTCGGTCTATCGCGAAGCTTGTTTCTTGCCTCGCGATGCATTGCCCGCGTTACGGCCTCGCAGGATTTTCTCTCCGAACTGGACATAACCCGAACAACCGAGGACTCGGGCTGCTTCGGGACGCGTGAATCCCCGGTAATGAAAGCCGAGACGCTCGACGCAAAAATCTGCAAGATCGCCGCCATACTGTTTCTCCAGCTTTGTTTGTGTATCAGCGTCAAGTCGGATTTGAACATCACTTCCCTCCCTTGAGGCAATTGTGCTCATTCCAATAACACGCCCACCTTTACCGAGGATGAACGACCGAAGGTCGGCCAATGTTCCACCAAGTGTGATTACATCGTCCACTATGACATATGGGGTCTTCTTGTCAATTTCCCCATAGAACGTACTGCGGTGCGCTATTCTGACCCAGTGGTCCAGCTTGTCTTTTGAGAAGTCTTTCATTTGGAAGACGGATTCATCCACCTCCCAATCAAGTTCGTGACCGAGCCAGTTCGCATAGCCGATCGCCAATGCATTATTGGACTCATCGATTTGAGCTGCCGGCGCGATGATTTTCGGCTTGATTCCGGATTTTTGCTCTAAAGCTCGAAGTTTCTTGACGGTGTCTTCAACTACCAAATCATCAAGGAGTTGTAACGCCGCATCCATATCGCGCTGACCTTTTGCAGCACTGTACAGCGCGTGGCTGCTCAAGCAGACGCTCTCAGGGTCCGTCGACTTCCATTTGCAGTTTACAAACACATCAGGGAAGTCTCCTTCCCATGGGACTCTTTCCATAGACCGAATCGCCGCATTCTAACTTAACCGATATATCACCCAGCAATTGAAATACTCAAGCAGAGGTCGACGGGTAGAAGTAGAAAAGAGTGGATTGCGATAGCTCATCCCCGGTTAAGGAGAGCGGCTTGGCGTTGGGGTCAGAAGATGGAAGTTAAGAAGCGAGTGCGTTAACGCTCTGCATAAACTCTCGCCAGTGCCGCTTTCTGTCAGCGTGGCGCTCTTTCAGACCTGTCAGATGATATATCCACTTCCGGTCGAACCAAAGTCCGCCGATAAGAGTCTGAGCGCTGTCGGGGTTTGCAGGCTGCGTGACGGTCTGTCCGTCTGCCGTTTTGAATTGAATGGCAATAGGACCCATCGGGTTATTCAAAGCAGCCAGTAATTGCTGGACGAACGATGATTTCGCACTCATGACCTCGACGATGAAAGGCGAAATCTCTTTGGGTGTTGCCGATGCGTCATACGCCTTGAACAGTAGCTGGTTGAGAGCAGATGGTCCACCTTCATCAATAGCGCTCGTTATAAGGACGAGATGCCAATCCCCCGAAGGATGATCGCTGAGCTGTTCCGTTACGTCGCCACCGTTGTTGACTTTGACCGTTCGCAACCCATTAACGCGCGACCAAAGCAACCCTTCAGGGTTAAGCCGAAGGCGCCTTAAACTGTCCAAATATTCCTGCCCCGCTTTCAGCAAGGCAGGTGAAAGGTCTTCGCTATCCATTCAACCACTCCATCGCTTGAAAACGCATCCTGATAAATCTGCTCCGCATATTTTTCAGGGATCGGGTCCAGATTATAGCCATGACGTCTCTTCCAGTCCAACACAGTCTTGAGGCGATACCTGACGGGATGCTTCCCCAAACCGTCAAACGTAACCCCAAGAACCCTCAATAGCTCCGCCGTTTCATGGACCCAAAGGTCAGGACGTTCCGACTTAGAAGGCCACCGATTTAGCCCAAGCTTTCGCATTATCGCAGCCTTGAGATAACATTCGATTGCGAAGCCGACCGCATTCCAGGTCGACGTGAAGCGCTTGTCCTTCCTGAGTGCGCGCGCATCGCCGCGGAAGCGTTCTGCCACCACGAGCCATTCTTCCACTGATTGTGGTGAATCTTCTTCCCAGTCCACGCTGCCCCCAATAGTGCACAAAAAACAGCACACCATCGGCGAGTCAATAGATGATGAGGCGGTTGATACTCACGATAGTTGAGTTCCGGGGTATCGAGCGCCGCAGAAGCAATGCAATCGATCAACTGATCTTCAACCAATGCCTCAACGCCGCCACCGCACCATCGCTGGCATAGGCGATCATTCCGCCGATCGTCAGCCCGGCAAAGGCAATCAATCCCGATATGCCGTAACCGATCGATTTCATCCGTTTCCATTCTTCCAGCGCCGGCCCCACCGCCTCCTGATTCTTCTCGACGGTCTCCTTGAGGCTCCTGATCTCCTCGCGGATCCGGGCGTCGACACCGCCGCTGATCGCCACCCTGGTGTCGAGATGTGCGATCTGCCTTGCCTGTTCGTCGAGCCGGGTGTGGATCACGGCGCGGCTGTCGTGAGCATTGGCCTTTTCGTCGCTGACCTCGTTGCGCAGCAGCGCCACGTTTTCCTCGATGCCTGTCAGCCTTCCCTCGACGCGCCCGAGAGCGCGGAGAATATCGTCGTTGGATGTCATGGATAGAACTTCGCCTTGTGCGATTGAGGCAGGCGGCTGACGAAACGCAGGACACCGTAGAGAGCCGGGTGAACAAAATCGGCGGCCGTATAGGCGTGGCCGAGCAGGGCGGCGTTATCCTGCACGTTGGTCGCCAGCACTTCGGCGACGCGGTAGTTCGCCGTGCCGTCTCCCAAATCCGTTCGGTCTACGAGCGTCCGGCTGGTCCAGAGCCCAGGCTGATATTCAAACATGACGCGCGCGCCGAGCTTCGTCGTGCTTGGCAGGCGCATCGTGTCCCATGTCGTCACGCCGTCTTGGTTGCCGGGATGGCCGATGACGTTGCCGAGCGGCGTCAATTCGGCCGCCGCCCCCTTCGTCGGATCACTGTCCGACATGAAGGCCGGCACGATATCGATCGTCTTGGCGAACCGCGACGACGCGATGAGCGACGCGTTCATGCTGGCAAGCGTGCCCGTGCTCGGGTTCCATAGCGCGCTCGTCGCGGAATATCCGGCGACCGTGCGGCCGGCGTCAGACGAGCCTGCCAGCGTCGGCAGAATGGTCATGCCCACCATATGCGCGCCGGGATACCGGGCGATGATCCGATCATCGAGCCCGAACTTGCGCGACTGCCAGAGCGAAAGTGTCGTGTTGTTGTCGTTGCGGCCGCCCTGGTCGAGGCAGAAAGTCCAGATATCCTTGCCGCCGTTGAACGTCGTCTTGATGGCGTCGATCATCACCCATCGCTTGGTCGCGTTGGTGGCAAGCTCGAATTCGTTATGCTCACCAGGCACGCCCATGACGAGCGGGACAGTGTTCCCCCATACCTGGTCGCGCTGGTCGAGCCATCGCCGTATCATGCCCATATTGCCGCGCTCGTCGGCCGACGCGGCGATCTCCTGCCGCTCGATCAGGCTGTCACCGACGACGAGTGGAACCGGCCGGCCGTCCCATCCTTTCGCCAGGACAAGCGCCGGCCCGTAGGCCTGGATCTGCGAATTGGTCGCGTTGCCGATCGTGTTGTAAAGGCTGTCAGGATCGAGCGCCGCCGTCGACGGTCCGTTGGCGGCCGCCAGCGCCTGTACAGACGCCAAGTCGGCCGCGCCCCAATACTTTTCGCCGCGATGGCGCTGGATGCGATAGGAGCCGCAGCGCTGCGCACCCTCTGCGCCGTGATAGACCGTTCGGACGCCAAAGATCGACCATGCCGGCAGAGCAACCGGCAGTATGACCTGCCCGTAAACAATGCCGGTTGCGGCGGTGACCGTCGCCGGCACCAGACCGCCAAACAAGATCGGGTATTCCGTGCCGTTTGGCATCACGAAGAACGCCTCGTCGATCACGGTGTCGGCGTTCGGCGACTGCGTTTCTTGCGGCGCATTGCCGCCTTCGGTCAGCGCGAAGCCGACGAACGGGATAAGAAAGTCGTTCGTCGGATAGTCGGGCGCGCCGAAGAACAGCTTGGAGCATTGGTAATTCAGCCCGGCCGGGAACGTCCATGGCGTGGCGGTCGCGCCGGTCGGCCAGCGCGTGCGCGTCGCCGCCGGCATATAGCGATCAGGATCCGGCACCCAAGGCGGTGGCGCCAGAACAGCTCCACCCCTCGGATTTGTCAGGGCAAGCGAGATGCCGTTCATCATCGGCGGGCTCCATATCTGGTGATGAGGTCGTCGTAGAAGCGGATGGTGCGCCCCTGGCGGGCATTGGCGCGGTCGAGCGCCTGGCGCTCGCGGGCGAGGACGGCGATGACGGACTCGCCTTCCACGACAGGCGCATGCGCTTCCTGCCGGCGGAGATCATCGGGCAAGGGCGGCAGCGCCATGCCGGCCGCCGCCTGCCCCTTCGTCACTGCCGCCCTGTTCAGCCGCTCAGTGGCGGAGCAGCCACTGACGATCAGCAGCAGTGACAGCGCAAGCGCGGTTCTTCTCGGAAAGCTGAAGCTCATAGGATTGGATCTCGGTTTCCAGTGTGTCTCTGGCCGCCTGCTCTGAGGCTTCGGCGGCTGCCAGGCGCTTGCGGTGCTCTTCGATGGCTTGCGACGCCGCATTGCGCTGGCGCTCCATCTCGGCGGCTCGCGCATCGGCTGCGCTTTTTTCGGCCAATATGACATAGCCGGCCCGCGCCTGCCGGGCGGCCGAGGGATAGCCGATCGAAACGGCATAGAGGTGATAGAGCACCAGGCCGGCGGCGATGCCGGCGCCCATCTTGAGCGTGTCGAGCAGGGAGAACATCAGATGCCCTCGAGGCAGAAGGCGCGCTCTTTCTGCCGGCGCCGGGTGAGGCCCGGAAAGGTGATGCCGGCGGCGCGGTTCCACTTCAACAGCGCCTCGCAGCCCTCGGCCGTCCTGCCTTGGTTGATGAGCCTGACCGCGCTCGAGCCGCAGGCCGCCGTAATGCCGACATTATAGGCGAACGAGGTCAACGCCACGAAACGCGCATCCGGCAGCGGCACGCGCACGCAGCTTTCGACGCCGCTCGCATAGGTCTTCAGCTCCAGCGCCAGAAGCGCCTTGCACTGCTCCACCGTCTTGTGATCGCCAGGCTTCACGCCATTGGTGCTGCCGTAGCAGATCGTCCATGGCTGCCCCTTTGTCGCCGGATCGGGATAGGCATTCTGGCGCAATCCCTCGAACGAGCCGACGAGCGCCACAGCCATGGCCGCGGCGGCACTACCCTTCTGCAGGCGGTTTGCCATTCAATTCTCCTGAGACTTTCTGTTGAACAAAGATGCGGGCAACGATCGCCGCGACGGCCAAAAGGCCGGTGATCGCCGACATGGCGAGCTGGATGTAGAGATTGCGCGACACCCAGGTGGCGGCGACGAACGTGTAGATCGGCTCAAGGATGATGAAGAACAGCGCAAGCACCATCAGCCGCACCGACCAGGCGTGCTTGATGATTGCGCGCCAGTTGCTGACGAGCATGGAGGTCTCCAGTGATGTGAGAGAGTTTCAGGCCCGCTTTCGCTGGGGGCAGGAATGGTGTATTCGCCTTAACCGCGAACTAGGGGATTTACCGCATGAGCAGCAGTGCTGAAATCATTGACATGTACGAAGGCTATTACGCGGACGGCTCCGTCTCCGAGAAGCGAGCCATTGCCGCGCGTCAGTCAGTTGGCCACATCCGCAAGATTACAGATGGGCAGTCATTCGGTTCGGTCATCGACATCGGCGCCGGGGATGGTGCCGTGCTTTCCGAATTGAGCAATTCCCATTTCGCAAAGACGCTTGCCGCCGTAGAGATTTCCGGCTCCGGCCTTCAGGCCATCAAGGCAAGGCGCATCGAGGGGTTGACCTCTGCCGAGCAGTTCGACGGCTACAAGATCCCGCACTCAGATAAAGCATTCGACCTTTCCCTCGCGATCCACGTTCTGGAGCATGTCGAGCATGAGCGCATGTTCCTCTATGAGGCCAAGCGCGTCAGCCAAAAGCTCTATATCGAAGTGCCGCTGGAATTGACGCGGAACCTCGACAAGTCGATCCGCGAATCCGGCCCCTATGGGCATATCAACTTCTACACCCCTGGATCTTTCGAAAACCTGCTAAAAACCTGCGGCTTCAAGGTCGAAAGCCTTATGGTGTTCCCGCATGACATCGAATACGAGCAGCACCTTGCCGGAAAGGCGAAGGGCTGGCTGAAGTATCAGATCCGTCAGAATTTCCTGAAATTAGCTCCGAAGACCGCTGCGCGGAACATGGTATATATGGCCGGGGCTCTCTGCTCATCTGAGAATGCGTAGCCGAGAGATATATCCGGCCGCGTAATTCAGCATGCCCACCGTGTGAGGGTGAATTCCGTCGATGTCGCAGTCTGTTGCCGTGTTGTAGAATTCGTTGACCGGCACGACACCGACCGGGAACCCATCGGCTTTCCATTCGTCCACGACACTCGTTATGATATCGTTCGCTTGGTCTGCGAGTGCCTGTGTCGCCACCCCTCCATACTGGCCCCAATTCGATAGATATGGGATATGGCCAACAAGGACCGGGGCGAACCCGGCAATGATCGGAACGGTGAAACAATCCACCGTCACCTGAACCACTAGAAGCGTTCGCGCCGGCGGCGATGCTATTGCCAAATGCCTGTACGCCTGAGCCATATTTTATGTTTACCATTATCGAGAGACCCTTCCCCACGTGGAGCAACGTCTCGCATCAAGGTCGCCTTGCCAGAGTCCAGTTCCTATAGCCACCGCACCAAGCAGAGTTACGTAATGATATCCCTCCGACAGGCCAGTTTTCGATGCGCTTATCGAATAGGGAGCAGTGTCATTAGCTGAGGCGAAAATGTTCACGTTGCCATTCGGCTCCGGAGTAGTGCCATCGAACCCCAAGGTGCTGTTATTTCTACCTACCGAGGTGTTGTTGGTGCAGGGGCCGCTAGAGCTTACGGCAACAGTTTCACCCGACCAGATTAGGAATTCGCAGCGGATTTCCGAGTTAAGTTCAACAAATGCAGTGCTGGCGGTAGATCTGTTTGCAGTGAAATTGCTAAACAGCGACACGCCGGAATCATTATACCAAGAGCGCACAAACCGCTGTTTCGCCGTATCAGCCCAAGCAGGCCCGGTGATAGGCCGAGCAATGCCGACGAGCGTTCTTGTGGCATCACCCGTCTTGATCTGGACTCCGGTCACGACATCCGTCGCATACGCCGTCCCCGAGGCTTCGAGCGTCATCGTGCCCGAGTTCATATAAGCGTAGATGTAGTAGGGCGTCGGGGGTGAAGGCGTCAGTCCGGTTGCCGCGAGGGTGACCCCGGCGGACGGGATGAGTTCGCCAGCCCCGTTGATGGTCAGTCGGCGACCGTTGAAACGCGACAGCAGCAAGTTGCCACCGGACAGCGTCAGACGGCATTCGCCGAATATTTCCGTCGAGGTAACGAAGGCAAAGAACGCCGTCCCGCTGCAGATGATCTGAGCCTGCGAGCCGTCTGGAACACGAAGAGTGGCCGCGCCATTGATCGTCTCGGCACCGTTCGGATCAATCGTCACGTCTCCGCCATCTGCGATGATGACATAATGCCAGTTCGCCCCGAGTGTGGCGGCGGCAGTCAGCGTCAGCGTTGCGACTGCCGTGAAGCGATGGACGGCGTTATCGTCGACCGCAACGGCGGTATAATTGCCCGACTTGGCCGCATAGACCAGATCCTGATCGAACGCGACATCGACGCCGTTCTGGGCAAAGCCGAGCAGGCCGCCGCCTTTCAGATAGACGCCGGTCTGCGGGTTCGAGGCGAAGCCGACGCCCGGCGCGGACACCGTTCCGCCGGCCGCCTTGAGCGGCGCGATCATCGGCGCCGAGCCGTCGCGGGGCAGCGAATTGGTGATCTCGTTGCCGAGATCGGTGGTCAGCGCGTTCCACGGCGCCGGGTCGATGACCTGGCCGACGGAGGGTGTCGTGCCGGCGGGTTTGGAATAGACGCCGGTTGATGGGTTTCTGGGCATTTACCTGCTCCGAAAGAAGGGGTTGATTGTTGCCGCAATGCACTCGGATAAAGTGAGTTGCATTCTTTTTCTTCTCCACTGGATGGAGAATACCTGTGAGAGTCGCGCCTTATGATTGCTGACCGCAGCGCTCCCATTCTGGGCCGTCAAAGGGATCGCCGTTCCTTTTATCGGCGGCCTGCTGGCATGCTGCCTACTGATGGTTGCTGCCTCACCTGAGCGGCGTTCTGCGAAAGAAGAGCTTCAGCAAGCGCGGCCATCCATCCGTGGGTCAGTTAGACACGTGGGCTGAACCAGTAGGTTCGCGAGGTAGGCGCGAACCCCGGGGGCAGATAGATACAAAGCATAAAGCGGCGGGATTTTTGCTCTTGCTTACGACAGTGATTGATTTAGAAAACCGCTTCGCAAAGGCGTGGCTGGCCCAATTGGCCCTGAATTAAAAGGCAGCAGCCCACGGACTGAAAGCAGCTCCGTCGCCACTGCAACTCCTGTGAAAGGAAGAGGTCACGGGGTTGCCCCTGATTGTTGTGATATGTTAGGGGCAGCGATCCGAGTAGACACTTGCGGTTTAAAGTCGGCGCGGCTTCGAAAGAGAACATCAGAAAACGTGACAACTGGCCTCTTCAATCATCAACGCCTGCAGATGCTTATAGCCTCCGCAATAAGCCTTGTCCTCCTGATATTCCTGCTAAGGGCGGTGGATTGGGAAGAAGCCATCCGCATTTTTCGCAGCGGAATATCCGTCACATCGCTCCTGTGGTTTATGCTTGTCACCTTCGGCATCGCTGCAGCTTATGCGGTGCGATGGCGCCTGTTGCTGGATGGCAAGATCGGTTACAGAACGTCCCTCATGGCCTCCCTACTCGGCCTGGGCGCCAACATGTTCCTTCCCGCGAGAGGCGGAGACCTCTTGCGTGTACATTACAGCCGAGTTGTCGCGACTGTCCCCTACGGAGACGCTCTTGGCAGGCTTCTGGTCGAAAAGATGGTTGACCTGGTGACGATCATTTCGGTCGGCATATTTTCTTTGGTTTTACTGAGTCATACATTAAATTCCGAATACCGAAATGTTCTTTTGGTCATCATGCTTGGTGCATTGGTTGGGATATTTCTATCGGCAGTTCTGATAAGGAATTTCGGCGATCGGCTTGTCCCGATATTGCGACCTGTCTTCGGTCTCCTGCGACGTCAGGATTTCTTTGACCGTCACGTTATTTCTTTTATCCGAAATTCCGCACGGAGCTTAACTCTGTCCGTGACTATCGTTCCGGCCTTTCTCACACTAGCTTTGTGGCTTTCGGCATACGCCCTTGCGTATATCTTCGTCGCCCGGTTTGTCGGCATCGCGCTGAGTTATCAAGAATCGTTGTTCATGTTGTTTGCCGGCGGGTTGGGCCTGATGATCCCGGCTGCGCCATCGGGAGTCGGCACCTTCCATGCATCCGTCGTTTCGGCATTCGTATTACTAGGGCGTTCGCCGTCGGAGGGGTTGCTCCTGGCAACGGCCGTTCATTTTCTCTTTTTTGTCGTCTACGTCGTGCCTGCAGCCCTCATCCTGGGACATTGGCGCTTGAACCGCTTGGCGCCGAGGTAACTCTATGAAGAATTATTTCTATTCTCTCTTGAGAAAATACATTGGGCTGTTTGTCTTAGGCCAGAATTCCGTGGTCGAGATCGATCCGACGACGCCGCTTCTGGTTGGCAAATTTCCTCAGGGCAAGGTGGCGTTTCGCTCGAGAACGCAAGCTGCAGAACCTGTGAATGAGTTTGACGAGCACAAGATCGTCAAGATCGAAGACGTCGCTGACACCAAACCTGATTACCTGGTCATTAGCGGCCTCATCCATTACGAACGAGACATACAGAGCATGTTCGCTCAGGCACGTGCATTGTGTTCGCAAGAGACACGGCTTGTCCTTACCTATTACAGCAGTATGTGGCGGCCGCTTGCAACTCTCGCATCCAAGCTCGGCCTGCGCCGGCGGGTTCCTGAATCGAATTGGCTTGCCCATGAAGACATCGAGAATCTTTTGACGCTCGAAGACTTTGAATTGATACGACTGGACCAGAAGATCCTGATCCCGGTTTACATCCCGCTTATCAGTGGCTTTGTTAACCGCTGCCTTGCTCCTCTTCCGCTTCTTCGAACTCTCTGCCTTCTCAACATCGCGATTGCGAGACCGATCGGCGATGCCGCGTCCAAGGCGGAGCCGTCGGTGTCAATTGTAGTTCCAGCGAGAAACGAGGCAGGAAATATCGAGGATATTGTCAAACGGTTGCCGGTCATGGGGCCGGATGATGAACTCATTTTTGTCGAAGGCAATTCAACCGACGCGACGTGGAAGGCGATCCAGGAAGCGCAACAGCGTTATGGCGGCGAACGCACCATCCTGATTGCCCAGCAGGACGGCAAGGGTAAAGGCGATGCCGTCAGGAAGGGTTTTTCGCTGGCCTCAAAGGACGTCTTGATGATTCTTGACGCGGACATGACGGTCCCGCCCGAGGATTTGCCGAAATTCTACAATGCCATCAAGGACGGGAAAGGCGAGTTCATCAACGGCACGCGCTTGGTCTATCCCATGGAAAAGGAGGCTATGCGTTTCTTCAACCTCCTGGGCAACAAGTTTTTCGCATTGGCTTTCTCCTTCGTTCTTGGCCAGAGATACAAAGACACCCTATGCGGAACCAAGGTGATCAGCCGCTCCAATTATCTGAAGCTTCAGGCAAACAGATCCTACTTCGGTGATTTCGATCCCTTTGGTGATTTCGACCTGATCTTCGGTGCGGCGCGGATGGGCCTTAAGATCGTCGAGGTTCCGATCAGCTATCGTGAAAGACTCTACGGTGAAACGAACATCTCGCGTTGGCGCCACGGTGCCATTCTGTTGGCCATGCTGGTTTTTGCGGCAAGACGAATAAAGTTTCTCTGACGATGGAATCCGAAAGCGCTCTCTATGAGGCCGATCTTGCTCAGACGCTGGCAAATCGCACGCGGCTAAGCGCAAATCCGAACCTGATGCACTGGTATGGTGAGCTCTACCAGGAGATGTTTCGGCAGGAACCGGATATTGCCACGAATACCGTTCTGGAAATCGGGAGCGGAACATCGCCTCTCAAGGGCTTCCTACCGAATGTCATCACCTCCGATGTGCTGAAGTTAGACTATCTGGACTTTGTCTTCGATTGCCACGAGATCGCGAGCTTGCCTGACATCGCCGACCACAGCGTCGATGTGATTACCATGACCAATGTTCTGCATCACCTGAAGGATCCCCTTGCTTTCCTCCGCGGAGCAACGCGAAAGCTCACAAAGGGCGGCAGGGTGTATGTGACGGAACCCTATTTGTCCTGGCTATCCTACCCGATGTATAAACTTCTCCATCATGAGCCGGTGGATTTCAGTATCCACCGCCCGGTTCTGGATACCGTTCAGGGTCCTCTTTCGACCTCAAATCAGGCTATGCCACATATGATCTTCTTTCAGCGGCCGGACTGGCTCGCTGAGCTTGCAGATTGCTATAGCCTCGAGAAGACGAGGATCAGCTATTTCACCTCGCTCTCCTATATGGTGACAGGCGGGATATCGAGAAAGTATCCTGTGCCTGGTTGGGCTTATAAGCCTTACTTCAAGCTCGACAGAGCAATAGGCACCGCGCTGCCCAAGGTGTTCGCCTCATTCTTCACGGCCCGCCTCACATCAAAAGAAGAGGTGTAGGGATGGTTTTGCTACGTCTCGCCGATTGGCTCTATCGACACTGTTATCCCCTTTATTACCCTCTCTATTCCGTATGGAAGGCAGTTTCAGAACGACGTGAGCGCGCACTGATGCGCGAGATGCTTTCGCCGGGCATGATCGTCGCAGATATCGGTGCAAATATCGGAATATATACCCGTATGTTCTCCGCTCTGACGGGAGCGACCGGCCATGTGCATGCCTTCGAGCCGGCGCCGGCGAATTTCGAAAAGCTTGAAGCGACGGTAAGCGGCTTGTCGAATGTATCGCTGCGGCACGCCGCGGTCGGAGCGGCCAGCGGCACCACCAGGCTGTATGTTTCGGCCGAGCTGAATGTCGATCACCGAACATTCGATAGCGGCGACGGGCGAGTGAGCATCGACGTCCCATTGGTGAAGCTCGACGATTACTTTTCGCCAGGGCAACGGGTCGATTTTATCAAAATTGATGTTCAGGGATACGAGTTGAGCGTTCTGCAGGGTGCCGAGCGGGTGCTGCGAGAGAACCGCGACATTCGGGTTTTCATGGAGTTCTGGCCTTACGGCCTGTCGAAAGCGTCAGTGAATCCGTCCGAGCTCACCCAATTCCTAAAGATGCTGAATTTCGAGTTCCACAACATTGCGGATCCACCTGGTACTGCTTTCAATGACGAGAGCCTCGATCCAGAAAACGCGGGCCAATATTGCAATCTGATCGTTGCAAGAAGAGCGCCTGCCCATCCCAATATCACTTAAAGGCGACGTGCGGACAATGTTATCCACCAGCAACAAAATCCTGATCGCTCGCTCTCTATCTAAAGCTGTCTTGTTCGTCCGGGGTTGCGTTGGCTTACCCGCCACCGTGATCGCGAAACGGCGGGGAGTAAATTGGTCGCTGGACCTGAGAGACGGCGTTGATTTCGCGATCTACCTGTTGGGCGGGTTCGAGGTCAGAACGCTCGATAGGTATAGAGAGCTGATAGGGGATGGAGACATCGTCCTCGATATCGGTGCCAATGTCGGTTCTCATACGTTGCCCCTGGCGCAATTGGTGGGCGGAGCCGGCAGGGTAATCTCCTTCGAGCCGACGGCTCATGCATTCGCGAAACAGAAAGCCAATATTGCGCTCAACCCGACGCTCGCCCAGCGGATCGACGCTTACCAGATGATGCTTATGGCAAGTGCGTCCGAAGCGATGCCCGAGGCGGTCTATTCAAGCTGGCCGCTCGAAGTTGCCGAAGATTTGCATAGTGAACACCACGGTCGTCTCATGTCGACAAAGGGCGCGCGGCTCGGCACAGTGGACGAAACACTGCGGGATCTTGGGGTCGGCAAGGTCGATTTCATAAAACTTGACGTCGACGGCAATGAGCTGGCAGTTCTACTTGGGGCGACGGTGACTCTCAAAGAGTTCCAGCCGCGGATAATGCTTGAATTGGCCCCCTATGTTTATGCTGACAATCCCGGAGACTTCGACAAGTTGTTGGAGCTTCTCTGGGAGGGCGGTTACGAAATTGGCGAAATGGCATCTGGCAGGAAGCTGCCCGAAGACGCCGACAAAGTACGCGCGATGATTCCGGAAGGTGGCGGTATGAATGTGCTGGTTAGAAGCAAGAGCTCAAAGGAAGCGAGATAACTCAGTTCGAGCGGGCTGCGCTTGGGGCGGATATTATTTCCCGCGGCATTTGAACCTTTACAATTTTGAGCGATTGGCCGAACTCCTGCGCAGAGTGGGGTTGGCTGTCGAAGCTCAACGCAATCTTCCCGCTCCTTTGATCTGGATTTACTCCCTTCAAGGGCGCTGTGCAGGCGCGTTTCGGCTGGAAGAGCTCCTTGACGAAGATATTCGGCGTCAAAAATATACCTTTGGTTGCTGCCTTTGCTTTTCTTGATATCGCCGCCATCGCGATGAAGTTTACAACGTCAAACCAACAGGCAATATCGAAGAAGGTATAGCCGCCGTGGTGTCTGCGCCGGGGCCGAACGAGCTTTCTCGCGTTGCGGCCCCGGAAGCCTGAATTGGCGGGGATAGGTCACCAGCCACCACCACCGCCATTTCGACCGCGTACTCTAAGAAGCGCGCGTGTAAGAGCAGCCTTCGCGCCGGCTCTCCGACCACCTTCGCTGCCGGCTTCGGCCGGCATCATACGACGCCCCGTTAAAGCATCCATAGCGAGTCCTTTCACAGCCTCTTCGCCAGCGCCACGAATGGCCTGCTCAACTCGGTTCCCAAAACCACCTTCCCCGTTCCCGAAACCTTCAAAGGCACCGCGCGCGATGTCGGCTTTCCTCCCTGACGGCAACTTAAAAGCTAGGTCAGAGGCCAAACCTCCGGCGCGCTGCAGCGTTTCGGAGACATAGGGATGCTGTTCGTCGAAGGCTCTGTCCATCCCGCGCTGAATAGCGAGTGCGTTATCATACCGCTCTCCAAGCGTTTCGCCCGGCAGCGGCGGAAACAAAAAATCAGGCAGCAGTGGGTCAACAACGGGCGCCAGGAATGCAGCTGTCCCAGCGTCCATTTCGTCGAGATAGGGACCGGCGACAGTGCCGCGGCTGAAGGCGCGTAAGGCATTGTTGACCGAGAGGTCGCCGGACTGCCCCGCATAAGGGTCATTTCTAAGCTCGGCAACTTTTCTCGGTGGTACAACCGGTGTTCTGTTATCTGGCATTATAATCTCCTGTGGATGGTGATTGGGTTCGACAAGGCGTCTGAGCAGCAGCTTGGAGGTCTGTCTCAGTCTTAGGATGCAGGAGCGAACCTGAGCCGCACGCCGGCTTTCAGCCTTGCAAAGATTGAATCGCCACGGCGTGCGCCTCGGGGGACGTTCGCAATGGCAATGGCCT
The DNA here is from genome assembly GCF_001854685.1 of Rhizobium sp. RSm-3. Lineage (NCBI taxonomy): Bacteria > Pseudomonadati > Pseudomonadota > Alphaproteobacteria > Hyphomicrobiales > Rhizobiaceae > Rhizobium > Rhizobium sp. RSm-3. The sequence continues at coordinate 71,865 of NZ_MAWZ01000012.1, read as the reverse complement.
TCAGAAGGGCCGAACTCGCAGGCTGTTCATCGGAATTTGGTTTGAAGGAATGGCCACTGTCCGTTCGGCAGAAAAGGCCGACAACAGCAGGTGGAGCCTAAATCGCGGGCGCTAGCGACCCTTGACAGCAAAAGGGCTCCGGCATCGTCATGGAATACTGCGCTGTCCACCGAACAGCGACGACAGGAAGCCAGGGGGCTTCGCCGGCGGAGTGGCGGGCACGCCGGGCGGAATGGCAGGCGCGGCCGTCGGCGCCGCGGGAGCCTTGGCCGCAGTAGACTGCCGCTCCTGATCCTGCTGCCTGATCGCCAGCCCACCCATCAGCGCCTGCGCCAGCCGCGCCGCGCCCTGCCACGGCGACTGCACCGGGCTCGCATCCATGCCCTGCTCCAGCATGGCGTAGGCCAGTTGCTTGCGCTTGTCGTCGATGTCGCTCTGGGTCCTGCCGGTATTGCCGGCGAAGATGGTTGGGATCATGCCACTGCCCTTCCGTAGAAGACGCGGTCGAAGCCGTCTTCGTGTTCGAACACCGCGTCCGGATGGATTTTTCGCACATCGTCGGACATCAGGCCGAGCTGCATCGGGCCGCCGTCCTTGTAGCGGTAGGCGTAAACAGGCAGGCCGTTATCCAGCGTGCCGACGCGTTTGATGTCCTCCTTCAGCCGCCGGTCGGATTTCGCCCAGCCGCCAAGGAGTGTTCCGCCGAGCCCGAAAAGGCCGCCCATCGCGGCGTTGGATTGGGCGACCTGGCGGTCGTAGAGGCCCATTTTCTGGTTGAAATTGTCGTTGATCAGCCCCGCCTGGTCGACGTTCGGCAGCTGCGTCGTCGGCGTGTTGACGTAGCTCGGCTGATGCACCTGCGATCCCGACATCAGCGCCGAGATCTCGTTCAGCGGCTGGTTGCGCTCGGTCAGGATGGCGTTCTGCGCGTTCGAATACATATCGCCGAGATACTGGTCAGAGGCGGCCTGCTTGCGGGTGGAAAAATCGCGCATGGCGTTGTCGTAAGCCGCCGAGCCCATCGAGATGCCCTTGTCGGCCAGGCTCTGGTCGAGGCTTGCCTGATCGCGGTCCCATTGGTTGTTGAAGCCGGACTGCCAGTGATTATTGACGTATTTGTCGACATTGCCGGCGCTCAAATCGACATTGGTGCCGAGGATGCCGGAGATCTTGCCGGTCTGGTCGTTGGCGAGCCTGGCGAGGCCGAGCTGGGTCTGCTGCGTCTGGTCGTAGATCGCCTGGTTTTCCGGCGAATAGGTCTGATAGGCCGAATAGGTCGGCAGTTGATAGGTCTTGCCGGTCTGGTCTTTCATCGTCTGGTAGCCGCTGACCTTGTATTCCAGCGAGCCATCCGGCGTGTACTGGTTGGTGTGGCTCAAGCCGGCATTGGCGATGGCGGTGTCGACGTTGGTGGCCGTCTGGGCCGCCGCGGTCTGGGTCGGGTCAGGCGCCTTGGGGGCCTTCGGCGTGGAGACCATAGAGAAAATCCTCCTTCATGATTGCGTAAAGCAGCGCGTCGCAGTCGCCGAAATAGGCCTGCTGGCGGCCTTCCAGCCGGGCGCCGAGCCTTGCGAGCATCGTCTGGGCGTCGAAATTGTCGGCCCGGGTCCTGGCGGTTGCGCGCCGGCAGCCGAGCTGATGCACGACATATTGAAAAACCGATCGCATCAGCGTCCGCGTCAGCCGGTCGGCGGCAAGCGAGACCTCGACGTCATGCGCGGTCCAGACGTTGAAGACGAAGCCGGCAATGATCCGGCCGCGGTCGACATGGGCAAGCGTGGTGTAAGGCGGGTGGAAGCTGACGCCGATCCGGCCGCCGACCCAGGCGGCGATTTCCGCGCGCGGTTCGGAGACGATCAAATCGGCGTGCCCTTTTCGTAAAGCACCGAGCCGCCGACGACGGCGGCTTCCGAGACGGAGCCGGAGGAGCCGGAGATCAGCGCGCGGATCGTCGGCGCCAAGGCCGAACCGGCGCCGCCGGCGGAGGCGAATTTGCGCACCAGCGAAACGCCGGGAAATTTCGACACGCCCCAGACCGCCGTTCCCCATTTAGCCGCCGCGTTGTTTTCGACGGAGGACAAAAGGGCCGTCGGAATCTTGGTCTGGTAATCCACCGAGATCCCGCCATACATCAGCGAGGAAACGCCGATCTGCGCCGTCACCCCGATCAGCTTCGAGAGCTTGGTCGAGAGCCCGTCGCCGTAACGGCTCCACGCGCCGACCATCAGCGCGTCGATCGCCACGCCATTGTCGTTGGCGCCGACCTCGGCCTCATAGACCGTGCCGGTGCCGGCGCCGAAGAACAGCCGGTCCTGCCAGGTCGCCCAGCAGGAGGCGGGCATGCCGACGAAGCGGCACCAGGCGCCGGTCTCGGTGTTCATCACATATTGATAGGGACCGACGGAGGACGGCAGGTTGACGATCGCCATCTGCCTGGCCGGGAAGCTCGAAAGCTGCCACTCCTGCGAGGTCGTGCCGGTTGCCGCCACCGTCTCGCGCCAGGTCGGGCCGATCCTTGAAGTAATCGCCCCGAGGCTGGTGGCGCCGCGGTCGAGCTGCACCGCCTTGGTGATCGGCACGATGCCGTCGGTCGTCATGATCGCCAGATCGGCGCCGACCGAGAGCAGGCATCGGTCGCTGCCGAGCGGCCGGCCGAGCTTGAAGGTGCCGATCAGGCCCCAGTTCGAAACACTCGAGGGATCGGAGCCCTGGAAGACGATCACCTCGCCTTCCGAGGAGATCAGCACCAGGCACTGCTGCAGGCCCGTCGAAACCGGAATCGTCCAGACGTTGATCGCAACCAGCGTGCCGCCATATTTCATGTTGCCGCCGACCGGCAGCACCGTGGCCGCACCGCTGACGGCGTCGGTGGCGAGATACCAGACATTGGTCGAATTCTTCTCGATGAACCACAGGCGCGAACGATAGGCCGTCACCGCGATCAGCAGCGACGAGTCCGATATGCCTGATATCATCGTCGAGGCGACGTAAGGGGTGGCGGCCGCGCCCTTTTCCAGCTGCGCATTGGTGACCGTTCCCGTCACGGTGACGACGAGCGTGCCGGCCGCCGGCGTGAAGGCAAGCGACACCCGGTTGTTGACGCCGGTGCCGTTCAGCGTACCGGAGAAGGCGCCGGAGAGCGTGACCGAGCCGGTGCCGAAAAAGCTCAGCGTATAGGCCGTATTGCGGACGGCGACGTTCTGGGTGGCGAGCACTGCCGTGCCGACCAGAAAATTATTGGTCCAGGAGGTGCCGTTGAAGAGCAGCGGCGTGTCCAGGCCATTGACGAGACGCAGGAATTCCTGGCCGGCCGGGTTGGTGTATTGCTGCACCGACCAATGGGCGCTTGCCATGCCGGAGACGACGGGCGCACCGGCAGCACCGCCCACCGTCACGTCGAAGATCTTGTCGCCGGCGGCGGCAAACAGCCTGTTGCTGACGCCCGAATAGGGAATGACCGTCTGCACGTCGCCGCCGAGGCCGGTTGAGAAGGCGAGAAAACCATAGCGGGCGCGGACGCGGTTGGCCTCGGGAAAGAAGTTGTCGAGCTGAAACGCCGCATCTGCGGGCATATCGGCCATCTCGACATCGGTTCGCCAGCCGCCGATCGGCGCGATCCAATCTTTGCTCGGCGAAACGCGGCCGGTGCGCCCATTCGGAGGGACAGGTCTGCGGGTCATGGATTTGCCCCCGTGATCGTGCCGGGCCAATAATTCTCGGGCGCCTGACCCCGCGCCGGCAGCGACAGGTCGACGGGGCTTGCGGCGCGGTCGGCGCCGATCGCCGCTTCCTTGGAGCGCTCGAAGCTAGCGATCTCCTCGCCGTAATCGAGGCCCTTGGCCCGCTTCCAGCGCCAGATCAGCGAGAGTTCGAGGAGATCTTCGGGAAGACGGGCGGTATCGCTGTCATCAGCCCAATTGCCCGCCGTGGCCGCGCCGCCATTCACCGTCACCCAGAAGCCGGAGATATAGGCATATTCGACCGTCTCGCCTGGGGCATTCGGGTAGATGTCGAGCTTGCCGCCGGCCATGCGCCAGATCTGCGGCACCGGGTTTGAATTGAGGATCGTGTGGCGCTGCCAGGTCTGCGGCTCGACAGGGCCGTTGAGCTGCCAGAGGCGCGCGGCATTCCAGATCGTGGCGTTGGCGGCGAAGCGGTTCCAGTCGGCAGGCGGCTCTGCCGGTTCCGGATTTGCACCGGTCGCCACGAACTGCCGCCGCACCATCAGCGCCGACCAGTCATGCTGGCGCATCAGGTCGCGGCCGGCGCGGGTGGAGAGGATGCGCAGCTGCATGATCTGCGGATCCGCCGAGGACATGACGGCCGCCGGCGGATCGAGGTCGATTTCCGCGCAGACGTTCTGAATGATGGTCAGGAGCGACATGCGGGGGGTCTCCGGTTCAAAGCAGTTGTTCAGGCGGCCGGGCGGCTGCGGGCCTTGCTGCCCTGGCCGTCGTTTTCCAATGCCTCGAAACGCGAGGCCATCTCCTTCATCTGCTCCTGCAGACGGGTCACCTCGTCCTTCAACCGTTCGTTTTCGGCGGCAAAGGCGGAAGCGGCGCTGGAGTTCTCGGCGGTGGCGAGATAGGCTCGGGCAGCGGCAGTCAGCTCGTTGGCGCCCATGCCGATCTTCTGCTTGGCGGTGTCGGAAAGGGCGGCGAGCTGCTCGACGGTATAGATATTGACCGCCTCCATCTCCTTGATCTGGCTGGGCTTGAGATAGGGCCATTGGGCCAGCGGCGTGCCGGTCAGCTGCTCGCGGGCCTCGGCTCCCTCCTTGAACCGCTTATAGGCGTCGGCAAAGCGCTGTTTGTCGTTGTCGGTCACCTCGCGGTAGACCTCGGTGTGTTTGTCGCCGGCGATGAAGATGCGGACGAATTCCTTATCGGCAAAAATCGGCCGGCCTTCCTTCTCGGTCAGAAAGGTCTGTTCGACCGGTTCGAGGCTGAAGGAGGCATAGATTCCGGTGTTGTCGGGCATGTGCTGGTCTCGCTGGTGATGGCGGGGAGATGCGGGCGCCGAAGCGCCGGCTGTGATGTCGTGCCGGTGGCTGCCCCTCACCCTAACCCTCTCCCCGTAAAAACGGGGAGAGGGGACGTGCCCTGCGAGAGGTCTGTGGGGACGGAAAGCTCGCGGCTTGCTCCCTTCTCCCCGCGCGCGGGGAGAAGGTGCCGGCAGGCGGATGAGGGGCACACCGAACATAGAAAGGTCGACGGCTTTAGTTCACCTTCGACAAAAACGGCCGCATCAGCGTCGCCTCGAGCACGCCCGTCGCGGTGACGGTGATACCCGTGCCGTTGGCCGTCGCATTGGCCGAGAGCGTGATGCTCTGCACGACGCCATTCGGGCTGTAGGTGATGCCCGCAATCGTCGTGCCACCAGCAATGCCGGTGCCGGAAACCGCCGCACCGATGAACGGACCGGAACCGGCACTCAGACCGGCGATACCCGCCAGCAGGTTGGAGCCGTTGACGGTGTTGGCCGTAAACGTCTGGTTGGCGGCGGCAAAGTTGACGTTGGCAATCGCCTTGGTGGTGGCGGTGGCCGAAGCCGGGGCGCTCGCCTGGCCTGCGGTAGCGGTGGTTTCGGCAACGACGAGGGCCGCCGTTGCGCTTGCCACCTGCGACGGCGCCTGGCCGTTGCGCTGCAGCCAAATGTAATAGGTGCCGGCTGCGAGCGTAATGGCGCCGACCGGACCGCCGGTCAGCGTCGGCGGCTGGGCGGCACCGGAAAAGACGCCGCAGCGCTGGCCGACGACGGCCGCCGCCGTGGTCAGCAGCGAAGCGACATAGTCCCGGGTCCACTGAAACCACTGGCCGGGCTGAAGGGTCGTCTGCGCGGCCAGCACCAGCTGGCAATAGACCCATTCAGATTCGCGATCGCCGCCGGCAATCGCGCCGAGGGCGAAGTTCGGCCCGGGAATACCGGAGCCGGAAACGATCGGGCCTTCGACGACGAACGGGTTCGCGCCAAGACGATCGGACTGGATTGTTGCGACCGACATTTGCTTTATTCCTTTCGTGGACGATCAGGCGAACAGCACGCCCTGCAGGAAGGCGTTGTTCATGGTGAGGTTGCCGGCAAAGCCCATCAGCTGGACGAAGGCATCCTGGTTGGTGTTCATGCGCTCGTCGCCGATCGGTGCCATGTCGCGGTCGCGGTGCGGGCGGTAGAACAGGTATTTGGTGTTCAGGAAGAACATCTGATTGAGCGGCGCACCGCCGCCGAAGCCGCCGTCGAAGATCACGTCGGCGCCCATATATTGCAGCGACTGGAAGCCGGCCATGCCCTTGTCGGCCGAAGTGATGCGCTGGATCGCCTGCAGCGATTCCCAGTAGAGGCGGAAGAAGTTGTTGTCGGCGACGACGAGATCGGGGGCGTCGGAGCCGCGCACGCAGGACATATAGAGCCGGTTCATATAGCTCTGGATGTTGGCATTGGTGGCGGCCGCACCGCCATCGGCCGAGGCCGAGAATTTCTGGTTGCGCCAGAAACCCCAGGTGGCCCGCGAGATGCCGCCGACGGTGCCTGAGGTCGGCGAGGTCGAGATCAACAGCTGCAGGCCGCCGATCTGCCGCCCGCCATCGGCCGTGCCGTCGGAATAGCAGTCGAGCGCGATGTTGTTCTTCAGCGTCGTTTCGGCGTTCTCGATACGCTGCTCGAGCAGATCGAGGATCGCATCCTCGCCGGAATTCTGCAGCTGTTCGAGGCCGGACATGGAGACGGCGACCGCGGCCTGTTTCAGGTCGTATTCGGCGGCGGTGATGACGTCGGAGGGTTGGACGTTCAGGATATCGTATCCGGAATACCGCTTAAAGGTAGAATTTTCCTGATACTGCAACTCTTGGACGATAGTGCGGCCGCCGGAGATCGGCTTCTTGCGGCCGCGGCTGTTGAGACGGGTGAGAAGACCGTTGTTCTTCGTCACGTCGTCGGCGACCGTGCCGCTGCGGTTGCGCAGCGTCGTGGTGACGATTTCAGAGAGATTGGGCGAGATGGGCATCGATCGTTCCTTTAATCAGACTTGGCCTTTGATCAGAATTGGCCTTTGATCAGACTTGGCCGCGCGAAAAACGCATGGCGTCGCGCAGCGAGTCGCGGATGGAGGTGGGCTGGCCCCTTGCCGCATCGCGGGTCGGGCCCGGGGCGGAAGAACCAGAGATGGATCGCGAGGCGCGGCGGGCTTGATCTGCCGCTGCGGCCCTCTGGGCTTGGAGTGGTGGGACGGAGGCTTGAGCAGTCTGGCTGATCAACTGCCGGCGAATGTCCGGGCGCATCCAGCATGCGGCGTCGTAGGCGTCCTGGAGCGAGAATGCCCGCCCTGCGTTGACGAGGGCGATCATGTCGTCGAGCACATCTTCGGCGTGCGCGTTTGCCGGGTCGGAAAGGAAGGCATCGACTTGAGTTTCGGTGTCCCTTTTCCTGAGAACATGTTCGACCGTCGCCTCGACATTGAAAGATCGAGGCTGCGGTTGTGATAAGGCCTGCTGCGAATTGCGCTGCAGGATCTCTCCCGTCTGACCGTTGACCAGGGCGTGCAGATTGACCCCGGCCATCCTGGCGACGTGAACGACGGTGTTGACGGGATCGTGGATCAGTGCCTTCTCCCAGTCGATCGCCCGGCGCATGACATCGGCATGGGTCATGCCGGCCTGGCGGATGATCGGGGTGAACTCCTCCAACCCCTTGTAATCCTGGAGAACGCGGAAGCCGTTATCGACCTCCTGTTCCCGTTTGGCGATCGCCGCCTGCACTTCGCCGGGAAGGCTGGTGAACTGCGCCTTGGCTTCCGCCGACCAGCCGGGCGGAACCCGGCTGCCGCTGGCTGCCGGCTGTTCCCCGCCCTGCCCGCGGTTCTGCGGCGCCGGCTGCTGGGCGGCATTTGCCGCCGGCGCCTGCCCTGCCCGCTGAGAGACGGAGGCTTGCTCCTGCCCCTTGGCCAGGAAGCGGCCGTTTTCGCCGTCGCGCGGCTGGCCTGATATATCGCCCGGTCCATTGGTCTCGACGGTGTCGATCGCCGCTTTCAAACTGTCGCGGATGCTGACGGGCCTATCGCTCAATGACTTGTCGTCGAACGCACCAAAATCTTCGCTGCCGCTGCCGGCATCGTTCAGGTCTTCCATATCCATGGGGAAATTTCCTATGTCGGGGATTGATGCCCGTTAGAGCTTTTTATGCATGTCGTTATCCCGGAACCGCTGCACACTTCCGGGCGCCATGCATCAGGCGTTGTACTCGGTGTAAACCCGCCGCAATTCGTTGCGGATCTCGTTGCGATCCGTCTTCGGCTGCTCGATCGGCTGCGGCTTTTCATTGCCGATCTCGACCACCCCGGCTGCCCGGTAGGCCGAACGCAGCCTGGCTTTCGAGGTGTAATGCTTGCCGTCGTGCATCGACTGGATGTCGATGCTGTCGCTGACGAAATGCGGCGCCGGCAGATCCGATTGAGCCGGGTTTTGCGCCCGCATGCAGTCGTGCGGCCATCGGTCGAGCTGGTGCCAGCCGCCGCAGACGCGGCAATAGCGTTCTCTCATGCTGTTGCTCCCGTTCACTGATAGGGCGGCTGCGCCTGGAATTGCTGGCCCTGGATCTGCTGCCCCCCGATCTGCTGCAATGCCTGCGCCGCCATCTCACCGCGCGCCTGCTCGACGGTGGCGCGATGCTCGATCTCGGCCTCTGCTACACTGAGTTCGGCCTTGCGCTGTTCGGCGCCGGCCTTCACCTCGGCGGTTTTCAGCTTGAGCATCTCGCCGGGCGATGGCTGCGGCTCCGGTTTCGGCGCGCTTGCTGCCTGGGAGAGCTGGGCGCCCACCTGCTCCAGCGTGCTTTCGAGCTGACGCCCGGCCCGGAAGCCGCGGGCGGCAAAGAGCAGCGTCTCGACCATGACAGGCACCAGCATCGGCGACTGCTGCGCCATGGCGCCGGCCTGCTGCATGAAGCCGCCGACCATCTGGACGAACTCCATCCGGCGCTGCTTTTCGGCGTCCTCGTCGGGCTCGATGGTCGAATCCGTCTCGATCTCGATCTGGAAGCCGCGAATGCTGTCATTGCGCAGGAGCTGCACCACCTCGTCGATCGTCGGCTGCCCCATCATCTGCTGCAGCTGCGGCGGCATTTCGGGCGGCGCCATTCCTGGGGACGACTGGGCGGGTTGCCCCATCTGCTGCGCCCGCATCGCCGCCTGCTGCGCCGCCATCTGCATCTGCTGCATCTGCATCTCGACCTGCTGCTTCTGAGCCATCGTCGGCAGCCGGATGCCGCTGACGAGCATCAGCGTTTCCGGCTGGAACTGGTCGCAGATGATTTCGCCGGCAAGGCGGATGATGTCGCGGGCAAAACGGGCCAGCTCGGCCTGGCGGTCGCGAATGCGGATCGAGCCCCACTGGCTCTTGATGCGCTGGGCTGTGGCCGTCTCCGATGCCTGCGTGTCGCCGCGCACGATGTCGGAGATGCCGGTGATCTGATATACATCCTCGATCAGTTGCTTGCGGGCCGACATGCAGGCGACGATCACCTTCTGCACCTCGTCGATCGGCAGCGTCACGATCGCCTTCGAGCCGCCCTTGTCGGTAAAGGCCGCCCATTCCGGGATCGGCACCATGACCATGTCGTTCTCAGGCCGCATCGCCTTCTCGATCGCCGGCGAGATCGCGCCGTCGCCGGAGGGATAGAACACCTTTAGTCGGAGCTGGTCGGTCAGCTTGTTGATGCGCTTTGTGAGAAGATCGATCTCGTCGCATTGCTGCTGGTAATAGACATAGTCGGGAACCGGGATCAGCGAGCTCGTCGACATCGTGCCGTAGGCCGGGCGCGGGCAAGGCCAGAAGTGCGTCAGGTCGAGCGGCGGCTCGGAAACCTCAAGCGCCACCGGCGAACCGTCGGCAATCCAAACGGTATAATTCTCGCTCTTGCACCAGATCTCCCAGACATGGGTCTTGCCCTCATTCTCCAGGCGCTCGGCCTGGCTGGTGCCCTTATTGCCGGCCGCACCTTCGGCCGCTCGCGATGCCATGGCCTCGGCGCCGAAGCGCTTTTCCATTTCCTCGTCGGTCATCGGCACGCGCCGCGCCACCCAGGTCACGTCCTTCCAGCGCCGCGCCGGCGAATGCAGGAAATCCGACCAGTGGACATAATCGATGCAGACACGCTCGTCGCTGATCGCTTCCGGCTGAGCGCCGCCCATCCGACCTGGCAAACTCTCGGGTAGATTTTGGGCTGCCGCCGGGTTCGAGGGGGCGACGCCCATATCGAGCGGCTCGAAATCGGCCTCGTAACGCAGCCACACCGTGCCCCGGGCGCAAAGCAGAAAATCGTCGCGCACCGCCCGCATGATCGAATCGAGATCGGCCTCATCGCCGGTATAGGCGAGATTGCGTTCGACCAGTTCCGAGGCGATGCGCGCCACCGGCTGGGCATCCTTGAAGCGGCGCTCGACGACCGGCTGCGGCACGCGGGCATAGACGGCCGGCTGCATCACCGAGGTATTGGCCCAGAGCATCGGAAAGCGGCGCTTGGCGGCACTCGTCTGGTCGGACTGCTGGTCGAGATAGATCTTTTCGATCTTGACGCAGCGGTCGTGCCAGGACTTGAAATAGCGCTGGGCGCGCTCGAGTTCCTGCTGCCAATGGGCGCCGACCTTGGCCGGATCCCAGCGCTGCCCGTCCTCTGAAGCCGTTATCTCGTCTTCCATCAAACACGCTCGCTATGTCTAGGGGTGGCATCGGCAAATTCGTTGAATGTCATCGTCTGGAACGTCGGCAGCGACTTACGCTCGGACTTCAGCGGTTCGGGCGCCAATCCGGTGAAGATGATCGCCAGGCCGCCGAAAGCATCCGCACCGTGTGACGCCCAGTTGTGCAGCGGTTCGTCGCGGAAGACGCCGAGATCCTCGTCCCAGTCCTTGCGGTAATTGCGCAGGCACTTGATGCCGTCGGCGCAGCCGGCCTGGTCGAACTCGACCTTGGCCAGGATGCGCCGGGTGGCGTTGATGCGGTCGTGCACATAGGCGCGCTCGACCTTGCGCACCGTGCCGAGACCACGCGCCTTGACCTCTTTCAGCATGACTTCGATGCGGGTCATGCCGCCGCGCGTCCATTCCCTGACCTTGATGTCATGCGGCATGTTGTGGACGCCGTAGATATAACCATTGTCGCGCGCACGCCGCTCCAGCTCGCCGAGCATGCCGTCCATGCCAGTGCCGGTATGCTCGAAATAGCCGATCATCCGCACCCGGCCGGGCAGCACCTGGAACAGCCAGACGCTGTTGGCATCGTCCATGCCGATGTCGGAGATGGTGTGAACCGGATAACCTTCGACATGCGGGAAAACCCCGATGCGCTCTTCGGCGTCGGCGACCGCCATCTGATCGGCGTAATAGGCGCCCTCGACGCTCGCCTCGAAAGCCTCGGCCGGCGTCGAGGGATATTCGCGCTTCATATCGCCGAGCTGGGTTTCGGCCTTCTTGACGTACCAGGCCCTCTGCCCATCGGTCAGCGTGATCCCCTGTTCGCCGAGCTGGCGGAAATATTTGACGAAAGCATCGCTGACGATGACGCCATCGGCCGCGATCGAATAGTGCGGCTCCTTCCACCAGGGGAAGAAATGAAACTTGAAGTCCAGTTCGGTCAGCTTCGCCGCCTGGCGCTGCTTGACCTGGCCGTCCTCGCAGAGCGAATAGAAATGCCCTTCCTGGCCCTCCGCCGTGCTTTCGACGAAGACCAGCTGGCCGGCCTGCACCGTGTTCAAGGCGCCGGTGCGGACCTCCCTCGCCTTCTCGGGATATTTGGCGCAGAGCTTTCCATATTCGGAAATATGCAGATATTGCAGCGTTCCCGAGCGCAGCGAGGTGCCGACACGGATGCTCGAATTGTTGGCGAGCAGCAGTTCGGCCTGGTTGCCCCTGACGACGGGCACGGCGTTGCGAATGCCTTCGGGCAGATTGTCATAGGGATATTTGATCTTGTCCCGAAAGATCGTCTGCACGTCGCCCAGCGTATGGGCGATGGTGCCCGCCCTGATATCCCGGTTGAAGACGCAGGCATCGAGCATGAAGATCTGGATGAAGGTCGTCAGCCCGAGCTGGCGGGCCTTCAAAAGCACGTTCAGATAATGCATCTGCTCGAAGAAGGTCGTCTGCATCACGTTCATCTCGAACCTGACGCGCCGGCCCGCTTTGTCGGTGATCCAGTAAAGATTGTTCAGCCGCCAGCGCCAGTCGGAAAACTGGTCAACCGCCGTTTGGAAGTCCGCGGGTTTTGCCATTGATATCTTCCAGCAATTGCGAGACTTCGCCGGTCACGCCCTGTTCGGGCTCGGCCTTGGCGCCGTATTTCTTCGGCTTGAGCTTCTCGGCAACCCATTGGCGGGTGGCGATGCGCAGCTGCGAGCGCCGGATCGCCTCGCCGTTCTCCTGCCAGCCGGTGGTTTCGCCACTAGCATTCTTCTTTTCGATCCAGTCGTTGCTGCGGTCGTCGGCAATCTCGACCAGCTCGTCGACGAAGCCGTCGGCGAGGATCTCGCGCGCCAGCGCATAGCGCGCCCGAAACGCCGCCTTACCGTCATCGGCGAGCCAGGAGAGCACCGTCGATTTCGCCGGCATATCCTCATCCCGGCAGATCGACCGCAGGCTTTCCCGATCGGCAATGCGCTCGCAGATCTTCTCGGCCAGCGCCTGGGTGAACTTGGTCGGTCTGCCCATGGGTCTGTTTCTGAAAGCTCAGAACAGCGCGATGATGTTGGACGCCGTCGTCCCGGTCAGCGCCACGATGGCCGCATGCACCGGCAGGATCGTCCCGGCCGGCACGCTCCTGAAAATCACCGGATCCATATCCCGCCGCGGCGCAATCGCCACATCGCCCGCCGTGCCGATATAAAGCGCCCGCGCCCCGACGATCGCACTATCATTCGGCGTTACCACTGCGGCGCGGGAGGCCGGCGCAATCGAAGCGTCCATTGCAGTTCTCCTTGTGAGAAATGGGTTTCCATGCCGATGCGGCCACAGAGGGGCACGTTTAGCTCCGGTAGGTTTGGCGAAAACGACCCTCCACCCTCCGTCATCCCAGGCCTCGAGCCTGGGATCCATGCCCACGTCTGGCGGAGGCCAACGTGGATCCTCGGGTCAAGCCCGAGGAGAACGGAGCAAGGGATGAGCACTGTGCCAAACCCGCAGTGGCGTTCGGTAACGCTGGCCGGGGAGCCTCGGCGAATGCATGCGATCGAAGAGCGATACCGACTAGATCATCGACATTGCCTTCGGATTCAATATTCGCAGTTTGGATTTGCGGTAGTGATAAATGATCCGCCGGGGGGTGATCAAGCGCTAATTGGCCCAGTTTTGAATCAAGCCTGCCCGGCCAGCTGGCGGCAGAATGCCCCGCTATCCGACAAGTTTGGCAAAACCGCCACCCCACCCTCCGTCCTCCTCGGCCTTGACCCGAGGATCCATCCCCGCCACTTGATGGAAGCCAGCTTGGATCCTCGGGTCAAGCCCGAGGAGGACGGAGCAAGGGGGAACTCTGGGAAAACCCACGGTTGCGCTCAACGAGCTTGGCCGGCTCGCAACTCTAGTGAATGGCACAGTCGACCGCAGCCGACACCGATTTGATCGTCATTCGGTAAGGATTCAAATCTCGCAGCTTGGATTTACGGTAGGCTTAACCGACTTGCCGGGGGGTGATCAAGGCCTTTCCAGCGTAGTCCCGAGTCAGCCTGAAACTCTGCTCCGCCCGGCCAGCTGGCGGCAGAATGCCCCGCTATCCGACAAGTTTGGCGAAACGCTACCCCACCCTCCGTCCTCCTCGGCCTTGAGCCGAGGATCCATGCCCGCCACTTGATGGAAGCCAGCGTGGATCCTCGAGTCAAGCCCGAGGAGGACGGAGCAAGAGGTCAACTCCGTGAGAAATAGCGGTTGTGAACTCTTCCCCGCCCAACCCCATCCGCTTTGCCAACCTTCAGCTCCGGCGTACAATGAGCATTCTGTCGCTCAAACGATGGAGGCGTCAGTGAAACCCGCGAGACTTATTATTTGCTTTGCCGCCCTTCTCGGCATCACGCTTGCCGAAAACCCAGCCGATGCCGACGAATTGGTGCGGTTCGAAAGCGCTCCCGTCAAACTCAGCGCCTTTCGAATACGCAAGGCCGCGGAACAGGGAGAATTTCTCGCCCAACCGCCAGGCATACCGTTGCTCGGATATTTGTCTCGCCCTGGCGGTGACGGTCCCTTCCCGGCGGTCGTCGTCATGCATGGATGCGAGGGTATGCGTCCGAGCGTCAAGGACCTCTGGCCGAAACGGCTGGTCTCCTGGGGTTACGTCGTGCTTGTCGTCGACAGCTTCACCACCCGCAATATCCAGGACACCTGTCGAAGCGCTCTCCCCGATCGCGTCTTCGACGCCTATGGCGCTTTGAATTTCCTATCGAAATCGAGCTTCGTCGATATCAGGCGCGTCGCGCTGATGGGCTTTTCCACGGGCGGCACTGCGACGCTGGAGGCCACGAAAATCGAAGGGAACGAACAGTTGATGGAGCACAAGTTCAAGGCGGCGGTCGCCTATTATCCGGCCTGTGGGGCAAGTCAGGGCGATGCGACGGTGCCGACCCTGATCTTAAGCGGCGACCGAGACAATTGGAGCCCGGTTGAACCATGCCGGAAGAGGCTTGCTCGTGTTGGTGACGATGCCCCGCCAATCGAACTCAACCTCTACAAGGGTGTTTATCACAATTTTGATGCCCCGGAATTCACGGCGGGGAGAAGGGTGCTGGGTCATATCGAAAAATACAATCCGGACGCCGCAGCAAAGTCCATCCGCAGCGTCTACACGTTTCTTCGGACATCCCTGTCGAAATAAGTCTGCCATCCGCCAACAGCGAGTGTGACACCCAACACACCCCCAATCTCCGTCATTCCAGGCCTTGAGCCTGGAATCCATGCCCGTTGCTGATGGGTGGTCGGCGTGGATCCTCGGGTCAAGCCCGAGGAGGACGGAGCGTGGGGTGAACTCTGCGGCAAATCAGCGACGTATGGCGGAAGGAGAGCGTCGGTGCGCTCCCTGATCCCCTCCTCAGCCATGCCCGCCCGCCAGCGGAGGCACTACCGCGAGAGCATCGCCTTCAGTCGCCGTTGCAAGGCAGGATGTTCGGCAGACATGCGAACCTGGCTAAGCGCGTAACGCATGGCGGGCGTGAAGGGAAGCCAATGCTGCAGATGATCCAGCAGTTCATCCGACATCATGTCTTCAAGCGGGCCGGCGCCCAATTGACCGAGCGCCTCTTCGTGATCGGGCAATTTGGCTTGCTCGACAATGGCGAGAACCCGCTTCAACACCATCTCTTTCGGATCGTGAAGCAGGATCGTCGACCAGTACCATGCGCCGGGATCCGCCAGATAGGCCTGGATATAGGCTTCAGCGGCAATCGATGGCTTTCCAAGGGCAACCATGTCAGGCAGCCAGGCAGGATCGGACGCGATGGCGCTGCGTGTGAAAACATGGGGTGCGGAACTATCGGAGCTGCGATGTCTCTTGTTCACTTCCGGGCGATCCGCGTTGATGGCAACAGGTGATTTAGCGCGCCGCAGAATCCTCATCAAGTCCGACCGCAATCATCACGCGCGTCAGCGGCGAGTGTGGCACCAGGCCTTGAGCCTGGAATCCATGCCCGCCGCTGATGGGGGGCCGACGTGCATCCTCGGGTCAAGCCCGAGGAGGACGGAGCGCGGGGTGAAAGCTGCGGCAAATCAGCGATATATGAGCTGACGCGCGCCGGCTGCCTGCCGGCCGCGCGCCCCTTAGAGCAAACCTAAATTCCACCCGGCCGCGACGTGGTCGAATTGCTCGCCGACGACAAAAAATCCTCTTCTGGTGTCGGCAGCTTCCCCTCGGGCGTCAGGTCGTCGACGGCTTTGGGGAGATCGCGGCTCAGCCGGCCGAGAATCTCCTCTCGCGACAGGCCGGTGTTCCGCGCGATCTCGTTCAGCACATCCGGGCCGAGGGCTTCGGCGAGCTGGCCGTCGTTGATGTCGGCATTCTGCCCGGGTCTCACCCATGAGTCGATTTTGTCGCCATGGCCGTTCTGCTGGAAGGTTTTCAGGAGATCGCCGAGGCCGCCGCTGACGATGCTGCCGGAGGTCAGCCCGCCGAGAAGTCCGCCTAAACCACCGGAGCCGCCGAGCCCGCCGAGGATGCCTCCAAGGCCGCCGGGCTGCTGGCCTCCGGGACCCTGCTGCGGGTTCTGAATGCCGCGCAGGAGTTCCCCGATCTTGTCTCTGTTCTGGTAGCCGGCAACGGCAAGAACGGCGAGAAGCGCCTTCAATTGACCGCTCATCATGATGAATCCTCCCATGGTTCAAAGACTGCAGCCGACCCATGCAGAGCGCTGCATGGGCAGCAATGTCCGGCGCGCCCAAAGGTTCCGCGCCGGGCTCGCAAACCCGGCCCGTCCATCTTGCCGCTCACGCCATATCAGATTTGCGGGCAGCCGCGCCGGTTGGCAAAGGTCATCCGATCCGGTCCCCGGCGCGTCATCCCCTGGACGACGATTGCGCGCGGCGACATGCGGACGATCTGCGCCCGGCGAAGTCCTTCGCTGCGGGCGATATCGAGCGCATCGTCCGGATCGCAACCGCGCCGACCGCGGCGGTCATATCGGTCATAACGATCACGGTCGCGATCGCGATCGTAAACACCGACGCCGCCGGGGCCGACCCGCAATTCCAGATCTTGCGCAGCCGCGATCGTCGGCGAGATCGTCAGGCCGGTCATGGCTGCGAGGCCGACCAAGATGAATTGAAGAGATTTCCGCATGAGTTTCTCCCAGGATTTTGCGCTGTATCGCAAACCCAACCTCGCCATGCGGAGTTTGTTCCTGAAATCTGAGGGCCCGGGCCTTTAGTCGGAATGTGCGGAGGGCTTACCCCATGCGGGGCTTCTGATTGCCACGGGGAGTGGAAAGCTCTCTCCGGCGGGGAGCGCGCGCCCCGTAAAGACGCGCGCCATCAACCAACCCTTAGCGGAAACCGCCGCTGGCATTCAGCCGTTCGCCGGTCAGCCAACGGGCGTCGTCGGAAGCGAGGAAGACCGCGACGCCGGCAATATCGTCCGGCTGGCCGACGCGGGCAAGCGGCGTCTGGGCGACGATGGTCTGCTCGAAATCCGAGCCGATAACGCCGGCCGTGTGCGTTCCCTCGGTCTCGACCACTCCCGGCAGGATGGCGTTGACGCGGATCTTGCGCGGGCCGAGTTCCTTGGCAAGCACGCTGTTGATGCCATCCACGGCGCCCTTGGTGCCGGTGTAGACGGCAGAGGCGGGCGGCGCCACGCTGGTGACCACGGATGAGATGTTGATGACGCTGCCGCCCTCGCCGAGATGTTTGACCGCAGCCTGGGTGGTCAAGAGAACGCCGAGAACATTCACGTCGAACATGCGGCGATACTGTTCCTCGGTTACCTCTTCGAGCGGCGCGAATTCATAGACGCCTGAGTTGTTGACCAGCACATCGAGCTTGCCGAACTGCTTGACCGCGGCATCGACCAGGCCCTGCGCCTGCTCGGCCTTGGAAACGTCGCCCTGCACCGCGATCGCCTTGCCGCCGGCCGCATTGATTGCCTCAACCACGGCGTCTGCCCCGGCCTTGCTCGAAGCGTAATTCACCACCACGTCAGCACCTTCGGCCGCAAGCGCCTTGGCAATCGCGGCGCCAATGCCTTTGGAGGCCCCGGTGACCACAGCGACCTTTCCCGTAAGCTTAGCCATATCCAATTCCTTCTGATCCGGACTGCCGTCGAAACTGGCGGCTTTGTTCCGTAGTTCAGAAATTCGGAACTGTTGATCTTAATGTCAAGGGTCGCTATATAAAATTCATGAGACCGCTCTTTCACCCAGCCCTAGAGGACATCCGGCCCGAGGCGATCCTTTATGCGCTTTCCGATCCGGAGCGCGCCGCAATTTTCGCCTGGCTTTCCGGTGCCGGCTGCGGCGGGACCTGTTCGGCCCTTGGCCAACTCGGCGAGCGCGTCATCCCGAAATCGTCACTGTCGAACCATTTCAAGGTGCTGCGCGAATCCGGCCTGATCCTCAGCGAGCGCCAAGGCGTGGAGATGCGCAACCAGACCCGCTGCGCCGAACTCGACGAACGCTTCCCGGGGCTGATCAAGGCCATTCTGACGGCCTACGGGCAGCTTCCCGGCCAGCCGAAGGCGGATTGAACCGCCGGCACGCCGTTTGCCAAACCGCGTGCCCTGCCCGCGATGATCGAGCAAATTCACTCGTCGGCATGACGCTCGATCGCCTCGGCCAGACCGATCCAGTGCGGACGACTATTCCACCAATGAACATGATCCGGCGCGGGAAAGGATGGATCGGCAAATGTGCCGCCCGCGATGACGACCCAGCCCGGGAAGTACGCTCCGGATTTCGAAAATCCACCGCCGCCGCAGATCCGGCAAAACGCTTTCATCACATCAGCTGTGCTTTCGCCCTGCGGATACCATACGGAATAGTCTCCGGAAACGACCCGGACATTCTCCTCGCGGAACCATACATTGTGGGAAAGCGCGCTGCCGGACGCACGCTGGCAACGTCTGCAGGTGCATATGTGGTTGTGCAAAGGCTCGCCATCGACCTCCAGGGACAGGGTGCCGCAGCTACACTTGGCATGAAAGATCGGCATGTGATTGTTCCGTGTTGACAGACGGTTGTCGATCTTACGGTTCTGCAATCGACAAGGTCCATCGGAAATTTCAAGCCTTTCGATGCGAGGTCGTCCGTCCCGTACATCCCCCGCAGCAGTGCACAATTTCATGCTGCCCGCGGGCTGGTCCGCTCGCGAGCTTGCTTCGCTTTCGACCTGGCGAACTGCCGTCCCACCGCTACTCCAGAACAACGACGGCTTCGACCTCGAAGAGCATCGGGTCGATCGCCAGCTTGGGGACGGGAATCAAGGTCTGCGCCGGCAGCGCTGCGCCGAACATCTCTTTGACGTTCTCTGTCAGCACTGGAAGCTTGGACATATCGTGATCGACCACGAAGACCGTCAGCTTGGCGACCTGATCGGGCCTGGCGCCAAGCGCATCGAGGGCGCTGCGCAGATTGGCGTAGGCCTGCTTCACCTGAACGGCGAAGTCGGGCGACAAGGCGCCGGTACTGTCCTGGCCACCCTGCCCGGAAATATAGGCCAGCCGTCCTTCCCTCGGCACGATCACCGCCGTGCTGTAGCCATTCGGCGAGGGATCGTAGAGGTTTTTCGGATTGACGATAGTCAGCGTGAGATTGGCCTCGCTGGCGGCGGTTTTCGCAGGAATTCCAATGGTCATGAAGATGAGCCCTCCGATGAGCAGATGCGTGATTGCGCGTGGCATGATTTTCTCTTGAGCGTTGAAGACTGCGGGCCACCTCGCCGCGGCCGGCAGGATTGAACGTCGGTTTGTCGCCTCTACGATTGACTCGTACAGTGTACGATTAACTTGCATCGTACATCGTACGAGTCAATCCGTCAGCATCGACATTCATCGCTTTGTCGGATTAAATCGGCAATCTGATCAGTAGGGAAAACGGATGGCAGCCAAACGCAGCGGCGCCGGGAATACGCGGCCTCAACGGAAAGCTCCATCGCCCCCGTCCGGGCCGGAGCCGCGCAGTGAACAGGCCCTGTCGCCGGAACGGATCGTGGCGACCGCCATCGAGCTGCTGGATGCCGAGGGGCTCGACGGATTGAAGATGCGCCGGCTCGCCGATCGCCTCGGCGCCGGCGCGATGAGCCTTTATTGGCACGTCGGCAACAAGGAGGAAGTCTTCGACCTGGCGCTCGATTCGGTGCTGGCATATCGCGGCCCGGCGCCAGGGGATGTCTCTCAGGACTGGCGCGGGGACGTCGTTCATCTGCTCAAGGACTGGCGCGCCGCCATGCTGCGCCATCCCTGGTCGGCATCGCTCTTGCCGCGCCGGGCGCTCGGCCCGAACATCCTTGCGCGCCTGGAACTGCTGAGCAGCACCCTGTCGAGAGCCGGTGTGGCCGACGCCGATCTGAACGTCGCGATCTGGTCGCTCTGGAACTATGTGATCGGCGCCACCACCACCCGGGCAAGCTTCGACCTCTCGGACGAGGACAGAGCCGCCGGGCAGCAGCGCCTGACAGCTCTCAGTCAACACTACCCCACCATCGAACGCTCCCGGCTGCTGCTCGACAATGACTGGGACGGCGCCTTCAGCAAAGGCCTCGACTTCCTGCTCGATGGCCTGGTTCCAGAACAATGAATTTGTCGTCCGCCGCTGGTGGGGCCGGCGTGGATCCTCGGGTCAAGCCCGAGGAGGACGGAGGGTGGGGTGAACTCAGTGGCAAATCCAGCGCTGTAAGGCGCAAGAAAAGGGTCATTGCCCGCTTGGCTCTCTCCTCAACCTCCATTGCCTCCGGTCCTGTCGGCGCCCCGGCGGCGTTTGGCGAAACCGCACCCCCCACTCTCCGTCTTCCCAGGCCTTGAGCCCGGGATCCATGGCGCCGCTGGTGGAGACGGCGCGGATCCTCGGGTCAAGCCCGACGAGGACGGAGCGTGGGGTGAGCCTTGTGGCAAACGCAGCGATCACCAGCTTGTGCAAGCCTTCAAAAAGCAGTTAGCTGGCATCGTTGGGTAGCGCATGCCAGACAGACCTTGCGCTATCCGTGCTGAGACGTGTCCGCATTTCGGGGGAAATCGCGTGCGCTGGTCCAAACCGCTCAGACTGCACCTCGGCGTCCTGGTCGTCGCGTCGTTGCTGTGCACGTCGGCGCCGATCATCTGGATGGCGTTCAGCCGCGGAAGCGATGCTGCGGTCAGTGCAGGCGCGCAGCAGATGCGGGCGATGAGTTTGCGGCTGATCGAGGGATACCGCAATACACTGCAGGGCGTCACCGAGGCGGTGGCGCTGGCATCCACCCTGCCGCAGCTGGTTTCCCTGCCGCCTCAGGATATCAAGGAAAAACAGCAGTTCTTTCAGGAGGTTCTGCGAAACGTCCCCAACGCCACCAGCGTTTACGCCGGCTACCCCGACGGCTCCTACCTGCAGGTGATCAATACCGCCCGGCGCGACGCTCGCCAGACGCTTGCCGCACCCGATGGCACGGCTTTCGCGATCAGAATGATCGCACGGAGGCAGGGCCCCGACATCATCTCGACGCTGCGTTTTCTCAACAGCGATGCTGAGGTGATCGGGGAGCGGAATGTCGAGGATACATCCTTCGATCCGCGGCAACGCCCATGGTATCGATCGGTCGTTCAGGACGGCGTGCCGGTTTCCGTCGGCCCCTATGTCACCGGCACCCTCAATGTTCCGACGCTGACGATCGCAGCCCCGATGCGGGACGATGGAAAAGTAGTGCTCGGCATCAACATTCACCTGCTGACCGTCAGCCGCCTGCTCGACGCCGGGGAGATTTCGCCAAGGGCGCGGGCCTATATCATCGATGCCAACGGCAATCTCGTCGCCCATTCCGACCCTGATATCATGAGCAGGATCATCGGCTTGTGGTCGAGAACATCAGGCGCCTTTGGCGCGACGGCAAACCGTTTCGACCCGAGCCTCGAAACCGTGACGCGACTGAGGCAGGATCCGGCCTTTGCCGGCGGCGGCCTGGCACGGGTCGATTTCGATGGCGAAACCCATCTGGTGCAGATCGCTCCGGTCAGCGTCTCCGGCCTGTTCACGGGAAGCGTGGCTGCCATCATCGTGCCGCTGGCGGATCTGGTGGCCGAGGCCAATCGGCTGCTCCGGCGCAATCTGTTCATTGCCGCCGCGTTCCTGCTCGCCGGTGTCGCCGCCTCGGTGATGCTGTCGCGCATGGTCAGCCGCTCGCTCTACCGGCTGGCCGACGAGGCGCGCAGGATCGGCGATCTGGAGGTCGGCGAGAAACCGATGTCCCACTCCTGGATCAGCGAGATCAACACGCTGGCGAGCGCGCTGTCGGCCAGCCGTCATGCCATCGGTCAGTTTGCGCTTTATGTCCCGCGCGAAGTGGTCCGGCAGATCGTCGATCCCGAGACGACGATCGTGGGAGCGAAGCGACAGGAGGTGACCGTACTGTTCACCGACATCAAAGACTTCACGACCATCTCCGAGCAACATTCGCCCGAGGAGGTGGTGGACACGCTTTCTGCCTATTTCGAACTGCTGAACACCATCGCCGAGCGCAACGGCGGCACGGTCGTGCAATATCTCGGCGATTCCATTTTCGTCATGTGGAACGCCCCGGTCGACGATAGCAGACATGCCGAACACGGCTGTCGATGTGCACTCGCCATGAAAGCGGCGGTCGACGGCTTGAACGAAGCCAATCTCAGGAATGGCCGCCCGGAACTCCTGACGCGATTCGGATTGCACACCGGCCCGGCCGTCGTCGGCAGCTTCGGCGCGATTTCGCGTCAGCAGTACACGGCCATGGGCGATACGATCAATGTCGCGTCACGGCTCGAAGGCATGAACAAGGCGCTCAACACATCGATCCTGGTCAGCGCCGCCACCCGCAACGCCGTCCCCGACCGCTTCACCTTCCGCCCCTTCGGCCTCGCCCCGGTCAAGGGACGCGCCGAGAAGGTCGACATATGGGAGCTCGTCGGGGAAATCGGCGCCGAGCCGCCAAGATGAGGCGTGCCGAGGAGATGATGCTGTGCCTTGTAATGGCAGCGCAGCAAGATAGACCAAGGCTGACGGCTGAGTTTGGCGAAACCGCACCCTCAATCTCCGTCATCCCAGGCCTTGAGCCTGGGATCCATGGCCCCGCTGGTGGCGGCCGACGTGGATCCTCGCGTCAAGCCCGAGGAGGACGGAGGGTGGGGTGAGGTTCTGGGCAGGTACCGCGCGGTATTTTCCCAAAGAGAATTTAATTCTGGCGGTTGGCGCGCCTTCTCGCAGCTACCGCGGCATTGCCTGTCAGCATCTTGCCCGTCGATGCCTCATAAATAGGGGCGTCTTCCGCTTGCTTCGTCGGCGCGGAGCAGCACATCTTGTCAAGCGTGCAGCGTATCAAACCGGTCTGGTCGCGGATACCTTCAGCCAAGCAGCGATCCATATGTCGTTTGACCATAGCCTCCCGCTGTTGAGGGCTGAGTTTCCCGGGGTGTCCGCAGGCTGTGAGAGCAAATGCGATCGGGATTAGAAGTGCCAATTTATATTTCATGACCGCCTAATGTCGAAACTATCAGCGCCCTTATAACCAGGGGCGACCCGCTTACAATCAGACGATGTAAATCAAGCTTGACGAACAGTGAAGGTGGCCTAGATCCATTCCATCGGCCTCAGCCCCTACGGGTTTTCTCTGCGTCCGCCGATCTCCCCAACACCGCTAACCATCGGAGTCCGAGACAATGATCTCAGCCGGATACTGCCGACTCATGGCCCGTTACAACAGCTGGCAGAACAGCTCGCTGGTCACCGCCGCCGATAGGCTGACGCATGCGGAGCGCTGGAAGGATCGCGGGGCGTTCTTCCAATCGATCGCAGCGACGCTGAACCATCTTTATTGGGCCGACGCCCTGATCCTCGCGCGGTTGAAGGGCAATGAGCGGCCCGAGGAAACCATCACGCACTCGCTGACAAGCCCATCCGATTGGGATGCATTCAAGAGCCTGCGTCTGCAACGGGATGCCGAAATCGAAGCCTGGGCGAGAGAACTGCGCGACGCCGAGCTCGACGGCATGCTTGTCTGGTATCCCGGCGACGGTGCAACGCGGGTCCAGAAGCCGAAGGCGAACTGTGCGATCGAACTCTTCAACCACCAGACCCATCACCGCGGCCAGGTCCACGCGATGCTGACGGCAGCAGGCGCAAAACCGGAGCCGACCGACCTTTCGCGCCTGCCATAACGTGTCCGGCACCGGCTCGGCGAACCCGGCAAGAAACGGCGGCGCGTAAACCTGCACGTTATAGATTGTGGCGTTTTCGCATCACTTTCTGTCAGGTTGCAAATTCCCGGTTGGCAAGGGCCGTTGCCTTCGCTACAAGAAGCTCACCGCGTCAGATCGAACAAAAGGGAGGCGTTGCATGACATCATCAGCAATCACCAAAATCCTCCCGTGTGGAATGTCCCGACACTAGGTCATTTCCATTCGCGGCCCGCCTCAAGCGCGCCCGACATGCGGTTTTCACTCCCTTCATAGCCCGATTGATCTGACGGGATTATTTCGTCTCCCGCTTGGGCTGTGCCAATTAACGCTCGATTTTGAGGACCGGTTGCCGATATGCGGCCGGGTTGGTTCAAATGACTCGCAAGAAGCTCGATTTCCGCGCCGATGCCTATCGCAACGTGCTCGGCTTTATCTTTCATCACTGGACCCACCGGCCTGGTTTGGTGGGGCTGATCATCGTGCTGGTGATAGCAAGCACGCTGGCCGAAGTCATGGTGCCGGTCTTTTCAGGCCAGATCGTCGATGCCATCGCCGGCGGCAATGCGGCCGACAGCGCGCTTAGCGCCTTCGTCATCGTCGTGACATTGGGCTTCACCAGCGTGGCGCTGCGCTATTTCATCTTCAACGGCATCATCCGGCTGACGCTGCGCACCATGGCGGATGTCACCAATGGCGGTTTCCACAAGGTGCAGCGCTTCTCGACCGACTGGCACGCCAACAGCTTTGCCGGCTCGACCGTGCGCAAGATCACCCGCGGCATGTGGGCGCTGGATTCGCTCAACGACCTGCTGCTCGTCGCTCTCTTGCCGTCGATCGTCATGCTGGTCGGCGCCAGCATCGTGCTCGGCAGCTATTGGCCGGTGATGGGACTGATCGTCAGCCTGGGATCGCTGGTCTATATCGGCGTCACCGTGGCGCTTTCCATGGGCTTCGTCTCGCCGGCGGCAAGGCTTGCCAATGCCTGGGATACCAAGCTCGGCGGCGCGCTGGCCGATGCGATCAGCTGCAACTCGGTGGTCAAGGCGTTCGGCGCCGAAAGCCGCGAGGAGACCCGGCTCGGCCGGGTGCTCGGCACCTGGGACAGCCGCACGCGGCGGACATGGAAACGCGGCACGTTGAGCGGCACGATCCAGGGCTTCATGATGGTCTCGATGCAGGCCGGCATTCTGGGAACCGGCCTCATTATGTGGCAGCAGGGGCTGGCGACGCCTGGAGACGTCACCTTCGTGCTGGCGATGTTCTTCGTCCTGCAGGGCTATCTGCGCAATGTCGGCCAGGACATCCGCAATCTGCAGCGTGCCGTCAACGACATGGAAGAGCTGGTGCTGCTCGACAAGATGCCGCTGGGGATCGAGGACAGGCCGGACGCCACAGCGATCAATATCGGCAGCGGCGAGATCGTCTTCGACCGCATCACCTTCCAATACGGCGCGCATCCGACCCCGCTCTATGAGGACTTTTCGGTCACCATCAAGCCGGGCGAGCGTGTCGGCCTTGTGGGGCATTCGGGTTCGGGCAAGACGACCTTCGTCAAGCTCATCCAGCGCCTCTACGACGTCAATTCGGGCGCGATCCGCATCGACGGGCAGGATATCGCCAGGGTCCGGCAATCGAGCCTGCGCAGCCAGATCGCCATCGTCCAGCAGGAGCCGATCCTGTTTCACCGCACGCTGGCCGAGAATATCGCCTATGCCAGGCCGAACGCCTCGCGGCGCGAGATCGAGCAGGCGGCGAAACAGGCGAGCGCCCACGACTTCATCCTCAGCCTGCCGAAGGGCTATGAGACGATGGTGGGAGAACGCGGCGTCAAACTATCGGGCGGCGAGCGGCAGCGCGTCGCCATCGCCCGCGCGTTCCTGGCCGATGCGCCGGTGCTGATCCTCGACGAGGCCACATCCAGCCTCGACAGCGAGAGCGAAGTGCAGATCCAGCAGGCGATGGAACGCCTGATGGACGGCCGCACCACACTGGTCATCGCCCACCGGCTGTCGACGGTCAGGGCGCTCGACCGGCTGCTGGTCTTCGACAAAGGCCGGATCGTCGAAGAGGGCGACCACCAGGCCCTGATCCGCCGCCATGACGGCATCTACCGCCGGCTGTTCGAGCAGCAGGCGCTGGAGCTGACCAAGGGCCTGGTGGCCTGAACGGAGACGCCAGGGTTTTTGCTCTGGCGTTTCCTTTTTGTGGGTGAGTCAAACTTGTCGTTGGCTTCGCGCCGTGTGGCCCCCTCATCCGCCCCTCCCCTGCTTCCACCGCTATAGACCGCGACGAAAACTTCTGGTTGAAATAACGGGCCATCTTGAGTTTGGGACCCATCAATCGCCAGGGAGCTTCGACATGCCTGAACCACGCTCGCCACGTCTCGCGGTTCTCATCGATGCTGACAACGCCTCGGCAAAGATCGCCGACGGCCTGTTCGAGGAGATAGCCAAGATTGGTGAAGCGAGCGTGCGGCGCATCTATGGCGACTTCGCCAGTGCGCGCTCGAAGCCATGGATCGACCTCCTCGCAAAACACGCGATAATCCCTCAGCAGCAGTTTCCCTACACCACAGGCAAGAACGCGTCCGACATTACGCTGGTCATCGATGCGATGGACCTACTGCATAGCGGCCGCTTCGACGGTTTCTGCCTGGTGTCGTCCGATAGCGATTTCACGCGCCTCGCCTCACGCATCCGGGAACAAGGGATCGACGTCTTCGGCTTCGGCGAACAGAAGACACCGGAGAGCTTCCGCCAGGCATGCCGGCGGTTTATCTACACGGAAAATCTGGCTCCTTCGGTGGCCTCGAACGAAGCGGACGCCGTACAGGCTGCATCGTCACTGAAGCCGCCGAGCGCCGCAACACCGATCATCAAAAGGATGATCGCGCAGATTGAGACCGAGGATGGATGGGTCCCGCTTGGCGCCGTTGGAAGTCGACTTGCCAATCTGGCTCCTGACTTCGATCCACGGACTTTCGGATTCAAGAAATTGATCGATCTGGTGAAGAAGACGAACGCCTTCGAGGTGGATCACGCCGAAGGCCGTCCGCCTCGTATCCGGCTGAAGCCTCCACCAACCAAAAAAGCGTGAAACCGAGCATCAGCAGATGACCGCGAAACTGGGATGGGATGGCCGTCCATCAAAACGAAAAGTGCCATCAACCCTTCGCAGTGTTGATGCTTCCGGATAGAGGGATCATCATTGGCACGCCTTTCATGATCGCTCTTCAGCTGCCTTCCCGATCACGCAGGCACATATGTCAATCGCACCGCATCCCCGCCGATCCGATCGCTGGCGACAAGGCGGAGCGGCGGACGGGGGCCGGTGAAGAAGGGCTTGCCGTGACCGAGCACGACGGGGTGGAAGTAGAGCCGATACTCGTCGATCAGGCCAAGCTCGGTCAGACCACCCGCAAGCTCCGGCCCGGCGACTTGAATTTCCCCGGCAAGCCCGGCCTTCAGCCCGCGGATCACCGCCTCGACATCCTCCGAAACAAGCGTGGCATTGGGGCCGACCGAGGCCAAAGAGCGCGACACGACCCATTTCGGCTGGCGCCGCCAGGCCACCCCGAAATCGCGCTGCTCCGGGCTCCATTCCGGATGGTCTTCGTCCCAGTAGCGCATGATCTCGTACATGCGGCGGCCGTAGAGGCTCCCCGTCAGGCCGCGCACCTGCTCGATCCAATGACGAAAGAGCACGGGATCGGGCGCAAATTCCTGGTAGTCGACATAGCCATCCAGGGACAGGTTCATTCCGAAGACGAGCTTCGCCATGCCATCATCCTCCACCCGGGACATCAGGATAGCTCAAGCCGCCATCGACAGCCAAGGCTCCTCACAAAGTTAGGGTTGACCGCTTTCGATGGTGAGGCGACAGTTGCACCTGCAGCAAGGCAGGAGGCAAAGCGATGGACGAGGCAGACCGCTGGCGCAGCATGGCCAGCGCACCGAAAGACGGCAGTCGGATCCTGGTGACGATCCGCCCGTCCGAACAGGGGCCGGCAGAAGTTGATCTCGCCTATTGGTCGCATGGCGATCAGTTTGGCGCAGAAAGCTGGCGCGCCTCCGATTCCTCGCCCGGGCAGATCATCGAATATGCCGAGCCGGAATTGAAGTGCTGGATGCCGCTGCCCTCGGCCAATCTCACCCGCCTCTCGATGCCCTCCCCCTGGGAAGGCGACGACGCCGAGCAGCTCGACGGATCGGGGATTTAGGAAAACGGGCCGAGTAACAAGCGTCGATAAGGCCAAGGTCGGTCAGGTTTCCCGAGAGGTCGGATTCGCGACAAGTGTCGAACCGGGACCGGCTGCCTTCGGCTTAGTCTTGGCTCTGATGGGGATTCTCAAGCCTTGTGTCGGCTGCGGCCCGTAGCGCTTGGCGAACCATTTCCTGTCAAGAACGGACGATATCCTGCGCCTCGCGCAACAGGCCACCGTCGAGAGCAAAAATCACGTTTGGAAAAAGCTTATCTGATAATCTTCGAATTCATCGGGCGATTCCGGCTGAACAAACTCCACGACGAATGTACGATCAGGAAATTGCCACCCAAGCTTTGCGATGTAGATTTCGCGCAGGCGTTCGCCCAGGATCGCCAGCTTGTCGCCGGCGACATCTATGCATGCCGAGTGCTGAATGTCAGCGATGTGAAAATGATTCATGACCCATTCGATAGACTGGCGCGTTGCCTCAGCATTTCGTTCAAAGGATCGTAAGCCCTCCAAATTGAAACCATCAACGAGAATATATTTTTCAAACGCGACGAAGCGAGGCCAGAATATCTCTGAATAGCCTACGGCGAGCGAGAAGTTCCCGCTGTTGGCGGTCCAGTCTCCGAGGCTGATCCCTCGACCATCATTCCAGGCGGCGAGCTCTGATTTCATACTATCTGGAATGTTCGCCAATCGTCCCCTCCCCGTCATGTAAACGTACCGAGACGAGAAAAGCCTAACTCGCCGCGTCTTTCAAGGAACGGTGGGAAACTCTTGGCGTCCGGTTGCGACGTCGACCCACGCCCCCACCTTACAAATCCGTAAGTTGTCGCCCAGCCGCCCGCTCCGCTAGATTGCCCCGCCATACCGGGAATGATCGGGCTGATGCGGATCCTGCTTATCGAGGACGATCGGAAGACGTCGGATTATATCGCCAAGGGCCTTTCCGAGGCAGGCCATGTCTGCGACGTGGTCGGCGACGGGCGCGATGGGTTGTTTCAGGCGCAGCGCGAGGCCTATGACGTCATCGTCGTCGATCGCATGCTGCCGGGGCTCGATGGGCTGGCGATCGTTCGGTCGCTCCGGGCTGCCAAGGTCGGCACGTCGGCG
This sequence comes from Rhizobium sp. RSm-3, assembly GCF_001854685.1. Taxonomy (NCBI): domain Bacteria; kingdom Pseudomonadati; phylum Pseudomonadota; class Alphaproteobacteria; order Hyphomicrobiales; family Rhizobiaceae; genus Rhizobium; species Rhizobium sp. RSm-3. The sequence continues at coordinate 42,696 of NZ_MAWZ01000012.1, read as the reverse complement.
CTGTTCCTGACCTCGATCGGCGGCGTCGACGACCGGGTCGAGGGGCTGGAGGCGGGCGGCGACGATTATCTCACCAAGCCCTTTGCCTTCTCCGAGCTTCTGGCCCGCGTCAACGCGCTTGGCCGCCGGCCGCCGGTGCAGGAGCAGAAGACGGTGCTGAAGGTTGCCGATCTCGAGCTCGATCTGATCCGTCGCGAGGCGCGGCGCGCCGGCCAGGTGATCGAGCTGCAGCCGCGCGAATTCACCCTGCTCGAAGTGCTGATGCGCGGCGAAGGCCGGGTCCTCACCAAGACGATGCTGTTGGAGCGGGTCTGGGATTTCCACTTCGATCCGAAGACCAGCGTCGTCGAGACCCATATCAGCCGCTTGCGGGCGAAGGTCGACAAGCCGTTCCAGGCCCAGCTTCTGCACACGGTCCGCAACACCGGATACAGCCTGCATGCGCCGCGTTAGAAAGGGATGATTTTTCCCGACCGCACACGCTTTTCGGCATCCTTCTCCAGCCTACGCCGGAGCACGCCGTTCCGGCTTGCCGTCACCTTCGGCGTGCTCTTCGTCGTCACCTTCTTTCTGAGCGGCGCGGTCATCTATCACATGCTGGACCTCGGCCTTTCCCGCGATCTCGAACAGTCGCTGACCGAGATGAATTCGCTCATCGTCTCCACCTACGAGCCCGGTGACACCCAGGATCTGGTCAACACGCTGAACAATTATGCGAGCTTCCAGTCGACCTCGGACGGGCTTTATTCGCTGACCGACCATGCCGGCAAAAAACTCGCCGGCAATTTCGCCGCACCGCCCATCCCGAACGGCGTCTATACCGTCCGCTCGCGCGATGTCGGGCTGAAGGGGCATGAACGTTACCGCATGCAGGTGTCGACGATCGGCCCCTACAGCCTGGTGGTCGGCGAAAACTTCAACGATGTCGACGAGATGCTGCGGATCGTGCTCGAAAGTTTCGAATGGGCGGCAGCGATCGTCGTGGCGACGGCGATCGGCGGCGGCGTGTTTCTCGCCGTTCGCGCCCAGGCGCGGCTGGACAGGGTGGCCCTCACCATGAACGATGTCTCCCACGGCGCGCTCGACGCCCGCATTCCGATCAGCGGCAATGGCGACGATCTCGATACGGTGGCGATCCAGATCAACGCCGCGCTGGTGCGGCTGCAGACCCTGGTCGAGAGCATGCGGCAGGTGAGCACCGATATCGCCCATGATCTGAAAACCCCGCTGAACCGGCTGCGGCTGACGCTCGATGCCGCGGTGGCGGGCAATGACCGGCAGGCGGATGTCTCAGCCCTTCTCGACGAGGCGAGAAACGAAAGCGACCGGATCAACGCCACCTTCGAGGCGCTGCTGCGCATCTCGCAGATCGAGGCCGGCGCCCGCAAGGAGCGTTTCCAGACGACCGATCTCGACGCCGTGCTGGCGGTGATTTCCGAAGTCTATGTCGATGTCGCCGAAGATGCGCAGAAATCGCTGCGGATAACGGCCCGCACTCCCGCCATCATCCGCGGCGACCGCGATCTGCTGACGCAGCTGATCGCCAACCTGGTGGAGAATGCGATCAACCACTGCCCGGCCGGAACGGTGATCACGGTTTCGCTGCGCAGCAAAGCCGATCGCGCCATCCTCTCCGTCGCCGATAGCGGCCCCGGCATTCCCGCCGGCGAAAGGGAAAAAGTCTTCCGGCGGCTCTACCGGCTGGACAAAAGCCGCACGACACCGGGAAGCGGACTCGGGCTCAGCCTCGTCAAGGCGATCGCCGAGCTGCACGCGGCCGAGATCACCATGGCCGATAATCACCCCGGCCTCATCGTCTCGATCGCCTTTCCGCTACTCCCGGCGGAGCGGTCCTGACCCCCAATCCTCGACGCCGCGAGACGGCGGAAGCGGGCGGCAAAGCGGCGGATTTCGGCCGCCGCGCGATAGGGCAGAACGCTCCACGGCCGGCGGCGGCCGAGCCGGTAGGCCGAAAGCCCCGCCTGGATCTGCGAGCAGGCATCCGCCCGCTGGCTGACCGGCAACGGATCGACGAAGCAGGCGCTCAGGCCCTCGTCGAATTCCAGATCGAAGGCGAGATCATAGGGCAGCCGCATCGGCAGCAGTGCCCCGACAATCCAGCCCGCCGCCTTGCGGTTGATCAGATAGGCGCCGGAGCCCTTCTCGCGGGTCAGCGCAATGGCAAGCGAGCGCGAAGCCGTCAGCGGCGCCACGTGATGCTTGCGCCCGGTATTGACGGTGGAAAGACGCAGGATGTCCCAGCGCGTCGGATGCTGCAGCGCCGCCTCGAGCACCTCGGCGAGATCATCGTCGAAATCGAGGTCGTCTTCCAGAATGAGCGCGAATTCGGCATTGCCGGAGAGGAAGCGCCTGGCGCATTCGACATGGCTGAAAAAACAGCCGATCTCGAAAGGGTTCGGCCGCCGGCCGTGCCGGCTCAGATAGGCGGCTTCATCAAAATCCGGATGCGGCAGGCCGAGCCCGGCACCATCCACCGCCGCCACCCGCTCGAAGGCAAGGCCGATACGCTCCAGCAGGCGCTCCATGCGAAACCGGCGCAATGGCGCGCGGTCGAGATTGATCAGATAGGTATCGACCCGCAGGCTGACCGGATGGATCGCCGGCATCAGGGCGGCGGGCGTGGCGCGCATGTTCATGAAAGCTGGCCTTCGACTTGGCAACGACTGCGCCAAACCTGCGCCGCAAATCTCACCGGCACTTCGCCGGGGCTATACATTTTCGTAAGGTGGCGGACCTGCGCAAATCGCCGGTCCGCCATGGCTCTCGCTGGTCAGGCTTCAAACAAGGTGGGCGACGAGCCAATAGGCCACCGGGATTGCCAGCGTAAGATTGGAGAAGACAAATTTCGCCCGGGTGAAGATGCTCGCCGCCCGCACGGCGGCGTCGAGCCGACCGGGAAGCGCGGCGAGAACCCGCATCAAAAGGATGTTTTCGATGTAGTCGCTGGCGCCGGCGGAAATCGCGCAGCCGACGCCGGCCGCTGCCCAGACCGGACTTGCACCAACCCACCGCGTCCATTCGAGCGTCAGCAAGGCGAAGAAGGCCGCGTAAACGCCTGGAAATACCATGTCGATCCACAGCAGCCGCCGAAAATGGGCAATGCCGGCCGGGCCGTAGAGGGCGAGCAGGCGGTAGGTCTCGTCGGGTTGGTAGCCGAACCGAAGGTCCGGCGAAGCCTCGCCGCCGCCCATCCGCCTCAGCGCCGGCACGCCGAGAGGCGTCAGCCAATAGAGCGCCATGATCCCTGCGAACAAGGCGCCCAAGATCCAAATTTCCACTGCCATGGCTGCGCTCCGCGTTTCAACTGCGGCTTTTCTCGCGCATCGCTCTTCATAAATCCAATTCATTATTGTAATTTACTAACATGAACCAAATTGATCTTCGCCGCGTCGATCTCAACCTGCTGGTGGTGTTCGAGACGCTGATGCGGGAACGCCATGTCGGCCGCTCGGCCCAGCTTCTCGGCCTGACCCAGCCGGCGGTGAGCCACGCCCTGTCCAGGCTGCGCCACCTGTTTGGCGATCCGCTGTTCAAGCGCCATGTCGGCGGCATCAGGCCGACGCCGCGCGCCGAAGCGCTGGATGCGCCGATCGCCCACGCGCTGGCGGCGGTGCGCGCGGCCCTCACCGACGGCAGCGAGGCCGCTTTCGATCCTGCCCGCGCGGTTCGCACGCTTTCGATCGGGGCCTCGGACTATGCCGATCTGGTGCTGATGCCGCGCCTGATGGCCGAGTTGCGGGTCGCCGCGCCCGGGATCGACATCCGCCGCCGGTCGACCAGCCGGCAGACGCTGCTCGACGATCTGCGCCGCCGCGACATCGACCTGGTGATCGGCCCGCTGGCGGCAGCGCCCGAGGCCCTGGCTCTGACGCCGCTTTTCACCGAGCGTCTGGTGCTGGTGGCTCGAAAGGGCCACCCGGTGCTGGCCGCCGAGATGAGCCTGCAGACGCTCGCCGGGCTCGACCACCTGCTGGTGTCGCTCGGCGGCGATATGGCCGGCAGTCTCGACGACAGCCTGCGCGAAGCCGGACTCTCCCGCCGCGTCGTCATGACGCTGCCGAACTTTCTCGCAGCACCGTTCATCGTGGCGGAAACCGACCTCGTGACGCTGCTGGCCGAGCGCGTGGCGCTGCGGCTCGCCGACGCCGCCGCCATCGCCATCCATCCGCAGCCGCCCCCGCTTCCCGCATGGACGATCGGCCTGGCCCGCCTCGCCGGCGCAGCGCCGGACCCGGCGATAGACTGGCTTGCAGGCGCCGCAGCAAAGGTCGCCGCGACGATTTAAACGTCCCTTGACGAAACGAATGGCTCGCCGGGCGACCGGAGAACGATTGCCGCGATTCCGATCGCCGATCCTCAACCCAATTTGCAGCCCTTGGAAATCCCGCCGATTCAAGACAAAATCGTCCCGCTCTAACTCTTGGGGGACTCTGATGGAAAACCACGAGCCGTTTTTACGCGAGGCGATTGCGCTCTCGAAATCCGCGATGGACCGAGGCGACGAACCCTTCGGCTCGGTGCTGGTGAAGGACGGCGAGGTCATCCTGCGCGCCGAAAACAGCGTCTTCACCGGCCATGATATGACCAACCACGCCGAGATGAACCTGGTGAAATCTGCGGCGCAGCATTACGATACCGGTTTTCTCGCCGACTGCACGCTCTACACCAGCACGGAGCCGTGCGCGATGTGCTCCGGGGCGATCTACTGGTCGGGCATCGGCCATATGGTGTTTGCGTGCTCCGAGACCCGGCTTGGCGAGATCGCCGGCATCGGGTTGAACGTGCCGAGCCGGGCAGTGCTGCAGACCGGCGCACGCATTGTCACCGTGGTTGGCCCGACGAACCTCGAAGCCGAAGCCGCCGCAGTGCATCAGGAATTCTGGCCGAAACATCTGGGCAAGGCTTAGCCTCAGGGATTTGGCGAAACCGGGTCCCCGATCTCCGTCCTCCCAGGCCTTGAGCCTGGGATCCATGTCCGCTGCTGAGAGGGTCGTTTGGGAAAGAAATGCTTTCCTCGAACTGGGAGATTGCCGCGCGCTCCTCATCCGGCTGCCGCCACCTTCTCCCCGCTCGCGGGGCGAAGGGGATATGCCGCAACCTCTCCGTCCCTCACCAGCGTCTCGCAGGGCACGTCCCCTCTCCCCGTTTTACGGGGAGAGGGTTAGGGTGAGGGGCAGCCATGCGCTCTGCGGCGGCTTGCATCTACCAGCGTTTCTCGCAAAAATGGTACGGCTGCCCCTTAGTCAAACACGCATGACCGAACGCAATCGTCCGACACCCCACGGAAAGGCAAACCATGGCCGAAAATGACTATGATGCCTTCGCGGCGGCCTATGACGCGGATAATGAGGCCAATGCCTGGAATGCCTATTACGAGCGGCCGGCCATTCTTGCCTTGGTCGGCGAGGTCGCCGGGCTTTCGGTGCTCGATGCCGGATGCGGCGGTGGGGCGCATGCGGCAGCGCTCGCCGAGCGTGGCGCCGTGGTGACCGGGATCGATGCCAGTGCCGGCATGCTGCAGATCGCGCAACGCCGCCTGGAAGGACGCGCACGTCTGTTGCAGGCGGATCTCGGCGAAGCTTTGCCCTTCGAGGATCAAGCGTTCGAGCTGATCCTCGCCTCGCTCGTCCTGCATTATCTGCCGGAGTGGTCGGGGCCCCTCCGGGAATTCAACCGGCTGCTGCCTCAAGGCGGCCGCCTGGTTTTCTCCACCCATCATCCCTTCATGGATCACCCGTCGAGCGGCCGCGACAATTATTTCGAGACCTACAGCTTCGACGAGACCTGGCAGCGCGGCGGACAGGAGATCGCCATGCGCTTCTGGCACCGGCCGCTGCACGCCATGTTCGACGCACTCAAGACGGCCGGATTTCAGATCGATATCGTCAGCGAGCCCCAGCCCGATCCCCGCGCCGCCACGCTGTTTCCGCAGGCCTATCGGAGCCTGACGACCACGCCGCGGTTTCTGTTCTTTTCGGTCGTGAAAGCGTGAAAATTTGGAAGACGAGAATTTCTCTGGTGGCGCTCGGCTGCCTATTGAGCGCATCGGGGGTGGTGTTCAGACCTTCCTGGTTGCCCGAATGGGGCCTGCCCACCTTCATCTTCCTGGCATGGCTGATCTCGAGCCTCGGTTTCGGATGGGGAGGAAAAGACAAGCTATACTCGATCAGCTTCGGGCTCGTCTGCGGCAGCGGCATAGCCCTCGTGCTTCTGGCAACAACCTACATCCACCTTATGCCGGGCTTGGCCTATTGCTCGGCCTCCTTTATCTCGGCGCCAGAACGAAATTCTTCGAACGCTGGAGCTGGAGCAGCCACATTCCACTACTCCCGCCTACCCATGAGATCTGACAGTGACGATTGACCCTGCAATCAAGGCTGAAGCCGACAGACTTCGGGCAAAAGCGGATGAGCTGAAAGCTTGGCTTTTGGCTCATCCGCCGCAAGTTGCGGCGGTGATTGCGACGCGGGTGGGGTTTAGAGCCCTCCCGTTCGTGATCGCCATCACTCCCAAGGGCCGGTTTGGAAAGAAGGAGCGGCATCAAATCATCGCCGCTTTTCGCTATCTGGCACTTGCCAGGCTCTCTGCCATGTCCCCTGGCACAGCTCTCAATGAAACGTGCACCGCCCTCAACACGGTGGCCCCTACGTCAGGTAACGCTGCAAAGGCCACGATCGTTGAGGCGTCTTTTGCTGCTGTGGCCCTCGCTCAGGTAAAAGGCAGCGGGGCTGGCGCGGCGGCCATGCATCCAGCCAGCGATGCCAGTTACGTGGTACGGCTGGCTTCATGCATAATCGACACGGGATGGCCTTGGCACGCCGTCGAGACTGATTTGGCTTGGATCGAGGCAGGCGGGCGTCCAATCTCGCTCTTGAATGAGCGGCTCTGGCTGGATCGGAAGCCGTCGGACAACCCACCGGAGCCTAACCATACCACCTGGCACCGGCTGCGCAGCATTCTCATCAGCGACGACGCAAGCTGGAAGATCTGGACCGACTGGTACGAGAGTTGCGTGACAGGCCAGCCTCCGCAATCGGACGAGATAGAGTATTTTCGGCTGACCCTCGTTCACAATGCCCACGTGAAGGCCCGCGACAACTCGCAGGCGGGCCAACATCTTTGGCGGCAAGCGATGAATTCGAACCATAAGCTACTACAAAACGATGCCCGAAAAGCCAATCGACTTGTTGAGAAGTTCATATTGCAAAGAGCGAGCGAAGAACGACCGGTGCACGAACCCATCGTCGATAAGGCGCCTCTCATGAACCGGCTTTTCATGCTTTCCAAGCCGCAGTTTTTGTTTTTCTCAAGCATGACGCCGTCGATGGCTGTTCTATTGGTGTTGGGCTTGTTGTTGGCGGTATCGGGTGTGTGGTATCGATCTTTCTGGCTGTCCCAAGGAGGCCGATACACCTTCGCCTACCTGGCATTGCTGATCATGGCCGTAGTTTGGGACTGGGGAGGAAAAGACAAATCGGACTCCGCCCGCCTCGGACTCACATTAGCCAGCGGCGTCGCTCTGGTCCTGTTGGCCATACTCTACATCAACCTCTAAGTTGGGGTGAGCGTGTCGCTCGCACTCGTTTGTCTTGGTGACCCTTGAAGACACGCAGCCCGAAGAAGTGGGATCCAGCGCGACTGAGCAGAATTTTCCGTCCACTCGGGAACAAGAGGCTCCGCAGATCGTAAGTATTATGGGCCGTGTGGAGGTGCGTCATAACACAGCCATGCACTTCGATACTCTGCGCGGCCCACTCCTGTTACACGCCATAACAGAAGCGCGTCACATTCTTTCAGCGGCGCGCCCGCCCTCATCCTCCGTCATCCCCTGGGCGAATACGCCAGCCGCGCGCAGGAATGGAGAAGCGAGGCCGTCGGCTGGATCGCGCGGGAAGCCGATTTCCTCAAGACCTGGGAGATGGAGCGGTTTGTCGATCGTCTGTTCTGATTTCGGTTTTGGTCAGGGGAGTCTTCACGCAAAGGGGACGGAATAAGTGGATCGTCGTTGGCGCTGTGCCGTGCGGCCCCCTCATCCGACCCTGCGGGCCCCCTTCTCCCCGCTGGGGAGAAGGGGGGCAAGGCGCGCCGAAACTGCCCAAGTGAACCCATCTTTTTAAAGGCACTTCGTTCAATAGGGCCGACGGCGAAGCGGCATTCTCCCCTCTTCTCCCCAGCGGGGGTCCGAAGGACGGGTTGAGACCGGTGGCTCAACCCCGGGCGGTGGCCCGAAGGGTCGGATGAGGGGGCTGCACGGCACGGCTTTCCCTATCGCCCTACCGCCACCCCATCACCCACCCTTCGCCGCGCGCAGCGCGATCAATCCCCGCCGTAGCCAGAGCAATTGCTGCGGCGGCATCTGGCGCAGATGTTCGTAGTCCATCACCGTGACGTTGTAGACGGTGCTGCGCACCTGCGGGCCGTCCTGGCAGCGCAGCAGGATGGCCTGCAGCGCCATCATGCGGTTGCTGGCTTTGCGGGCGCGGTCGGCGAGGCTTTCGGTGACTTCGCCTTCGTGGCCCTTGACGGAAAAGAGTGATTGCGCCCTCGGGCTCGGGGCCGGGATGCCGGTGGTCTTGTGGTAGCGGGCCATGGCTTCGGCATAGTCGTCGCCGGCCTGGCGCTGCTCTGCGGAAATCAGGCCGTCGAGGAACATGCGCCCCAGCGTATAACCGGCAAACGGGCTCTTGACCGTCTCGTCGTCAACCGTTCGGCCGAAGCCGTGGATGCGGCGGCGGGCTGCTATGGCGACGCTGATATTGTCCTTCTCGGTCTCGAAAGGCTTGATCTTGCCGCAGGGAAAACGCTCGACATTTGCCTTGCGCGGCCGGCCGGCGCCCTTGTTTGCCCGTGCTGTCTTTATCTTGGCTGCTTTGCCACCCATGCTGATTGTCCTTCCTATCGAATGATGCCGTTGCGCAGTGCGGCGGCAACCAGTGCGGTGTCCTTGAAGACGCCGAGTCTCGCCTTGGCGTTGGCGATGTGCGTGTTCACGGTGATGGGGGAGATGGCGAGAATGGCGCCGATCTCGGCGGCGGTCTTGCCGGCCGCCATCCAGCCGATGATTTCGGTTTCGCGCGGGGTGGGCTTGCTCATGATGATGCCGGCCCATCGATGCAGGGCACCCGCGGCATCGTCACCTCAGCCCCCGACAAGGTCACCCGCGTGACGCGATCGGGGTGGCGGATCGGCGCCGGCGCCTCGCAGGTCTCGGGCGGCGGCCGGGTGACCTGCCGTGCGGGGAACCTGTCGCGGTTGCGGTGCGTCATGTTGATGACGGTGTTCTTCTTCGAGCCGAACAGGTTGGCGATCTCTCTTGCCGAGAGCCCCTGCTGCCAGAGCTTCTGCGCCTTGACGATCTTGTCTTCCGTCCAGAACAGGCTTCTCACCTCAATGCCTCCTCGTGTCGTGTGGCTCGTGCAATGATCGGGTTGTCGGGAAACATCTTCGCCAGCTCCCGCCTGGCGCTGCGGCTGCCGTTCGCCGCGTCGCGCAGCAGCTGCATCTTGTAGGCCGCGACTTTCGGCTGCGGCGGCTCGGGCACCCGCTCGACGCGCGGGCGGCTTTGCGCCGCGATGGCCGCCTGCTGCCGGCGGCATTGCTCGGCGAAACTGGCCGAGCTCGGTGCAAAGGCGCGGTTATGGTTCCTGACCTTTCCTGAAATGAAGAGTTTGGCCGCCTGCCAGACCGCCTCCAGCGGGATGCCGTCGATGGCCAGCAGATAGGCGCGGATCTGCATGTCGGGATCAGTGCCTGCGGATGCCGGGAAACCCGAAAGCATCCCCGCTATGATCTTCACCGGAGAGGAAATCTCTTGCGGCATCCACTGTCGTCCTTCTCGTGCTGCTGTTGATCGACCCGGCTTCCCTCGCCTTCTCCTTGAGGTACCAGTCGCATTTGATCGCCTGCCAGCCGCGGAAGATCTGCATCTCGGCGGCACCGGCCGGATCGCCGGTCAGCAGATATTCCCTGGCCTGGATGCGGGCGGCATAAGCCGTCAGCGGTTTCCTCAGCGTGCGCTTGCGATGCTCGATGACGGCTGCCGCCAGCTCCTCCCCCAGCACCGGGCTGAGGATGTCCATGATGTCCTTGCTCATTGTGTCCTTCGCCATGCCGTTTTCCTTTTTCGGTCGCTCAAACGCACCGCCGTTGCCCGCCGGCAAAATTGACCGGCGTGCCGGGCTTGATGCGGTGGGGAAACCGCCGGATCTCTGCGCTGGCATGATCCTGCTGGACCGTGTCGCCCTTCTCGGCGCTTCGAAGCCGGTGGATCTCGATTTCCACCGAAGGCACCGACAGGCCGAGAATGGCTGCGATTTCGATATAGTCCCTGCCGGTGCGGAAGAGTTCGAGCGCGTTCATGCCGATGTGATCCTTCTTGTCCATTTCGAGCGCAGAACGCCGTTGCCGCCGAAGCGGGCGCTGCCCAGGTGCTTCATGTGAATTCATCGGCGGCGCTCCAGTCGTCTGCCGAGGCCGCCCGGGGGATAGCTGCCGGCGTCGCCGAGGGAGGGCGACGACGCCGGCCACCGATAGCCGTCAGGGAGGGGTGAGGCTGTCGGGATTGGCGAGCGGCGACGCGCCGGGATCAGCGATCGGCCGCATCTCTTTCGGGCTGGTCTGCCGGCCGCAATTTTCGCAATGGCGCTCGATCACCTCGGCGATCGACAGTGCCTTGCCGCAGTTCGGGCAGCCGGTGTAGCGGCAGCTTTCGCGCTGGAATGGGCCGACTGCTGCCTCTGTGGAGGCGTTGGTGTTTTGGCTGTTTGTCATGCGCATAGGGTACATTTAATACCCTGTACGTCAAGCAGAAAAAAGCATGACATATACCCTGAAATGGGGTATTTTTTATATCATGTTGAAAGATCAGGAACAATTTGAGCGCGAAGAACGCGCAAAGCGGCTGGTCATGGCCAGAAAGAACGCCGGCTTTGCCGGGCCGAAAGCGATCGTCGATCAGTTCGGCTGGAATGCGAATGTCTACAAGGCGCATGAGTCCGGCCGCAACGGCTTCGGCATCGCCGATGCGAAGAAGTACGCCCGCGCCTTCAAAGTCAATCTCAACTGGCTGCAGTTCGGAACGGGCAATGCGCTCGATCCGGATGAGCTGCCGGTCTCCGTCGCCGACGTGCCGAAGATCTCCTGGGTCAGCGCCGGCCAGTTGAGCGAGCAGGCGCCGATCACCGACTTTTCCGAATTCCCGACCGTCGCCGCCCTCGATCTGCCCGATGGCGAATGGATTGCGCTCGAGGTCGAAGGCAATTCGATGAACAAGATCTCGCCGCCGGGCTCGATCATCTTCGTCAACCTGCGCGACAAGCGCCTGGCGCCGAACGCGCTTTATGTCGTCGCCGACGAGACGGGGGCCGCCACCTACAAGCGCTATCGCCCGAACGACAACCCGCCCTTCCAGCCCGCCTCCTACGAGGATGTGCCGCCGCCGGAATTCCAGGGCGCCGTCACCATCGTCGGCCGCGTCCGCCGATCGATCATCGAGATGTAGGGATGAGATGCTTGTTGCGGATAATCCATATTTATCAAGGAAACCAAGATGATCCGCCCTTCCTCGCGCGCCGGTAGAATCTGGTTTTACATCGCCACATCAACGATGCTTCTCCTGGCCTTCAGCGCCGCGCGCGAGATGTACGGCCTGTAGGATCTCGCTCCGACCTCCCCATCCGTCGATCGGGATCACCGAGAGCGATCGGGATCACTCAGGGCGATCGGGGCGCCCCTCCTCTGAAACGAGACATTGCGAAACTCCGGACACCACCCGCACGCCATTACCGAGGGGAATATCCTTCGGCAGCCCTCACCCACGAATCGAAATTCGGCGACCCCAAGGTCCGGGCTCGATCACCGCATCGGCGATTCCGATCTCGTTACGCCCTCCCGTTTTTCTTGCAGCACCAGACTCCAAGATAACGCTTGTTTTCTATCTCTCTGTCTTCGCTCCTGAAGGCTGGTGAGGGAGGGTTCCGGCCAAAGCTTCCCCCTACCCCATGAGCAAAGCCCATGAAGCCGGGAGAGCATTGGCCAGGGTCCTGAAGGCCGGAGCCGGGATGGGACACGTGCCAGAGGGGCCATTCGCTTCGCCCTCGTCCTGATTTTCTGACAGCGCACTTAAGGACTTTCGCTTCCCGCGCCGCTGGGCTTCGTCAGCTCGGGAGTTGCACCCGGTCGCCCAATCACTGGCGACAGACATACGCCTATGATTCGTACCTCGTCAATCCGTAAGGTATTTTTTATACCCTTTACGATTGACGCGATTGGGTATTATATATACCTTACTTGCATAGGCCGATCAGAGCGCTTGAGAGGACAGGGCGATGCAGCACATCCGCAATATCGAGACCGAGGAAAGCAGGCGCGACGCCCGCTGGAATGGCGCGCGCGGGATTGGAGACTGCAGCGCCTATATGGCGATCGAGGCCCAGCGCATGGGCGCCCTCGGCTTTGCTTTCCTCCGCCGCCCCGAACATTCGGTCCGCGGCCCCTCCTGGCTGCGCGGCGCCCGCGCCTCCGTCGAGGAGCATTACCGCTATGCCCGTGAGATTATGGGCATGACCGATCACGATCAGCTTTACGCCTGAGGGGAGCCGAGATGTCTGCCGATTGCATCGTCAAGGCCTTTTCCGGCTGCGCCTGCCGGCCGGGTGATTGCGCGGAAAAGCCCCTCACCCCGGCGCCGACAAGCTTCATCTCCTGGCGCAAGCAGGCCATCACCTGCCTCGCCTTCGGCTTCCTCGCCGCGATCGTCACGGCCGCCTGGATGGAGACGCGATTCCAGAGCGAGGACCTCTGCAATCAGGAGCAGGTGTCATGGAAGTAAGCCCAGGCTTTGCCCAGCACCGCCGATCAGGAACTATATTTGATGTCGCTCGCCTTGGCCGCGGTAATGAAGGCCCGGCGCACCTGCTCGGGCTCGGCGGCATCGTTGAACACATCAAGCACCAGCCGCTCGGCCACCTTGGCCGCCGGCGTCTGGTCGGGCCAATCGTTCAGCAAAGTGTTGCCGGCCTGGACGACATTATAGACCGTCCTCACCTTGCCATTGATGGTGATCTTCACCGGTTTGAAGCTTCGTCGCTTGCTCATGGCGCAGTATCTCACACCGAACGCGACTCAACGAATCACTTTGGGACTCGTTCCGGTTGATTCGAAAACCGGCGCATCAAACCTCGATCTGGCAACGCCGAGGCCACCACGCTGCTGCTCGATCGCGTCGTTATAACTTTCCTGCAGAAAAATTATAATTGGAGAGAAGCGCGAACTGGCGATGCCCTTCTCCGGCAAGGGACCGATCTGAAGCTGATCTAAACCCTACATCCCAAATGAGATCGTGATATGGTTGACTTCTGAGGCGGGAGAAAGAACTATGCTGAAAAATCATATAGTTCTGGCGGTTGGCGCGCTTATGGTTTTTGTGAGCCACGCAGTAGCCATTGCCGATCCGCTTCCCAAAGGTTTTGAACGCCACAAGTTCAATGGATCGGTCAGACCGGAGGTCAAGGACGGCGTGACCCGGTTTGAGATATTCGACCGTCAATGTTCCAATGTCGACTATGGAGATGGACGCGGCGAAAATGATTGCCGCAATGGCAACGTCCGCTCAACGATCCGCTATACGCGAGACATGAAGGTTGGCGAAAGCGTCGAATACAAGTTTGATTTCCGGCTCGATCCGACTTTTGCCTACAAAGGCTGGCACAACAACTCCGCCAACGGCTTTTATCCCGATGGCTGGGACAGCCATTTGCGTTTCGCCTCCTGGGAAGGACCGGCAGTCCACAATTTCATCTACATGCTGAAAGCCGACACGCGCAACGGCGTGAACTTTCTCGCCCGCCAGTGCCAAAAGCCGGAAGATTTCGGCAAATGGGCGACATTCTCGCTGAAAATCCGATGGGCAAATGATGAGAGCGGATGGGTTGCGGCCAGCTGCGACAACAAGGTGATCTACGCCGCCGAAGGCGAAGCGACCAACCAGGCCCCGCATTGCTGGGAATCGAACGAGTGCGAGCCGCAATCGAACCGCGACCCGAAATCATTCAACTTCATTCTCGGCCCGGTGATGATGGGTTGGGGGCATGACTGGAAGACCTATGACCATCATACGTCTCAGTTTGACGTGGTGCAGCCGGAGGGTATCCGCATCGATGTCCGCAATGTCAGCGTGACCCGCGGTGTCAGCGACTATTCGGCCGAACAAGCAGGTTTGCTCAAGAGGCTGCAGCAGCAACTGGCTCATTTGGGCTGCAAGCCGGGAAATGTCGAGGGCAAGCCTGACAAGGCAACACGGCAAGCCGCGCTTTCCTGCCGCAAGTTCGACAGCGGTTCGCTTCCCGAGGCGCTCAACCTCACGACGCTGCAGGCCTTCGCTGACGCCTATGCCAAGCCGGAGACCGCAAGTCTGCCTTCAGGCAACGCCGCGGCTGGCGTCGAAAACGTTTCGTCAAAACCGAGGACCTATATCAAGCTGGGCGAAATGCTTGCCATGAAGACTGGCAAGGACACCAAGGTGAATTCCAACTTCTTCGGCAAGATCAAAGGCGCCAAGAACGGGCAGAACGAGCTGGACTTCATTATTCTGGGTCAGTTCGACTACACGGACAACAGTTTCAGCCAGCTGTCGTTTCTCCTGCAGGACAATCTCTCCAAGGCCGAAGTGAATGCAGCGGCCAAATGCGGCTATGGGACGATCAGATTTCCAGACGGCACAGATCATTTGGAGATCGGCATGCAACGTTCAGGAAACACCTTCTCGTCCCCGCCAAGAACTGACTGCTTGATTCAAGCACTCGGCAAACGACCGGCATCGCAGGTTCCCTACCTCACCACAGGGTTTGCCGATCTGGCGAAATCAATGGTGTCCGACGGCGGCTGGAAGAAACTGAGGCATGAAGGTTTGAAGATTTTTGTGAAACGTGTTGCGGATGGCGAGATCACAGTCGGCGGCTGAGATCGAAGCACAGTGCCGCACGTTCCTCCCTCACGGGTTGGGGAACATGCTGGGGATTTTTTGCTGATATCAGCGGAAACGAAAAACCCCGCCGGAGCGGGGTTTCTAGCTGGTCGGAGTGGAGTGATTCGAACACTCGACCCCCACGTCCCGAACGTGGTGCGCTACCAGACTGCGCTACACTCCGTGACCAGCGGCGCTTCTATAGAACAGCCTATCTGGTTGCACAAGCACCAAATTCCAAAAATCCGGTGGAATTTTTGACGGGTTGATGACAGGGCTTGGCGAAGGGGTGCTGCTGCAAAAAGACACACCCGGAGCAAATCGTCTGGAAGTGCCACAGGGGCAATTTTCTTTTGCCGGGTTCCGCGCTAAAGGGCTCGACGGGACAGGCGAAACCGCGCGTAAACAGCCGATTCGCAGCCACTGCGCTTGAGATCAGGGACGACACGATGAAACTCCGCACCATCACCGCGGCCGGGCTTGCAATTGGGCTTGCCGGATGCACCACCATACCTTCCGCCGGCAATCCGATCGAGGCCCGCTGGGTCGGCAAATCGGCCGGCATCTTCTTTGCCGCTTACGGGCCGCCGATCAGCGACAGCGAGCAAGGCGCCACCACCGTCTACACCTGGCGCGGCGGCTACAAGACCGTGCGCATTCCGGCAAAATATGCCGAAGGCGCCGACGGCAAGCGCGGCAAGCAGATCGCGTCCGCCCGCACCGCCTATCTGCGCTGCCAGGCCGAAATCACCACCAGCTCGGATTACACGATCCGCGACATCCGCACCGTCGCCGACATTCCTGGTGTCAACGGCCCGTCTTATTGCGCCGAGTTCCTGGCGCCGGAAGAGAAGTAACGGGCAACCTGAAGACACGAAAACAGGCGGCCGATGTGCCGCCTGTTTTGTTTTGGGCTCCACAAGTTCAGCCTCAAAGCATCCGCACGGATGCAGGCGAACGGCCTCGGGCACGGAGTCACGGAACGAATGATGATGTTAGGTTGTGCCGTGTGGCCCCCTCATCCGACCCTTCGGGCCACCTTCTCCCCGCTGGGGAGAAGAGGGAGCGAGGCGCGCCGACAGTGGCAAACGAACCCGCCTGCTCAAAGGCACTCCGTCCAATGAGATCGATGGCGAAGCGGCATTCTCCCCCTTCTCCCCAGCGGGAAGAAGGTGGCCCGCAGGGTCGGATGAGGGGGCTGCACGGCAGGGCGTCAGCGACGAGAAACCATCGCCACTCGCCGAGCCGTCGATAGCCTCACCCTTCCGCCGGCCCATAGAGGCCGAGCTGGTCGAGCAGCGATCGCTGCCGGTCGGCGCTTTCGACCAGCAGGCTGGTATAACGCTCGACGATCCGGCCGCGGTGATCCCGATCGGAAACGGCCGCCAGTGCGCCGGTGATGGCGGCGATCTTTTCCGAGGCCTGGCGCAGTTCTTCCAGAAGCTCCGCCTTGCGGCCGGCCTCGGCGACGACCTGCTTCGTCACCTTGCCGATGCCGGCCGGCGTGCGGCTGCCAGCGGAAACGTAACCCTCAGGCAGGTCGCCCTTGAGATTGACGACAGACTTGAAGCGGATGACGTCGAAGATCTGGTCGACCGCCTGCCTGGCGCCGGTCACCCGCGAGGGGTGGTCGGTGTCGGCGGCCGCATGCGGCAGCAATTCGAGCCTGCCCTTGTGACGCGCTTCGAGCGGCAGGTAGGGCAGCATCGGGCCGCTGAGCGTGCCGGTCGCCGCATCCCTGAAGAGGTCGGCGTCGATCGCCGCATGGGCGATCTTGCCGGAGGCAAGTGCTGCATCAAGGGCATAGGGATCGACGACTTCGCCGCGGTCGTAATTGACCAGCACCGCGCCGTTTTTCATGGCGCCGAGCACCTTGGCATCGACGGTGCCGGCATTGGAATAGGTGCCGGTCGTGGCATCCAGCCGGCCGAGGCCGATATGGACGGAGAGCACGTCGGCGCCGCTTGCCGCTTCCACAGGGCTTGCGGCATAGTCGAAGCCTTCAGCCTCGATCCAGCGCTTGTGATGCTCACGGGCATAGATCGCCACCTTCATGCCGAAGGCCTTGGCGAGCTTGGCGACTTCGCGGCCGATATTGCCGTAGCCGAGAACGGCAAGCTTGCGGCCCTCGAGTTTCGCCGTCGGGAAATCCTTCAGCTGGCGGCCGGTATCGAAATCGCCGCCGGCGACCATCCGGTGCAATCTATCGACCGGCAGGTCGGGAACGACCTTCAGGATCGCCTTCACAGCCATCTGAGCGGTCGCCCGGCTGTTGATGCCCGGCGTATTCATCAGCGCCGCTTCGCCGCCCTCGCCGTTGCCGCCGCCCCAGGAGGCCGAGCCCATATTGCCGGTGCCGGCGCCGATGCGCACGCCGCCGAGCGGGAAGACCGAGCCCTTCGGAATGAAGGTCGCCGCCGCGATCAGCGCGTCATACTGGCCCTTGTCGGTCTGCGGCAGGATCTCCGCCTCGGTGCTGAGGTTCGGCTGATAGAAGAAATGAATGCGGCCCTTTTCGAGGCCGGCGCGATCGCCGAGCGAGCCGAGATGGAAGCTGCCGCCCTTCTCCTCGATATACGCCTTGACCTCGCTGTAATCTGGCTCGCCGCCGGCGCCGAAACGCAGGCCGACGAGATCGGCGATCAGCACCGTATAGGCGCGGTTCGGATCGTCCTTGCGCACGGCGCCATCGGCCTTGACGGGGGCCTCGAAGGTCACGCCGTGCTTTGCGAGCTCCTCTTCGAGCACGACGATCTTGGCTCTGAGATAGGCATATTGCAGGTTTTCCAGGAGGGCGACGACATCGTCCGGCTCGCGGATGCCGCCGACCCAGGCGCGGTAATCGCCGGGGGTGCCGGGGAACGCATTGACGTAGCGGGCGGCATCGAGGCCGGGCTCGTATTCGCCGTTCGGATGGGTGATGCCCTCATAGCCGAGCAGTTGCTTGGAACGGGCGATGATGCGGGCGTGGATGCCGGCATCGGTGATGCCGTCGTCCTCGACCTTCAGAAGCGTCACGGCGGCGCCGCGGCGCTCGGCATCGGTGACGGTCAGCGACAGCAGCGGATGCGACTTGACCCATTCGTCGATCACGGCGCGATTGGCGGCGGAGCGGCGGTTGAGCTCGACGATGGTGCCGACCCGGGCTTCCGACTGCAGCAGGCCGAAGGTGGTCTCGGCAAAGGCGAGCGCGCTGTAGGTGTTGATGACGCCGCCGAGCATGCGGTCTTCGCCGGCATCGTAGAACGGGCCGGCATCGACGGAGCGCTTGGCCGAAAACGGCTGCCGGGGATCGATCGGCGGGGCGATCTTCAGCTGGCGCGGGATCGCCCAGGCCGGATCCTGCTGATTCTCTTCGATCAGCGCCAGCGCATGCGGCGTGAAGGAGGCGACGAAATAGCCGGAGATACCGCCGATCGCCTTCTGGAACGGCATGAACAGGCAGCACTTCGCCATCACGGCGCTGACCAGTTCAGGCTCCCACGGCATGGCGCCGAGCATCGAGGTGGCGTCGAACACCGCATGGCGGTTGGCCGGGTCGCCGTCGAGCCAGCTCAACAGTTCGCGGATCTCGGCGCTGGTATAGGCATTGGCGCCTGTCGTCTCGTGGCCGACGCCGACGAAGATCGAAACGCCGAGGCTGGACAGTTCGGCCGCCGTCGGGATCACGCCCTCGGAGGCGGCGAAATGGATGCGGCTCTCGCAGCCCTTTTCGGCGAAACGCTGCATCTCGATCAGCTGCGTCGCCCAGGACTGGCGGAAGAAGCCGGCGGCCTTGGACGGATCGCTCTCCGGCCGCGGCGTATCGACATAGACGCGCTGGGCGGCGTCGTTGGCATTCATCAGATGCTGGATGCAGACGGTGAAACCGCTATGGCCGCCGCCGAGCCCGACCGCCATGCGGTTCGTCTTGGGAAAACCGAAATAGCGATGGATCGCCCGCATCATGTCGGTCAGGATCTTATCGGCCGGATAGCCGCGATGCATACTGCGGGAGATCTCGGCGGTGGTGAAGCCGCCGATATCGTTGCCGCGGTCGTCGAACTTGCGATAGGTCTTTTCGATCCAGGCGTCGAAGGCGATGCGCCGCAGGCGGCTATCCACCTCATCGGTCGTCGCATCGGTGATCGGCCCGACGCCGAAGAACGGGTTGGACGGCAGTTTCGGCGCGCCCGACGCGGTCTGTCGAAGGGCGTTCAATCGCTGTTCCTGCATCTGCGCGATATCTGTCATAGCCTGCCTGTCTCTGTCCGGAGCTGAAGTTCCCTTCATGGTGAAGCGACTGTTCCGGCGAGACAACCTCATATGCGCCGAACGGCAGGCGAAACGCGCCATTGGGGGTGCTGCGGTCTTGTTGGCGCGTTTGGCAGGCGACACGCACAACGATTAGCCCTCATCCTGAGGCGCCCCGCGAGGGGCCTCGAAGGACGAGGGCGGGTGGCTGCGGTGGCCAGCCCCGTCCTTCGAGGCTTCGCCCTCTGGGCTACGCACCTCAGCAACCGTGTTGTTGGGGCTCGTTCCAGGGTGTGTTTCTTTTAAGGATGGTGTTGATCATGATGATGAATTTTCGCATGGCGGCGACGATGGCGACCTTTGGCGGTTTGCCGGCGTCGCGCAGCCTTGTGTAGAAGGCCTTGATGGCCGGGCTGCAGCGGATGGCCGAGAGCGTTGCCATGTAGAGGGCGCATCTGACGGTGGCGCGGCCGCCGGCGATGTGGCGTTGTCCGCGCCAAGTGCCGCTGTCGTGGGCCATCGGTGCGACACCGACGAGGGCGGCGAGCTTCTTGTCGTCGATGGCGCCGAGTTCGGGCAGTTCGGCGATGAGCACGGCGGCGCCGACCTCGCCGATGCCCGGGATGGTCAGCAGCAGGTCGCGGCGTGCGGTCATATCGGGCTCGGCGTCGATGGCGAGCGCGATGGCGGCATCGACGCGGGCGAGCTGGGCCTTGAGAGCGGCGAGGGTCTCGGCAATCAACACGGCGACGGCTTGAGGGGCATGTTCGAGGCGGTTCTTCTCGGCGACCGCCATGTCGACGAGCTGGCGGCGGCGGGTGACGAGGGCAGCAAGCGCGATGCGGCCGTCGTCGATATGGGGGATCTGTGCCGGCCGCATCGCTCTGGCGAAGTGGCGAATGACGCGGGCATCGACCTGATCGGTCTTGGCCAGACGTCCGCTGGCCCTGGCGAAATCGCGGATCTGGCGGGGATTGACGACGGCAACGGCAATGCCGGCGGCCATCAGTGTCCTGACGATCGCCATCTCGTAGCCGCCGGTGGCTTCGACGACGACAAGCTCTGCGCCGATCACCGCGGCTGCGAGTGCGGCACAGCCTGCCGCATCGTTGTCGAAGCGGACAACGGCGGCTTTACCCTCGATGGCCACATCGAGATGGGCCTTCGAGACATCGATACCGACCATGAAAGTTTTGGGGGCATGCATGGGGTGCTCCTCCTTGCAACGCGGGCTCAAAGCCCAACCAACCGTTCGAGCGAAGATATGGCGACGGAGATGCTTGCTGAGGTACGAGTTCAAAACCCAAGGATGACACGCATCCCCGTCGCACAGCCCCATTATACAGCAACGGCAACGTACAAGGATGAGGCTGGAGAGAGGGTGTGCCGGGCCGCCCGCCCCTCATCCGGCTGCCGCCACCTTCTCCCCGTTTTACGGGGAGAAGGGGTTATCCCGCGACCTTTCCGTCCCTCTCCAGTGTCTCGCATGGCACGTTCCCTCTCCCCGTTTTTACGGGGAGAGGGTTAGGGTGAGGAGCAACTTCGGGTTTCATTTCCTGACATCAGTCTGCCGCCCCCGCACAAAACAGACTTGCCGCACGCAACCATTCGGCGTATGTCTTTTCAGTCGCGAAAAGCGACTGCCTCCCTTGATCCGCTCAGTGGCGGAGTAAACAGGTGGACGAATGGGTCGTCCAGGCGGTCGAGCACACGCCAGCCATGCGCATCAGCCATGGTTCGGCCAGCACCTCCCAGAAACCAGTGCCTGACTGAGATCAGGCCTCATCGTGAGCCTTCGGCGCACTCTGTCGGCGCTGCGCGCTCGCGTCGACCCGGAACGCACCCATGACCAGATCCCTTATCGTCATCTTCACCGCCATTGTCCTCGATGCCGTCGGCATCGGGCTGATTTTCCCGATCCTGCCGTCGCTGCTTGAGGATATCACCCATGCCGAAAACGTCGCGCCCATTATCGGCACGATGACGGCGCTCTATGCGGCCATGCAGTTCATCTTCGCGCCGATGCTCGGCGCTCTCAGCGATCGGCTCGGCCGCCGCCCCGTGCTGCTGATTTCGCTTGGCGGCGCCGCCGTCAACTATCTCTTCCTCGCCTTCGCGCCCAATCTTGCGCTGCTCTTCATCGGCCGAGCGATTGCCGGGCTGACCAGCGCCAATATGTCGGTCGCCACCGCCTATATCACCGACATTTCGCCGGAAGAGAAACGCGCCCGCCGCTTCGGCCTGTTCAACGCCATGTTCGGCCTCGGCTTCATCATCGGCCCGGTTCTCGGCGGCGTGCTCGGCGATTACTGGCTGCGGCTGCCGTTCATCGCCGCCGCCGCCCTCAATGGCGCCAACCTGCTGCTCGCCGTCTTCATCCTGCCGGAATCGCGGCCGGGCAGCCGCGAGACGATCGATCTGGCGGCGCTCAATCCGCTGAAACCGCTGCGCTCGGTGCTGGCGGTCAAAAGCCTGCTGCCGATCGTCATCCTGTTCTTCATCTTCAGCGCCACCGGCGAGGCCTACGGCACCTGCTGGGCGCTGTGGGGCAGCGACGCCTTCCACTGGAACGGGCTGTCGATCGGACTTTCGCTGGGCGCCTTCGGCATCTGCCAGACGCTCGCCCAGGCCTTGCTGCCCGGGCCGGCGGTGAAACTGCTCGGCGAACGCGCGGCGATCCTCGTGGGTGTCGCCGGCGTCTCACTCGCGCTCACGGTCATGGCCTTTGCCGGAAGGGGCTGGATGATCTTCGCGATCATGCCGGTCTTCACCCTCGGCGGCATCGGCGTGCCGGCGCTGCAGTCGCTGGCAACCCGGCAGGTCGACGAAAACAGCCAGGGCGAGTTCCAGGGCGTGCTGGCCTCGGCCGTCAGCCTCGCCTCGATCATCGCGCCGCTTGGCTTTTCCAGCCTCTATTTCCTCTTCCGGCAGCAATGGCCGGGCGCCATCTGGCTCTCGGTCGTCGCCGTCTATGCGCTCACCGTGCCGCTGGTTGTCGGTCTCAGGCTGAAGGTGCTGAAGCCGGCGTCGGCGGGATGAAATTGTTGCGCTGGTTGAGGCCGCGGCTTCGCCCAGGAGATCGGCGAAGCCTGCCCCTCATCCGCCTGCCGGCACCTTCTCCTCGCACGCGGGGCGAAGGGGGCAAGCCGCAACCTCTCGGTCTCTCACCAACGTCGCGTAGGGCACGTCCCCTCTCCCCGTCAGAACGGTGAGAGGGTTAGAGTGAGGGGCAGCCATTGGCGCCAACTGGACGGCGAGAGTTCCGCGCCCGCCTACGCCGCCTCCCCCGCCTGCACCGCACCTTCCGCCAGCTTGCGCGCCGCGACGAAATCGACCTTGCCGGAGCCCAGCACCGGCACCTTGCCGATGTTGACTTCGGCCGGCACCATCATGTCCATCGCGCCCTTGGATTTGGCGAAGGCGAGGAATTCGGCGCGAGTGGCGGTTTCGGCTTCGGTGAGCAGCACCAGGCGCTCGCCCTTCTTGGGGTCGGGGAGCGAGGAGACGACCGAGAGCGCGCCCGGCCAGAGTTCGGCGGCGAGTGTTTCAACGGCGGCGAGCGAGATCATTTCGCCGCCGATCTTGGCGAAGCGCTTGGCGCGGCCGCGGATCTTGACGAAGCCGTCCTCGTCGATGGTGACGATGTCGCCGGTGTCGTGCCAGCCGTCGGCGAGCGGCTCCAGCACGCCGGGCTTTTCGGCACGGAGGTAACCGGCCATGACATTGGCGCCGCGCACATGCAGCCGGCCGCCCTCATCGATGCCGGGCACCGGTTCGAGCTTCCACTCCATACCCGGCAGGATTTTGCCGACCGTGCCGGAGCGGTTGTACATCGGCGTGTTGATTGAGATGACCGGCGCCGTCTCGGTGACGCCGTAGCCTTCCAGGATGCGCAGGCCGAATTTTTCCATATAGGTGTGGCGGGTCGAGGCCTTCACCGGCTCGGCGCCGGAGAAGATATAGCGGATCGAGCGGAAATCATAAGGATGCGCGGTCCTGGCATAACCGTTGAGGAAGGTATCGGTGCCGAAGATGATCGTGGCGTTGGAGACATAGATCAGCTCCGGCACGATGCGGTAATGCAGCGGCGAGGGATAGAAATAGACCGGCACGCCTGAAATCAGCGGCAGCACGGTGCCGGCGGTCAGCCCGAAGGAATGGAAGACCGGCAGGATGTTGAACACCTTGTCGCCGCTGTGGAAATCGATGCGGGCGGCGGCCTGGGCGGCGTTCGACAGGATGTTGCGGTGGGAGAGCACCACGCCCTTCGGCGTGCCTTCCGAACCCGAGGTGAAGAGGATGACGGCCGGATCATCCGGCCGGCGCTTCACCAGCGGCCGGCCCTTGCGCAGCAGACCGCGGATCTTGTCCAAAGCGCCGATCTCGGCCCTGAGATCATCGAGCCAGACGATCGTCACCTGCTTTTCCAGTTCCTCGACGACGGGGCCGAGCTTGGCCTGGGCGACGAAGGCGCGCGAGGTCAGCACATGCTTGATCTCGGCGGCCTTGCAGGCGGAGAGGATATTGGCGGCCCCTGCGGTGAAATTCAGCATGGCCGGCACCTTGCCGGCGCTCATGACGCCGAGAATGGTGGCGGCGGCGCCATTGGCATTCGGCAGCATGACGCCGATGTTTGCCTCCGGGAAGCGGGCGCGGAACTTGGCGCCGAGCACGGCGGCCCCGGTGAGCAGCTTGCCATAGGTGAGGCTGCCGGTGACCGGATCCTCGACGGCGAGCTTTTTCATGCCGAATTCGTGGGCCGCCTGAATGACGCGGCCAAGCACGGTCGACGAGGTATCGGCGGTCTCGAACAACAGGTTCGACATCACCTGATAAAGGGCAGCGCCTGCCGCCGTGCGGCGCTTGCGGCCTTTCAGCTCGGCCGGCACCTCAAGCTTCACCGGCTCGAGAATGGTGACCTTGACCTTGGGGAACAGCCGGCGGCGGATCTTGCCGTTATCGAGATAGGAGAGATAGCTCTTCTCCAGCCCGTCGATCTTGACCGGCACGACCATCGAGCCTGTCTTGTCGGCGACCATGGCGGCGCCGTCATAGACCTTCATCAGCGTGCCCGTCACCGTCAACCGGCCCTCGGGGAAGATGCCGATCGGGTTGCCGTCCTGCACCACCTTGATCAGCGAACGCGTCGCCATCGGCTTTGTCGGGTCAAGCGGCAGGAACTTGCACATTTTCAGGAAGGGCCGCACCCACCAGGCCTGGGCGATCTTGTAATCGACGGCGAAGGTCGGCTCCTCCTCGGTGATGGCGAGCGCGAGCGCGCCATCGAGCAGGCTGACATGGTTCAGGGCGATGATCGGCGCCCGGCCGGCCTTCTTGATGTTCTCCAGCCCCTCGACCTCGAGGCGCATGAAGGCGCGGAACAGGATCGAGATGAAATCGCGGAAGGCATTGGTCGGCAGCGTCTTCAGCATCAACCAGGCGACGGCAAAATTGAGGATGCCGAGGCCGATCAGGATCTGCGGTATGGACGCGCCGAGCTCCTGGATGAGCGCGACGAGGCCGAGGCCGACGGTGATGAACAGCGCCGACAGCACGTTGGCGGCGCCGATGACGCGGGCGCGGCGGTCCTCATGGGCCCAGGTCTGCAGCGCGGCGAAAGTGGGAACGGCGATGAAGGCGCCAGAGATCGCCATGCCGGCGAGATCGATGGCGACGCGGATGGTATTCTCACCGGCAAAGAAAGCGAGGATCGTCGTCGCATGCGCAGTCGAGGCCAGGCCCCAGAGGTTCCAGGCGAGATCGAGGCTAAAGAGGCCGAGCAGCGCCGTGCCGACAGGGGCCGGCAGCAGCACGATGCGGCCGGACGACATCCAGGCGGCGATGCCGGAGCCGACGGCGACGGCAATGGCGAAGACGGTGAGATAGGCCGGCACGACGAGCTCGGAGCCGCCGAGCAGCTCGGTCACCATGGTCGGCAGGATCGACAGCACGAAGGCGCCGACCAGCCAGAACCAGCAGTTCATCAGCGCCGAGCGCCAAAGGCGCTTGTCGGCGCGGATTTCCATGACGAGGTTGTAGCTGGAGCGGATGACATTGCGGTCGATCTGAAGATCCGGCGCCTTCGAGCCGGTCGGCGGGATCATCCGGCTGGCCAGCCAGCAGAGCAGCGACAGCCCCATCATCATCGAGCCGAACAGCAGCACATTGTCGCCGCTGGAGAAGGCGAGGGCTGATATGATCGTGCCGGCGAGGATGGCGATGAAGGTGCCGCCTTCGATCCAGGCATTGGCCTTCGGCAGGTCGCGGCGCTCGAGATGATCGGGCAGGATGCCGTATTTGATCGGCCCGAACAGCGCCGAGATGACGCCGAAGCCGAAGAGGGCCGCCATCAGCACAAAAATGGAGGAGAAGCCGAGGCCGACGACGGCGAGCGCCGCAATACCGATCTCGCATCGTTTCAGCAGTTCGGCGATTTTCGCCTTGTCATGTTTGTCGGCCAGCTCGCCGCCGAGCGCCGAGAGCAGCAGGAAGGGCACGATGAGGATGACGCCGGCGAGCGTCACCAGCGCGGCGCCCTCGTTCGCCGACATCTTGAAGAGAATGAGGAACACCAGCGTGTTCTTCAGAAAATTGTCGTTGAAGGCCGTGAGGAACTGGGTCCAGAACAGCGGCGCGAATTTTCTAGACGTCATCAGATTGTGTTGCACGGCGGGAGTCCTTCTTTAGGCCTGCAGAGAAGGCCACAGAGTTGTTACCCATTGGTTGAATGCGGCAACAACTCTGCGCTGTGGTTAAGGAAGATCAATCTTCATCGCTACGATTGAATTTGACGAGCAGTTTTTCCGTGCGGGCATCCTCGACCTTGCGGATCAGCTTCTCGGATTCGGCATTGTCGCGCAGCGTCTTGGTGATGTTCACCGTGGTCTGCACCAGCATCAGGATGCCCATGGCGAGATAGCCTTTGCCCCAGAGATCGAGCGGCATCATGTAAAGGCCGAGCACCAGCATGAAGGCGGCGGCGCCGAAGGAGATGTAGGAGAAGCTGACCCAGCTGGCGGAGTGTTTCTGGAAACTGTCGTTCATTGCAGTGATCCTTCAATTTTGAGGGGTGAATGGTTGGATGAAATCAGGCGGCCGGCGTGATGCGGCTCTTCAGCCGGGCCAGCACGTCATCGGCCGATGAGGTGAGCGGTGCGCCGCAGCCGGCATTGGCGAGCTTTTCGATGATGCCGGCCGGCCGGGTGGTGCTTTCCATGTCCTTCAGGGCGGCTGATGTCAGCTCGTTCTGGCTCTGGCGCAGGCGAAGCCGCGCCAAGGTCTCCTCGGCCTCGTCGAGTGTCGCGAGGCCAGGGCCGGCGACCGCGACATCGAGCTTCTGCGCCTGCTCGGTGGCCCGCGCCAGCCGCTCGCCGCGCTGCAACTCCTGCAGCCGCGCCTCGGCGGCCCGGACAATGCCCTTCAGCTTGGCAATCGCAGTGGTGAATTGGGCCTGCGCCTTTTCCGATGCATCGCGCTCGGCTTCGAGAAAGGCGATCGCCTCGGCCGCTTCCCGCGCCAGGCCGTCGTTGCCCTTGCTGAGCGCCGCGATGGCGCGGCTTTCGAGATCGGCGATGCGGCCGACGATCGTCTGATGCTGCGCCCGCTCCTGCTCGTTCTGGGCGATGGCGACGGCGACGCTGCGGCGGGCCGACTGGATCGCCTGGGCGGCATCGCGGATCTGCTGGGCGAGCAGCGGCACGGCGTGGCGATCGGCAAACGCCTGCTCGGCATCATGCGCCCTGCCCCGCAGCAATGTGGAAATCAATTTGAACATTTCTTTCCTCCGGTTTATGAACGTTGTTCACGAGTGCTGTTATGGCAGAATCATGAACGACGTTCAAGATAAATTTTGAACGTCGTTCAAAAAATCGAAGTGGAATGGTGAATGGCCGGCAGACGAGAAGAAAAACGCGAGGATTTGAAGGCGCGGCTGATCGAGGCGGCGCGCGAACGCATCGCCCGCGACGGGCTGACGAACTTGCGCGCCCGCGACATCACCCAGGACGCCGGCTGCGCCCTCGGCGGCCTCTACACCGTCTTCACCGACCTCGCCGAGCTCGTCATCCACGTCAATTCCTCGACGCTGAAGGCGCTGGAAGCCAGGCTGACGCTGCCCGAGGCCCGCGACAAAAGCCCGACCGATCGGCTGCGCAACCTCGCCCAGGGCTACCTCGCCTTCGCCGTCGAGCACCGCAACCTCTGGAAGGCGCTGTTCGACCACTTCCCCCCCGATACCAGCCCGACCCCGCAATGGCACCTCGACGAACACCTCTTCCTGATGGACGTGATCGCCGAACCGCTCGCCGAACTGCAGCCCGACATGCCGCCCGAAGACCGCGCCATCCGCGCCCGCACCCTCTTCGGCGCCGTCCACGGCGTGGTCAGCATCAGCCTGGAGGGACGGTTCGTGGGATTGCCGCTGGAGCGGCTGGCGCGCGAGGTGGATGAACTGGTGCAGACGATTGCGGCGGGGGCGGAGCGCCGGAGGGAGCGGGTGAGTGAGTGCGGCCGGCGGGCTGACGGCCGGAAGTAGGCGCGTGAGCGGGTGGGTTTGGCAGCAACGCTCCCCCACCCTCCGTCGTCCTCGGGCTTGACCCGAGGACCCATGCCCGCCGCTCATGGAGCTCCGCCCAAAAAACTGCCCCTCACCCTAACCCTCTCCCCGTAAACGGGGCGAGGGGACGTGCCACATAAGACGTTAGCGAGGGACGGAGAGCTCACGGCATATCCCCTTCGCCCCGCAAGCGGGGAGAAGGTGGCGGCAGCCGGATGAGGGGCTGCCCCTCCCCGATCGTCTGCGTCGAATGTCGCACTCAAGACCCTCCCCTCTCCGTCGTCCCCGACTTGACCCAAGCACCCCTCCCCAAGCACTCTGCGCCCACCACGCCGCACGCGAAAGGAACCCCCATGAGCCGTATCTTCATCACCGGTTCCACCGATGGCCTCGGGCTTGCCGCCGCCCGCACCCTCATCAGCCAAGGCCACGACGTCGTCCTCCACGCCCGCTCCCGCGAGCGCGCCGCCGCCGTAGCAGACACATCACCCGCCGCCCTCGGCCTCGTCATCGGCGATCTCGCCAGCGCCGCCGAGACGCGTTCCATCGCCGAGCAGGTCAACGCCATCGGCCGCATGGACGCCATCATCCACAATGCCGGCATCTACCTCGAACGCAGCCGCGGCGAAACGCCCGAAGGCCACGCCAAGACGCTGGCGGTCAACGTGCTCGCCCCCTATCTCCTCACCGCCTGGATCACCCGCCCCGACCGCCTGATCTACCTCACGAGCGGCATGCACCGCAGCGGCGCCAGCAGCCTTGACGATATCGACTGGAAGCGGCGGCCATGGAACGCCAGCCAGGCCTATTCGGAAAGCAAGCTCTACATCGCCACCCTCGCCGCCGCCATCGCCCGCCACTGGCCGGATGTCTTCAGCAACGCCGTCGACCCCGGCTGGGTGCCGACCAAAATGGGCGGCGCCGGCGCGCCGGATGATCTGGAGATGGGGCATCTCACGCAGACGTGGCTGGCGACGAGCGATGATGGCGCGGCCAGGGTGAGCGGCGGGTATTGGTATCACCGGCAGCAGCGGGAGGCGGCGGCGGAGGTGGGCGATCCGGGGTTTCAGGATGCGCTGGTGGAGAGGATGGCGGAGTTGACTGGAGTTCGGTTGTTTGAAGTGCCTCAGCCGTGAACTGCTTCCAACAACTCACGTTCCTTTGTCGCGTCGACCACCTGGATGTCGCTCGCTCTGAATTGTTCGATCGCCTCCTGAAATGCCTGTCGCCGAAGCGATTGGCCTGCCGGTCCTTCAACAGCGAAAACGATATCGCGCGGCAGAAGCTTCTTCAGGCGGTTAACGGTGAACAACCACTTATTACCATGATCAAGGATGCGGCTCGGATCCTCTTGACCGAGGTAGATCGGCTTCAGAATTTTGACGGGTTTATCATCGGCGAGTTCGACAAAAGGAAATGTCGCTGAATATACGCCGTCATTGAACGAAAGCCGCTTGAAATTTCGATCGATCTCTCGAAGTTTAAGCATGGTTCGAACATGTCGCTCCAAGAGTCCTTCGCGATAGGTCGAGCTCGCGAAATTCCTTCTCACATAGTGAGCGAAGAGTTCATCGAGTTTATTCCTGGGATCCTCGGTCATCGCAAAGCGGACTTCGCTGAACCGAATTATACCTTCACGATCCTTGGTCAGCGCATAGAAGAGATGCTCGGCGTTGTCAGTGATTTCAAACTCGAACCGAGCCTGCCCGCTACCATTGTGGCCGGCGATATCTCTGATCCGCTTCAGTTCCGCGTAATAGTTTTTCAGCACCGACCGGATGGTCGTCGCTTCAACGCTGTCAAAGAAGCTGGTCAATCTGCCAAAGCGCTTGGTCTCGAGCCGAAAGTCGAGGTAGCCCATTTGCGGTGCCAGCAGCACTATTCCAATGTTGGCAAACTCTTCCGTCTCAGCGTGCGGCCGAAAACGGATTATCGCATAGCTTATTGCTTGCCGTCTCATTTTCGTTTCCAAAACGCCTGCACTTCATATCGTCTCAGCACAGCCTCAACATCTTTAAAGGAGAAGCTGATCTCGATCGTCTCGGCATCGTCTACATAGTGCCACCTGGGTGGGATGTCATCAATGATCTTTAGTAGATCAGACAAAGCCTCTTTGAACTTCTCATTGTAGTGGGCTTGGAGATCTGCTCCATCGCAAATCTCCTCCAACGCGCTCGCGAAAATATGACCCGTTAGCTGTGAACGAAGCGTTACGCCCTCATCAAAAGCCAAATTGTGATCGATTATGGCAGGTCGTTTCGTACTCTCAGACCACAAGATGTTTGGGTTACCACCCGCTTGGGAAAGAGTTCTGTCACCGTTTTTCACCCACCAATCGAACGCCGCAATATCTCGTTTCAATTCGGCCGGAAGAGAGCCGGCGTTCAAAACCGTTAACTCGTTCGAATTGGGTATCTCTTCGGAGCCAAACAATGGTCCGAAGCCAAGATCGCGCAAGTTGCCATTCCGCCCGGCTTCATAGAGTTCTCTGGGAACATAAACCAGATCGAATGGCGCTATGGGCAGGCCAAAGCGGCGAGCAAGATTGCCGGCAACCCATTCCTTAACGAGGGAGTCATACCCGGCACCCCTGCCCTTAACGTAGTACAGCTTATCGTTCGTTCCCCGACAAATGTAAGGCGCTGTTGCACCTTGCTCAGAGCGTCGCAGCACTTCCTCAATTTCAATCGGCATCGGTCCACACGCGCGACATAATCAGGAGCCGAGTTAGATCACACCATATAGTCAAGTCCAAGAGCATCGTTGTGCCGCCTGACCTGTAGTAGAGATCTTCACGACACGGTCGACCAGCTTCCCGCTACATCTTCAGCACTTAATCTATCCGAAATAATTTCCGCTCAACAATTTGTAGGAGTCATTTGCCCGCACCCAGAACGTGTGGCATGTATGCCAGCGGGGATCGGGGGCATTAGGTAGAGCAGTTGTCGGCGAATTTTGATCATCTCAGAGAGATTAGTCCCGAGCTCCACCGACTTGGTGTCCTGGCAGAGCGTTTCTTTTCGGAGGACGCCAATACCTCACTCATCAAAAGCCGTCAGTTCGGCGAATACATGGTCAAGGAAATCGCGGCTCTTTCCGGCGTCTATGATCCGACTGCACGGGAGACGGCGAACGATTTGATTCGGCGGCTTTCGGCCTCGCAGGTGCTACCCAAGGAAGTGTCGGATATCTTCCATGCGATCCGCAAGCGCGGCAATGATGCGGCGCACAGTCTGGCTGGATCGCCATCGGAAGCGCTGGCTGCGCTGAAATTCTGCCGCGCGCTGGGCGTTTGGTATCGCCGCACCTATAGTCGCGATGCCGGCTTCAAGCCGGGGCCGTTTGTGCCGCCCAAGGCTTCGGCCGCAATAGATGAGACGACCAAGTCGGAACTGGAGGCGCTTCGTCGCCAGGTGCAAGAAGCCGAAGCGCGGCTTGCCGCAGCCCACGCCTCGGCGGAAGAGCTCACCAGAGCACGCGCTGCCGCCGAGGAACTCGCTCGTCAGGCAGCAGCCGACAGCGCTGTCTTGGCGCAAACCGCCGTGGAGATGGAGGCCAATCAAGCCGAACTCGCACAAAAACTTGCCCAGTTGCAGAAAGAGGCTGAAGCCCAGCCACAACAATTGCAGATGGAGTTCAAGCAAGCGGGCCTGCAGGCCGCGAGCCGCCTGGAACTCGATGAAAGACAAACCCGGCGCCTCATCGACGTGCAGCTTGTCGACGCCGGCTGGGAAGCCGACAGCAGCACACCCGTCCATCAGAAGGGAGCGCGGCCGGAGGAAGGCCGGAACCTCGCGATTGCCGAATGGCCGTCGGAGGGTGGACGAGCCGACTACGCCCTTTTTATTGGGCTTACCTGTGTCGGTGTCATCGAGGCAAAGCGCGAGAGCGTGGATGTACCGTCGACGCTGCATCAGGCGGAACGTTATGCCCGGACGATCGAGCTTCCACCGGAGCACCAACACCGAGACGGCCCTTGGAAATATGGGATTGCAGATCCTTTCCGCGTGCCATTCGTCTTCGCCACTAATGGTCGCCCTTTCGTCCGGCAGTGGCAAACTAAGTCGGGCATTTGGTTCTGCGACCTGCGCCGTGACAAAAACCATCCGCGGCCGCTCACGACATGGTTCTCGCCAAAAGATTTGCTCGACATCCTGGAAACTGATGTCGACGCAGCCGCGCAGGGTCTGGCCGAGGAAAGCTTCGGCAATGGCAAGATGCGCCCCTACCAGGAAGAGGCAATCGCCGCGGTCGAGGATGCGATTGTCGCCGGCCAGCGTGATGTCCTCGTCTCCATGGCGACCGGCACCGGAAAGACTCGGACCAGCATTGCGTTGATGTACCGGCTGCTCAAGCACAAGCGGTTCCGCCGCATCCTCTTCCTCGTCGATCGTAAAGCGCTTGGCAAACAGACGAACGACGCGCTGGAAACGACCGAGATCGAGGGCATGTTGAACTTCGCCCAGATCTACAAGGTCGCCGGCCTGGAGAAGAAAGTCCCCGAGAATGAGGATCAGGTACAGGTCGCGACGGTCCAGTCGCTGATTGCCCGCATCTTGAACGAGCCGGACCCAGCTAAGCGTCCGACGCCCGGCACCTTCGATTGCATCATCGTCGACGAAGCCCATCGCGGCTACACATTGGATGCGGAGCTGAGAGAAAATGATATCGGCTTCCGCAATCTTGATGACTATCAGTCAGCCTACCGGCAGATCCTCGACTATTTTGATGCGGTGAAAGTGGCGCTGACCGCGACGCCCGCGCTGCACACCCGCGAAATCTTCGGGCACCCGGTCTTCCATTATGGCTACCGCCAGGCCGTGGTCGAAGGTTATCTGAACGATCACCTGCCGCCGAAGCGTATCACCACGGCACTTTCGGAAGCGGGCATCCATTTCGATGGTGGCGAAGAGGTCGAGATCATTGACCGCAAGACCGGTCAGATCGATCTGTTTGAACTGCCGGATGATATCTCACTGGATTACGACGTCGCCGATTTTAACAAGCGCGTCTATTCGGAAGCCTTCAACCGCATCGTCTGCGGTGCCATCGCGACGGAAATTCCTCCGAACAAGCCGGGCAAGACGCTGATTTTCGCCGCCCGCGATGCCCATGCCGATGACATTGTGCGCCTGCTGATAGAGGAATTGCAGGAAGAACATGGCAAGGACGCAGTGCCGCACGCAATGGTGATGAAAATCACCGGCAATGTCGACAAGGTTGACGATCTGATCCTGAAGTTCAAGAACGATCCCTATCCGAAATATGTCGTCACCGTCGATCTCTTGACCACCGGCGTCGATGTGCCCTCAATCTGCAACCTCGTCTTTGTTCGCCGCGTGAAGAGCCGCATCCTTTACGATCAGATGATTGGCCGTGCGACACGTCTTTGTACTGAGATCGGTAAAGAGCATTTCCGCATCTTCGATGCCGTTGACCTCTATGCCGAACTGCAGGAGGTGACGGACATGCGCCCCGTCGTCGTCAAGCCGGATGTCTCGCTCGGTCAGTTGGTCACCGATCTGCAGAACGCCGAGACGGAAGAGGACAAGGGCTGGGTCGCAGGACAGGTGATCGTACGCATGCGCGCGATGAGCAAGCGTATGGATGCCGAGACTCGCGAGAGCTTTGAGCGTCATACTGGCGAGAGCCCGGAGATGGCCGTGCAGCGGCTTGCCACGTGCCGCGGCGCCGAACTGCAGGACTGGCTCGCCGCCCATCCCCGCGCCATCGAACTCCTGGAGCGTCGACCGGTGCAGGCGGCAAGGGGCGACGACGGTGTCATCATCTCCACCCATGAAGACGAGTTGCTGCGCATCGAAGAAATCTTCGGCAAGAACACCACGCCAGAGGATTACATCACCGGATTCGAGCGC
The DNA here is from genome assembly GCF_001854685.1 of Rhizobium sp. RSm-3. NCBI lineage: Bacteria > Pseudomonadati > Pseudomonadota > Alphaproteobacteria > Hyphomicrobiales > Rhizobiaceae > Rhizobium > Rhizobium sp. RSm-3. The sequence continues at coordinate 9,050 of NZ_MAWZ01000012.1, read as the reverse complement.
TTCGTCCGTGAGAACATGAATCAGGTTCCGGCGCTGATTGCCGTCACCCAGCGCCCGCGTGACTTGACCCGCAAGGAACTGTCGGAACTCGCCGGCCTTCTGGACGAGAGGAATTATTCCGAAGCGATGTTGCGCGCCGCCTATGGCAAAGCCCGCAATGCCGATATCGCTGCCCATATCATTGGCTTCGTGCGGCAGGCAGCCCTCGGCGACCCGCTGATTCCCTATGAAAAGCGCGTGGAAGACGCCATCCTGAAGATTGAGCAGTCACGGCCCTGGACGCAGAAGCAAAAGGAATGGCTGCGCCGCATTGGCCGCGCACTGAAGGACAAGCCCGTGGCGGATCCGACCCTGCTCGACCACGGCGTCTTTGCCGATAAAGGCGGCTTCAAGCGGATATCCCAGGAGTTCGATGGCGAGTTGGACGACGTCCTCCACACCTTCAACGAAGCAATCTGGGCACCACCTGCCGCCTGAGTTGACGCGAGCCTCACGCCCGTTACAAACCCACCCACCGACCCGCGATCAGAAAAGACTCAGCCATGAATGCCAATGCCATCGTCCAGAAACTCTGGCGCCTTTGCACGGTCCTGCGCAAGGACGGTATCACTTATCAGCAATATGTGACGGAACTGACCTATCTGCTGTTTTTGAAGATGATGGCCGAGCGCAACCGCGAAACGGGCAGTCTGCCGAAGGGTATGCGCTGGGCGGATTTGGTGGCGGAGAACGGCCTACGCAAGCTGGAGCATTACCGAAAGGTGCTGGTCACGCTCGGCGCCACCAGCACCCGGCTTGGGCATGACGATGCTCTTGTGTTGCAACTTGGCGAGAACGCTACGCCGGAGGAGCGCAAGCGGTATGGCGATGCTCGTCCCCTGCCGGAAATGGTGCAGGAAATCTTCGACAACGCCTCCACTTTCATCCGCGAACCACAGAATCTCACCACGCTGGTCACCGCCATCGACGAACTGGACTGGTTCTCCGAAGAGCGCGACCAGTTCGGCGATCTCTACGAAGGCCTGCTGCAAAAGAACGCGGAAGAAACCAAGCGTGGCGCCGGGCAGTATTTCACTCCCCGCGTGCTGATCGAGCTTCTGGTGCGTCTGATGCAGCCCAAACCCGGCGAAGTGATCCAGGACCCTGCCGCCGGCACGGGTGGCTTCCTCATCGCCGCCGATCGTTTCATGCGCGCCCGCACCGACAATTATTTCGATCTCGGTGAGAAGGAGCAGGAATTTCAGAAACGCCACGCCTTCCATGGCATGGAGAACGTCCCGGGCACGCTGCGCCTGCTCCTGATGAACCTCTATCTGCACGACATCGACAGCGACCATGTCGATCTGGGAGACACTCTCTCGGACAAGGGCAAGGGTCTCGGCCGCGCCAATCTCATCCTCACGAATCCGCCCTTCGGCCCGGCGGGTGGCGCGCCGACGCGCGACGATCTCTCCGTCACCGCAACGATTTCCTCCTACCAGCTTCCCTTTGTCGAACATTGCATCCGTGCGCTTCAGCCCGGTGGCCGTGCCGCCATCGTCGTGCCGGACAATGTGCTATTCGAAGACGGACGCGGCAAGCAGCTTCGCCAGATGATGATGGATTGGTGCGACCTGCACACCGTCCTGCGCCTGCCGACCGGCATTTTCTATGCGCAGGGCGTCAAGACCAATGTTATCTTCCTGACGCGCGGCAAGACCGAGACCGGCAACACGAAGGCCGTTTGGATTTATGACTTGCGCGCTCAGATGCCGAAATTCGGCAAGACCACGCCGCTAACGCAGGCCCATTTCGAAGCGTTCGAGGAGGCCTTTGGCGCAAGCCCCTACGGCACCGAGCGCGGGCCGGAAGAAGGCGAAGCCGGTCGCTGGCGCAAATTCACCCGCGACGACATTGCCAAGCGTGGTGACAATCTCGATATCACCTGGCTGCGCGAGGCGGAGGAAGAGGCGGACGAGGGCCTGACCGAACCCGACGATATCGCCGCCGCCATCCTCGGCCATCTGCAAGCTGCGACGCTGGAGATCGAGGCGCTGATGGCGGAACTGGCCGATGAGCTTCCGGAGGCGGCGGAATGAGCCCGGATATCTCCAGCATGCACATCAGAGGCAAGGCTGGGTTGGCAGTTAACAGGCCTGTGGAATCAGTCCCACCCGGTTGGGCATGGGTACCCCTGAATAGCATCGCTCGTCAGGAGACGGGCCACACTCCCAGTCGGTCGCACCCCGAATGGTGGGAAGGGGATATTCCCTGGATAGGGATTCGGGATGCAAGGCTTCACCATGGAGGTGTCATATACGACACGCTACAGACTACCAATACGCTTGGACTGGCGAACTCATCAGCGCGCTTGCTGCCGAAGGGCACGGTATGTTTGTCACGAACAGCTTCTGTTGGCTACGTGACGATTATGGGTCGAGAAATGGCGACCAGCCAAGACTTTGTCACATGGACCTGCTTAGAGGCGCTGGTCCCGGAGTTCCTGGTCAAGGCGTTGATTGCTGAAGGCGAGGGATTGCGAAAATTTGGGAAAGGGACAACCCACATTACAATCTACTTCCCCGAGATCCGTGCCTTGCATATTTGCCTGCCACCTCTGGCCGAGCAAAAGCGCATCGTGGCCAAGCTGGATGTACTGAACGCGAAATCCGCCCGCGCCCGCACCGAACTCGCCCGCATCGAAACTCTCGTCTCCCGCTACAAGCAGGCCGTGCTCAGATCCTCTTTTCTGGGAATTCTGACCTCAGACTGGAGGGCCAAGAAGCCGGAACTCGCGACTGCGTCCGATCTGATTGAAAAGACTCCAACACCCCCGCAGCCTAGAGGTGGCAGGGAAGCAACTGACAGAGTAATCCAAGGGCAGGCAGCGTTGGCGGTCAACACCCCGTCTCGCGAAGCTCCCGCAAAGTGGCAGTGGGTACCGCTAAACCGCATCGCGCGGCAGGAGACGGGCCACACCCCAAGCCGATCACATCCAGAATGGTGGGACGGTGACATCCCGTGGATAGGCATCAAGGATGCAGGCGAGCATCATGGAAGGGTGATTGAAGACACAATCCAGAACACGAACGAAGACGGTTTAGCCAACTCTTCAGCACGCCTGCTGCCCGCGGGAACCGTTTGCCTGTCTCGAACGGCGTCCGTCGGCTACGTGACGATCATGGGCAAACCCATGGCAACAAGCCAGGATTTCGTCACGTGGACCTGCACTGAAGCCCTCCTGCCAAGATTTCTGATGTATGGATTAATGGCAGAGGGGGACGAGATCAGGGAATTCGGTAAGGGAACCACACACACTACGATCTACTTCCCGGAGGTTCGTGCGATGCAGATTTGTCTCGCCCCCCTCGAAGAACAACACGAAATCGTCCGCCGCATCGAAGCGGCCTTTGCCAAAATCGATCGGCTGGCGGGGGAAGCAAAGCGCGCGCTGGAACTGGTGGGCAAGCTCGACGAGGCGATACTCGCCAAGGCTTTCCGCGGCGAACTGGTCCCCCAGAACGAAGGTGACGAGCCCGCCGAAAAACTGCTGGAGCGCATCCGCGCCGAACGCGCGGTGGCCCCCAAGGCGAAACGCGGACGGGGGCGACGTTAGCAGCGATACGGAACCACGAAGGGAGGGGAGCATGCCGAAAGTCTTTTTCACCTATGTCTGGGGGCCGCCGGGTGATCCCTGCTGGCCATTGACTTTCGGTTCCAAGGCAGCCCGCACGCAGGCGAAAAAGACACTGGACGAGGGAGATTACGTCTTCACGGTTGGTACGAGGGGAGAGCCAACTTCGTCAGACTACCGGGGCCGTGTTTTGGGTCTCTATCAAGTCTCGTCACTGGAAGTGAACACAGTAAACTATATCAACCAGATCGCCACCAACGGCATCACGGAGCGCGCGGCAAGCGAATTTCCCTATGCGCTTCATCCGATTTCAGTCTGGGAAATCACGTCACAAGAGAACGTCTTTTCGCGCCTCGTGGGGCCATTGACCGGCGCCCATCATCTGCGGGCGCAATCAACCGTTGTTGAACTCGATCCGGAAGCGTCAGCACCGCTTCTGGCGCTCGAGCGCCGGCCGGTCACGCTAGCGGAACCCAAGACATTGCTTGGGCGCGGGCTGGTAGCCCAGAAGAACAGCAAGCTGGCGCCAAAGCATGAAGGCGAGTTCAGCGGCCGCTTCGGCGACCATGCGGTGTGGTTTGTCTATGCCCTTGCCCTGAAGGATCAGCGCGGGCGCGATCTCGCCTTCAAGATCGGCTATGCGAACGATCCCGCCATACGGCTCGCAGCCTATCAGGCGCCGATGGCAGCAGAAGTCACCGGCCTGACCTGGGACCTCGCTCTGAAGCAGCCGACGGGCAGCGAGGACGAGGCACGAAGGATCGAGCAAGCCCTCCTGGCACACTTTGGCAAACACAGGCTGGCAAGCAACGGCGAAATCATCAAGGGGCCTTCCCAGTCGGACATCGTGTCCACCATGGCCGTCATCCTGCGCAAGAATTGAAGCGACCATGATCCCTGACTACCAGACCCTCATGCTCCCCGTTCTGCTCCTTGCTGCAAAGGGCGAAACCCGCGTCGCCGACGTCGCAGAGCGGATCGCTGACGATCTGGGTTTGACGCCGGAGGAGCGGGACGAGCTTCTGCCGAGCGGACGCCAGCGCCTGCTTCACAATCGCATCCACTGGGCGAAATTCTACATGAGCAAGGCCGGGTTGATCGCATCGCCCGCGCGTGGTCGGTTTGTTGCGACCGACAAAGGCAAGGCGCTGCTGGCGACTGCGCCGGAACGTATTGATGTAGCTCTCCTGATGCGGGAGCCGGAGTTCCGCGAGTTTTACAGGAACGAAAGTGGCACCACCGAGCAGGTCGGCGCCATCGCAAAATCGCTCGACACGGCCTCGCCCCGGACAACACCGGAGGAGCAGATCGATGCGGCCCATGCGGCACTCCAAGCTGCGCTCCGCGACGAACTGCTTCAACGCATCCTCGCGAACAGCCCCGCCTTCTTCGAGCAATTGATCGTCGATCTCCTAATCGCCATGGGCTATGGCGGCAGCCACAAGGACGCGGCAGCCCAGCTTGGACGCTCCGGTGACGGCGGTGTCGATGGCATCGTCAACGAGGATCGCCTCGGCCTCGACCGGATCTATGTCCAGGCCAAACGCTACACGCCCGGTAATCCGATCAGCCGCCCGGACGTCAACGGCTTCGTCGGCAGCCTCGTCGGCCTCGGCGCCACCAAAGGCGTCTTCGTCACGACTTCAACCTTCAGCCAACCGGCACGCGATTACGTCAAGCACCTCGCCCAGCGGGTCATACTGATTGATGGCCGCGAACTGGCTGACCTCATGATCGAGCATGACGTGGGGGTGCGGGGGTATCGTACCGTAGAATTCAAGCGCTTGGATGAGGATTTCTTCAACGAGGAGTGAAGGTGTGACGATAAAGTCGTACAAGTACGATCCTATGGCGGCAATGCTCCGCCCGATAAAGATATAAATACAATCGTATAGTTATCTTTATAATGGTGAACGGCCGAAACAGCCAATGCCGCTCTTGACCCAGGCGACCATTCCGCTCCGTCGAAACTCCGCGTGAGCCGGGAAGAATAGAACCGAGGAAAGCGATAAAAACTGGCTGGGGCGCCTGGATTCGAACCAGGGATGACGGTACCAAAAACCGTTGCCTTACCGCTTGGCGACGCCCCACCAGAGCTTTCGGCGCAAAGCGCCGGCTCAAATCGACGCCTGATTAGCAAAGCTCTCCGTCTGTCACAATGACTAAGTTGCGCCTCGCGCAGATTTATGCGCTGCAGAGTGCCAAGGCCCATGCTAGGAATGGGCGGTGTCATCGGCATCGAGAGCATCGTCCCGCATGGAAAGCCCCGCATTCGACCTTGCTTTCGAGCCGGCCTATGGGCGCGCCGTGCCGGTGGCGCCAGGGGTCGCGCGGGTCACGGCTGAGAATCCCGGGCCTTTCACCTTTTACGGCACCAACAGCTATATCGTCGGCGCTTCCTCGGTCGCGGTCATCGATCCCGGGCCGGAGGAGGAGGCGCATTTTCAGGCGCTGATGACAGCGCTTGGCGGGCGGGAGGTGACGCATATCTTCGTCAGCCATACGCATCGCGACCATTCTCCGCTCGCCCGCCGGCTGCAGGCGGCGACGGGGGCGGTGACGGTGGGGCAAGGGCCGCACCGGCCGGCGCGGCGGCTCAGGGATGGCGAGATCAATCCGTTTGCCGAAAGCTCGGATCTGGACTTCGTGCCGGATATCGCGATCGGCGACGGGCAGACCCTATCGGGCGATGGCTGGGCGCTGACGTCGGTGCTGACGCCGGGGCATACGGCCAATCATGCCGCCTTCGCGCTCGAAGGCCGCGATATCCTCTTCTCCGGCGATCATGTCATGGCCTGGTCGACCTCGATCGTCGCGCCGCCGGATGGGTCGATGGCGGATTATATGGCCTCGCTCGAGCAGCTGATCGCGCGGGAGGATCGCCTGCTGCTGCCCGGCCATGGCGGGGCGGTGACGGAGCCGGCGAGTTTCCTGCCGGCGCTGAAAGCGCATCGGCTGAAGCGCGAGCGGGCGGTGCTGGCCCGCATCCGGGCGGGCGACCATCAGATTTCCGCGATGGTGAAGGCGATCTACAGCGATACCGATCCGAAGCTGCATGGGGCGGCAGCGCTTTCCGTGCTCGCCCATATCGAGAATCTCGTCGAGCGTGGCGAGATCGCGGCGGATGGGCCGCCTTCTCTTGCCGCCACCTACCGGCTGTTGTAAGCGGGAGATGGGGAGTTTACCATGACGCGCACCGCTTACAGCTATCGCGATGATGCCGATGTGCCGGATTTTGCCGATGACCAGCCGCTGATCATCTTCGATGGCGAATGCGTCTTCTGCTCCGGCTGGGTGAAATTCGCGCTGAAGCACGACAGGCAGCGGCGCTACCGCTTCCTCGCCGCCCAGTCGCCGCTCGGCGCAGCCCTCTACCGGCATTACGGGCTGAACGAGCGCGATTACGAGACCAATATCTTCATCGAGAATGGCCGCGCCTTCTTCAAGTCCGACGGGTCGATCCGCATGGTGGCCGGCCTCGGCTTTCCCTATTCGCTGGTGAAACTCTTCCGGCTGCTGCCGCGCCGCGTCGCCGATACGCTCTATGAATTCATCGCCCGCAACCGGCTGAAGATCGCCGGCCGGCAGAGCTGCATGGTGCCGACGGCGGAGCAGCGCAGCCGTTTCATCGCATGAGCGGCGAGCGGCTTTCGCTGCTGATCATCGGCGGCTACGGCACGTTCGGCGGCCGGCTGGCGCGGCTGCTTGGCGATGAACCGCGCCTCAGGCTGTTGATCGCCGGGCGCTCGCTTGAGAAGGCCGACGATTTCGTTGCCGATCTCAGATCGCCGAAAGATGGATCCGAGGGCCTGGGCAGCAGCAATCTGGGGGCGAGCCTGCAGGCCGTGCGCTTCGATCGTGACGGCGATCTCAGCGAACAGTTGATGCGGCTGCAGCCCGATCTCGTCGTCGATGCCTCCGGGCCGTTCCAGAGTTTTGGGCAAGACCCCTATAAGGTCGTGCGCGCCTGCATCGGGCTCGACATCGATTATGCCGATCTTGCCGACAGCACCGGTTTTGTCGCCGGTATCGGCGGGCTCGATGCCGAGGCGAAAGCGAAGGGCGTTTTTGCGCTTTCCGGCCTCAGCAGCCTGCCGGCGCTGTCCTTCGCCGCGCTCGAGGTCATGGCGCCGCGGTTTTCCGGGATCGATGCGGTGGCGGCGGGCATTGCCCCGTCGGCGCATGTGAAGATCGGCCTCAATGTCGTCAGAGCGATCGCGAGCTATGCCGGCAAGCCGGTCTCGGTGCTGCGCCAGGGGCGGCCGGCGCAGGCGGACGGGCTGATCGAGGCGATGCGGGTGACGGTGGCTCCACCCGGCGTGGCGCCGCTCAGGAGCCGGACTTTCCTGCTGGTGGATGCGCCGGATCTGGCGCTGCTGCCGGGCCGCTTTGCCGGCCTGCAATCGAGCTTCACCGGGGTCGGCACGGAGCCGCAGGCGCTGCAGCGGCTGCTCGGGTTTGCGGCGGGTCTCACGCGGCGGAAGCTGCTGCCGTCGCTCACGCCGTTTGCGCGGCTGATGCAGCGGGCGAGCCACGGCCTGGCGATCGGCGAACACCGCGGCGGCATGTTCGTGCGCCTGAGCGGCCTCGATGCCGCCGGCAAACCGCTTGCCTGCGGCTGGCATCTGATTGCCGAGGGGGATGACGGGCCGTTCATTCCGGTCACCGGCGTGGCGGCGCTGGTGCGCCGGCTGCTGCGCGGCATCAGGCCGGAAAATGGCGCGCGGCCGGCGACGGGGGAATTGCGGCTGGAGGATTTCGAAGCGGAATTCCAGCGGTTCTCGATTACCACCGGGATCAGGGTGGAAAGCGAGGGCGCCGGCCTGCCGCTTTACCACAGGGTTCTCGGCAGCGCCTTCGAGCGGCTGCCGCCGGCCATATCAGCCATGCATGCGGGCGGCGCGCGTGTCGCCTCCGGCCGGGCGCGGATCGAGCGCGGCAGCGGGTGGCTGGCGAGGATCGTCGCCCGGCTGATCGGCTTTCCCCCGGCGGGTGAGGATGTGCCGGTCACGGTGCGCTTCGCCGCCGATGGCGACAACGAGATCTGGACGCGGGATTTCGGGGGCAAGAGCTTCCACAGCCTGCAGCTCGAGGACAAGGGCCGCGACCGGCACCTGCTGGCGGAGGTCTTCGGGCCGTTCCGGGTGCTGGTGGCGCTGGTGCCGGAGGGGGCGAAGCTGCGGCTGGTGGTGCGCGGCTGGCGCTTTTGCGGGATCCCGCTGCCGCTGTTTCTGGCGCCGGGTGGCGAGACGTTCGAGGAGGAGCGTGAGGGGCGGTTCCATTTTCACGTCGAGATCGGCGGGCGGCTGACAGGGCTGGTGGTGCGGTATACGGGGTGGTTGGTGGTGGAGTGAGGTCGTTCTTCCTCACCTGAGCCTGCCTGCCGTGTGAGCCCCCCTCTGCCCTGCCGGGCCCGGGGCGAGCCACGGGTCTCGCC
>NZ_MAWZ01000011.1:0-27835 GCF_001854685.1 Rhizobium sp. RSm-3 | reverse complement strand
GAGGGGGGCGGCACGGCAGGCACCTCTCTCCAGCCTCATCCCGAGGCGCGTAGCCCATAGGGCGAAGCCTCGAAGGACGGGGCTGGCCACCGCAGCCATCCGCCCTCGTCCTTCGAGGCCCCTTCGGGGCGTCTCAGGATGAGGGCTGATCGTTGAGCGGGCCGGCTTGATTGGGGATACCGCAGCGATGTGGAACTTGTGGCACCGTAGGGGCTCTGAGCCAGCCGCACCCTCTCCCGGCCCTTCGCTTTGGCTCAGGGCGTTCGCCGCTGCAATCGATTCACTGGATCGATTGCTGGCGCTTTGCGCCACCGCGGCTCACCCACCCGCAATCCCCAGCAATTCCGCATCCAGCGCCTTCAAATAATCGCCGGCGATGGCGGCGCTGAAGCCGAGGTCGTGTTGGCCGTAACGGGAGGCGACGCGGATGTCGACGAAGGTGGTTTCGGCCTCTTCGCGCAGGCGGATGAGGATATCGAAGCGCAGGCCGAGGATCAGCGTGCGGTTGCTCGCCTGCAGCGTCACGCCGTTGGCGCCGCGGATCAGTTTGGCGACATCGTCGTCATAGGGGCGCGGCGTCGGCACCGGGATGATGCCGGGCGCATCGGCGACGGCCTCGTCGCCGGGGGCGGGTTTTGCCGGTCCGTCCTCCGGGTCGCGGTCCGGCTCGCTGGTGCCGCTGCTCCTGACGATCGTGAAACCGCTCTGCTTGGCGACCTTGCGCACCGCTTCCAGCACCCGGTCGAGCGCGCCCTCATAACGCCGGCCAGTCAGCTCGGGATAGGCAGTCATCTGCTTTTCGCGATCCTCCGGTGTCACCGGAGTGCGCTTCAGCCAGATCTGATCGGCGTGCGGCGGCGACAGCCAGTCCGGCACCGAGACCGGATCGGTGGAGACGTCGTAGATATCCGGCAGGCTGAGATATTGCTCGGCGGCAAAGGCGCCGATCGTAAGCGGAAAGGCGGCATAGATCAGGGCGGCGAGTGCGGCGAGCCCGCCTTCGGCGCCTGAGACCCAGAGGCTGCGCAGGCCGACGGCGGCCAGCAGCGCGGCGAGCAGCGCAAAGCCGGCGGCGGCGATCAAGAGCAGCACGAGATAGGGGGTGGCAAGGCCGCCGAAGCGATGGGCGATCAGCACCGCCAGCGCCAGCACCAGCGAAAACGCCCCGAGCAGCCGCGCAAAGCGGGCGGCGCTGGAAACGGGACGGTCGTAACGGATGGCCATCAAACTTACCGGTTGCTCGTCAGCGCCGCGTCCTCGACCACGCAAATCGCCATAACCCTGTTTAGAGCATGATGCCGAAAAGTGTGAAGCGGTTTTCGGACGACATCATGCTCTATTTCTTTGATTCAGATCCGGATTCAGATTTTAGGCCAGCCCGGCCTGAAATCATCCGGATCTGGGCAAGATTCGGCTGAATTGAAACTGTTGTCTTGGAATATCGGCTGGAATTCCCCTGACATGATCGAGGCGATGGCCGGGCCGATTCATGAGCCCTTGCTGATATGGCAAAAAAAGGTCATTCTGCCACGGTTTCATCTCCTGATTTAAAGGCAAGGAGAGGCGGGATGATTTCACCCGAGATAGCAGCCAGGCCGCAGGCGTCTGCGCTTGGCGGGATCGACCACAGCGAGCCGATGCTGCCGCTGGAGCTCGTCGAGCTCGAACTTTCGCTCGAAGGTTATGCCGGCGGCGATGCCGGCTTCTGCGAGGCGGTGCGCCAGGCGGCGAACCGGGCGGGCGGCGAATTGCTGTTCGACCTGCCGGCCGGCGGCCTCATCGCCGATTGCCGGCGCATCGCGGTGCTGCGCATTCCCGATGAGGGCAACGAGATGCGCGTCGTGCTGGCGCTGCTCGATTATGCCGGCACCGAGATCCGCATGCAGGCGCCCGATGAGGAGACCGCGCATCTGGTGCGCTTCGCCGATGCCTTCGTCGAGCTGCTGGAGCGGATTTAGGTTTGACCGTGGGTTCTAGCGCCGTTCCGCCGCCGCCTCCGCCAGGCTGCGGAACGGAAACTTGCGTCCGCATTCGCATTTGAGCATGAAGCTCTCCTGGTGGTTGGACGGGCGTTGCACGCCAAAACCGCGCGGCAGTTGATCGACCTTGAAATCCGGGTGCTTGCGCTTGGGATCATCGATCTCCGAGGCCTCGGCAAAGCCCTCATTGCCGCATTGCGGGCAGTTCAGTTTTTTCGAAAATCGATCGCGGATGGCCATGCTGGTTTCCAGTGTTTGCAGGTGTCCTCATACAGAGGAATGCCGACTCGTGAAAGTGGAACCATATGCCAGGGATGCCGTTCCTTTTTTGAAAAGGAGGCGATCATGCCGAACAGAGATCCCATCCCAACACCGACAACCGACACCCCGCGCGGCCCGACGCCGACGCCTGGCATTCCCGACCCCATCCAGCAAAAACCGCCGCTGACACCGGTGCAGGACCCTGGAGATACGAAGAACCCGCAGGATCCGCCGCTCGATCCGGCGCTGTTGCCGATCGGCGATCCGGCCGGGGCGGCTTGATTTTGGTTGTGCCGTGTGGTTGCCCCTCACCCTAACCCTCTCCCCGTTCTGACGGGGAGAGGGGACATGCCCCGCGAGAGGTTGGCGAGAGACGGTGAGGTTGCGGCATATCCCCTTCGCCCCGCAAGCGGGGAGAAGGTGCCGGCAGGCGGATGAGGGGCATCTTGGTCTCCTCGCTTGACGCCCGCACCCGAATGGCATTTCCTCAGGGAAAAGCAAGGAATACCCCGATGCGCATCCGCCTCCTCATCACCATGGCCACCCTCGCCGCCGTCCTGTCCGCCTGCCAGACGATGACGCCGGAGGAGCGGCGGGCGGCGGATGAGCAGAAGTGCCTGAGCTATGGTTTCCGCCGCGGCACCGATGGTTTTGCCACCTGCCTGCAGCGCATCGATCTCGACCGGCGGGCCGAATCGCGGGCGCAGAGCGCGGAGATGATGCAGAGCATGGCCTGGGATCTGAACGGGCCTTATGTCTACCGCAATCGCTGGCACCATCATCATTGACCCCAGGCGTCCGAAGGGCTGCCGCGGGCGCAACTGCCGGGCGCGAGGGCTTTGGCTATTTCCCCTTCAGATTTTCCGATATGACCGCCTGCGCCGCCGCCAGTCTGGCGATCGGCACGCGGAACGGCGAGCAGGAGACATAATCGAGGCCGATCGTCTCGCAGAAGCGGATCGAGGCCGGGTCGCCGCCATGTTCACCGCAGATGCCGAGCTTCATGTCGTTGCGGGTGCGCCGGCCGCGTTCGGCGGCGATGCTGATCAATTCGCCGACACCGTCGAAATCGAGCGAGATGAACGGATCATGCTCGATGATGCCCTTGCGCTGATAGGTCGGGATGAAGGCCGAGGCGTCGTCGCGCGAGATGCCGAAGGTGGTCTGCGTCAGGTCGTTGGTGCCGAAGGAGAAGAATTCGGCGGCTTCGGCGATCACATGGGCGCGCAGTGCCGCACGCGGCAGCTCGATCATCGTGCCGACGAGATAGTCGATCTTCATGCCGGCCTCGCGCATCACATCGCCGGCGACCTCGTCGATGCGGGCCTTGACGTAATCGAGCTCGGAGCGCAGGCCGACCAGCGGCACCATGATCTCAGGCACGACGGCAGCCCCGGTCTCATGGGCTGCGGCAACCGCCGCCTCGAAGATGGCGCGTGCCTGCATCTCGACGATTTCAGGATAGGAGATCGCCAGCCGGCAGCCGCGATGGCCGAGCATCGGGTTGAACTCGTGCACCGCATCGACGCGCTGGCGCAAAGCCTGCGCCTCCATGCCCATGGCGAAGGCGACCTCGGCGACCTCGTCATCGGTCTTCGGCAGGAATTCGTGCAGCGGCGGATCGAGCAAACGGATCGTCACCGGCAGGCCGTGCATCACGGTGAAGAGGCCGGTGAAATCCAGCCGTTGCATCGGCAGCAGTTTGTCGAGCGCCAGCCGCCTGCCCTTCTCGTCCTCGGCCAGGATCATCTCGCGCATGACATGGATGCGCTCGCCCTCGAAGAACATGTGCTCGGTGCGGCAAAGGCCGATGCCCTCGGCGCCGAAGGAGCGGGCGGCGCGCGCATCGGCCGGCGTATCGGCGTTGGTGCGCACCGTCATGCGCCTGGCGCGGTCGGCCCAGCCCATGATGCGGCCGAAATCGCCCGAGAGCTCCGGCTGGATCATCGGCACCTCGCCCTTCAGCACCTGGCCGGCCGAGCCGTCGATGGTGATGATATCGCCCTTCTTCAGGGTGACGCCCATGCCGAGCAGCCGCTCGTTGCGCTGATCGATGCGCATGGTGCCGGCGCCGACGACGCAGGGGATGCCCATGCCGCGGGCAACGACCGCCGCATGGCTGGTCATGCCGCCGCGCGTCGTCAGAATGCCTTCGGCGGCATGCATGCCGTGAATATCCTCCGGGCTGGTCTCGACCCTGAGCAGAATGACCTTGCGGCCCTCGGCCTCGGCCTCCACCGCTTCCTCGGCGGTGAAGACGATGGCGCCGGTGGCCGCCCCCGGCGAAGCCGGCAGCCCGGTGCCGATCACCTGGCGGGTGACGCGCGGATCGATCGTCGGATGCAGCAACTGGTCGAGGCTGGAGGGTTCGATGCGCAGCACCGCCTGCTCCTCGGTAATCACCTTCTCATCGACCATGTCGACGGCGATCTTCATTGCCGCCCGGGTGGAGCGCTTGCCGGCGCGGGTCTGCAGCATCCACAGTTTGCCGCGCTCGATGGTGAATTCGATATCCTGCATGTCGCGGTAATGGATCTCGAGCTCGCTGCAGATGCGGCAGAGCTCGCGAAACGCCTCCGGCATCAGCTTTTCCATCGAGGGTTTTTCCGAGCCGGAGGAAATCCGCCCTTCCTCGGTGATGCTCTGCGGCGTGCGGATGCCGGCAACGACATCCTCGCCCTGCGCATTGACGAGGAATTCGCCGTAAAGCGCCTTCTCGCCGGTCGAGGGATTGCGGGTGAAGGCGACGCCGGTGGCCGAGGCATTGCCGAGATTGCCGAAGACCATCGCCTGGATGTTGACCGCCGTGCCCCAGGCTCCCGGAATATTGTGCAGCTGGCGGTAGGTGACGGCGCGTGCGCTCATCCAGCTTGAGAAGACCGCGCCGACCGCGCCCCAGAGTTGAACCTCGGGATCCTGCGGGAATTCCTGCTCCAGTTCCTCCTCGATCAGCCTTTTGTAGAGGGAAACGATATGCTGCCATTCGGTGGCGCTGAGTTCGGTATCGGTTTCATGGCCGAGCTTGGCCTTCTCGTCTTCGAGGATCTCCTCGAAGGCATCGTTGCCGAGGCCCATGACGACATCGGCATACATCTGGATGAAGCGGCGGTAGCTGTCCCAGGCAAAACGCGCGTCGCCGGCATCGTGGCCGAGCGCCTGCACCGTCTCGTCGTTGAGGCCGAGATTGAGCACCGTGTCCATCATCCCCGGCATCGAGACACGGGAGCCGGAGCGCACTGAAAGCAGCAGCGGCTGGCTGCCGGCGCCGAAGCGGCGGCCGGTGATCGCCTCAATGCCGGCAATGCCGGCTCGCACCTCGGCCTTCACACCGTCCTCGATATGGCGGCCGTTCCTGTAATAGGTGTTGCAGGCATCGCCGATGATCGTCAGACCCGGCGGAACGGGCAATCCCAGCGCGCACATCTCCGCCAGATTGGCGCCCTTGCCGCCCAGAATCTCGTGATCGCGCGCCCGGCCCTCAGCCTGCCCGTCGCCGAACGTATAGACCCACTTGGTCATCTTCCCCCCAACACCAAACCGGGATTAGCTTAATCCGTTGGTGTTGAAATGAAAATCGACAAATGCGGCGGAATGTTGCGTTGCACAATAAATCTTCGGCCCCGCCGCGTTCGAAACGATTGAAACTTCGCCGGATGCAGAGGAAGGCATAAAAAAAGCTTTGCGGGACTGCAACAGGTCCCGCAAAGCCTTGTTTCCGTCCGGCCAGGAAAACCGGACGGGGGGTCCCTCAACCCAGGGCACTTTCCTCAAATAATGGAATGCCCTATCGCTTCATCTTCACGCAATTCCTGCGAAAGCCGCTTGGCGCGTTTCCTGGAATTGCCCCAGATTTTCCGGTCCTTGCCCTCTGCCCGGAAAACCGCATGCAAATTCGACAATAAGCAACCTTGACCGCCCACGCTTGCGCTGAAGCAGCAGGTTGCGTTGAAACAACTTCTAATGCAAGTCATCGCAAAGAGCATCACCCAAATGGGGTACAGGCCGCAAAGAAGCCGACCTTTTTTGGTGGTTACGACAATTCTGGTGAAAGTGCAGGCGTTTTCGGCTTGTTTCGGCCTTCAGCCTGACCATTTTGGCCTATCACCCGCAGCTCCGCCAGCCGCGAATTATCACGGCTTATGGCGAGGTGTTACGCAATATGACCGCGCGCCTCCCGCCGATCGCTCTCGCGCCTGGAATCCACGCCCTGCTGCGATGGAGACGAAGGTGGATCCTCGGGTCAAGCCCGAGGAGGACGGCGGGTGGGGTGACCTCCGCGGCAAAACAGCGATGGCCGGATAGGAATGCGCTGGCGCCTCCTTCAGTCTGCGCCTCCTGCCGGCACGCCCCCAACGCAAACCCTCAAGCAATCTCACGCAGGCGTTCGGCCGTCTGCAGGTCGACGGAGACCAGGGTGGAGACGCCCTGTTCGGCCATGGTGACGCCGAAGAGGCGGTTCATGCGGGCCATGGTGATCGGGTTGTGGGTGATGATGACGAAGCGGGTTTCGGTGGAGGCCGCCATTTCGTCCATCAGGTTGCAGTAGCGCTCGACATTGTGGTCGTCGAGCGGCGCGTCCACCTCGTCGAGCACGCAGATCGGCGCCGGATTGGTGAGGAAGACGGCGAAGATCAGCGCCATCGCCGTCAGCGCCTGCTCGCCGCCGGAGAGCAGCGTCATGGTCTGCGGCTTCTTGCCGGGCGGCCGGGCCAGGATTTCGAGGCCGGCTTCCAAGGGATCGTCGGATTCGATCAGTTGCAGCTCGGCGGTGCCGCCGCCGAAGAGATGGGTGAACAGCCGCTGGAACTGGGCGTTGACGACGTCGAAGGCGGCGATCAGCCGTTCGCGGCCTTCGCGGTTGAGGCTCTGGATGGCGCCGCGCAGCTTGCGGATCGCATCGATGACGTCGTCGCGCTCCTTGATCAGCGCTTCGAGCTTCTCGCTCAGTTCCTTCTGTTCCTCGTCGGCGCGCAGATTGACGGCGCCGAGCCGCTCGCGCTCGATCCGCAGACGCTCGAGCTCGCGCTCGACCTCGCGCGGATCGGGAAGCGCCTGCATGGCCGGGCGCCCGGTCAGTTGCAGCGCCTCGTGCGGGGCGACGTTCAAAACTTCGCGGATGCGGCTTTCGCTTTCCTGCCGCTTCTCGCGGGCGGAGACCAGGCGCTCCTCGGCGCGGCCGCGGCGTTCGCGGCATTCGGCAAGCTCGGAAAGTGCGGTCGCCGCCTGGTGGTCGGCCTCGCGCTGGATGCGTTCGGCCTCGGCCAGGAGATCGCCGGCATTGCGGCGCGCCTCTTCGGCCTTCTGCAGTTCGCTGAGCAAAGCCCGGCGCTTGTCGTCGAATTCATCCGGCGCCATTTCGAGTTCGGCTGCCTCGTCGCGCGCCTCTTCCTCGCGCTCGCGCAGCGTCGCAACCTGATCCTCGCCGCTGGCCGCCCGCTGGCGCCAGGTCTCCCGCTCCTGGCCGATCGCCATGATGCGGCGCTGACGGGCCTCATTTTCCCGCGCCAAGCTCTCATGGCGGGCGCGGGCCTCGGCGAGCGCGCCGCGATCGGTCGCGACCTCCGCCTGCTGGAAGCGCAGCCGCTCGTCGATCGCGGTGAGATCGGGCGCATCCTCCAGCTCGATGCGGGCATTTTCCTCCTGGATGCCGATCTCCTCCAGCTGCGCGCCGAGCTGGCTGACGGCCTCGCTGACGACATCGCGGCGGCGGATCAGATCGCCGGAGGCGCGCTCGGCCGCAGCAAGCGCTTCGCGCGCTTCAGTGAGATGACGGGCCGAAAGACGGCTCATGTCGCGGGCCTCGGCAAGCCGGCGCTCCTCGCCGCGGATCGCATCAGTGGCGGCCGCCTGCCGCTCCTCGGCTTCGGCAAGCACGTCACGGGCAAGGGCCGCCTCGCCTTCGAGTTCGGCGAGCCGGTTCTTCTGGGCAAGGCGCAGAGCGGCAGCGCTCGGGGCGTCGGCGCCCGTCACGTGGCCATCCCAGCGATAGACGGCGCCCGCTTTCGTCACCAGCCGCTGGCCGGGCTGCAGCGCCGCCATCAGGCGCTTGGCGTCCCCATCGGCGACCAGGCCGATCTGGCGCAGGCGGCGGGTGAGTGCTGCCGGCGCGCTAATATGGGCGAGGAGCGGCGTGACACCTGCGGGCAGCGTAGAGTCGCCGGCGCCATCGCCATTCTCCGACCAATGGGCCGGCGCCTCGGCATCGAGCGGTGATTCCAGATCGTCGCCGAGAGCGGCACCGAGCGCCGTTTCGAAGCCGCGATCGACCTTCAATTCTTCGGCAACGGGAGAGAATTTCCCGGCCGCAGCGCCGGCGGCGAGCATGCGGGAAATGGTGCGGGCCTCGGTTTCCAGCGCATTCAGGCTCGAGCGAGCCTGATCGACCGGCGCGCGCGACAGCGCCTCGGTCTGGCGGGCAGCGGCCAGCGCCTGCTCCACCGCCTGAACGGCGGCTTCGGCATCGGCGAGCGCGATTTCGCCGGCCTCGACGATCGCGCGCTTTTCCTCGGGATCGGGCAGGCCGGCGATCTTGTCGCCGATGGCTGCAAGCTCCTGGTTCGCCTCATTCATCTGCCGTTCGAGGCGCATCCGGCGGTCGGCGAGATCGCGGATGGCGCGCTCCAGCTGATTGCGGCCGGCGGCCGCCTCGGCGCGCTCGGCCGTCAGCTGGGTAAAAATGCGCTCGCTGTCGGCAAGTTTTGCCGCCGCCTCCTCGAAGGCCTCGCGGGTTTCCTCGGCATAACGGCCGGAATCGGCGAGCACTTCTGATATCTCGGCCTCTTCGGCATCGAGCCTTGCCAGGATGACGGCATTGTCGGCCACCAGCCGCTCCTCGCGGCGGATATCCTCGCCAAGCTGGGCGAGACGGCGGGTCAGCTCGTCGCGGCGGCGCAGGATGCGGCCGGCATCCTCCTCCAGCTGGCTTCTGGCGATCTGCAGGCGCTGCAGGGCGGCGGCAGCGCGCGCCTCGCCTTCGCGCAGTTCCGGCAGCTTCAGGCTGGCGATGCCCTGATTCTTCGCCGCCTCCATCTGCATCTGCGCCTTTTCGGCAACGACTGATGTCGCCTGGTTCAGCGCGCTATCGGCCTCGGCCTCGGCCTCCTTGGCCTGCACCCAGCGGATATGCAAGAGCATCGCCTCGCGGCCGCGGATATCGGCCGACAGCGTCTTGAAGCGGTTGGCCTGGCGGGCCTGGCGCTTCAGGCTCTCGATCTGGCTTTCGAGCTGCGAGGTGACGTCGTCGAGACGCTCGAGATTGGTTTCGGCGGCGCGCAGGCGCAGTTCGGCTTCGTGGCGGCGCGAATGCAGACCCGAAATGCCGGCCGCCTCTTCCAAGAGCTGGCGGCGGGCCTGCGGCTTGGCCTGGATCAGCTCGCCGATCCGCCCCTGGCCGACCATCGAGGGCGAACGGGCACCGGTGGAGGCGTCGGCAAACAGCAACTGCACGTCCTTGGCGCGGCTTTCCTTGCCGTTGATGCGGTAGAGCGAACCCTGCTCGCGCTCGATGCGGCGGGTGACCTGGATCTCGTCCGCATCGTTGAAGGCGGCGGGCGCGGTGCGCGTCGCATTGTCGAGATAGAGCGCCACTTCGGCGGTGTTGCGGGCCGGCCGGTTTCCTGAGCCGGAAAAGATCACGTCGTCCATGCCGGAGGCCCGCATGTTCTTGTAGGAATTCTCGCCCATCACCCAGCGCAGCGCCTCGACGAGGTTGGACTTGCCGCAGCCATTCGGGCCGACGACGCCGGTCAGCCCCCGCTCGATGATGAATTCCGTCGGCTCGACGAAGGATTTGAAGCCGACCAGGCGCAGCTTGTTGAACTTCATGCGGAGACATCCACGGCAGGAAGCCCCCTCATCCGCCTGCCGGCACCTTCTCCCCGCTGGGGAGAAGAGACTCCGGGTCGATGCCGTGCCCACATCATCCCTCGAATGATGGGAAAGAAAGGCAGGCGGCATACCCCTTCTCCCCTCGGGGGTCCGAAGGACGGGTCGAGACCCGCGGCTCGAACCCGGTCAGTGCCGGCAGGCGGATGTGGGGGCCACACCAGCAAGCTGCGCTGAATACGAAAAACGGGCGCACGGCTTTCGCCGTCGCCCGTCTTCGTCAAACGGTCCGGTTCAGATGAGGCTGTCGATGAGCTTCGACAAGGTTTCAACCGGCATGTCTCCAGAATAGCGCTTGCCATTGATGAGGAACGTCGGCGTGGCATTGACGCCAAAATCCTTGGAACCTCTTTCCCGCGTGGCGTTCACTTCATCCAGAAGCTTCTGGTTCGTCAAGCATTTCGTGAAGCTATCCTCAGTAAATCCGGCCAGCTTCGACATCTGCAGCAATGCGGCGCGGCCGTCATCGGCGGCGGCCCAGACCTGTTGCTGCTTGAAGAGCATGGAGACCATCGGGAAATACTGTTCCGGCGTGCTCAGCTGCTCCGGATTGGAAGCGCTGCAGCGGGCGAGCATGAATGCTGCGGCGGCGCGCGGATCGAAGGGGAATTCGCGGATGATGAACTGCACCTTGCCGGCGTCGACATATTTCTGCTTGATGGCGTCGAAGGTGGTGTTGTGGAAATGGGCGCAATGCGGGCAGGTCATCGACATGTATTCGACGATCTTGACGGGGGCATCGGCCTTCCCAAGCGCCATCTCCGGCAGCGTGCCGGGCTTCAGCACTTCGGCCATGTCGACATCACCGTCGGACTGCGGCATTTCGGTCGCCGAAGTGGCCGCCGTCTGGATGGTATCGACATTGCTGCCATCGGCCATGGTCTTGCCGGAGGACGAAGCATCGGCAGCGTCCTTACTGTCGTTGCAGGCGGCAAGCGCTGCGGCAGCTGCGGCGATGGCGATCCCACCCAGGAGGCGGCGTTTCGTCAGTTGCATTTCGGACATCGGCATGGGTTCCCCATAGGTATGAGAGTGACGGCGTGACTGTGCGATATAACGGCTGACGGCCACTCACAAGCCACGCTTCGCCAACTTCCTTCAAAGAATTGTGACCGTGATGGGACCGCTAGGCAAAATTGCGAGCGGGCGGCTGGTGGATTTCATCGATAGACATCGCGGCGGTTGCCGATACGCACGATGAGGATTCGCACCGCCCCATCGTCGATGCTTGCGATCACTCGATAGTCCCCGACGCGGTACTTCCAGAAATCACCGAGTTCAGACCCTTTGAGCGCCTCTCCGATGGATCGTGGATCGTCCAGCCTTGCAACGCGATCATTGAGAAATCGGAGGATTCGGCGAGCCGCCTCATGTCCAAGCTTCTCAAGCTCACGCTCGGCTGCCCGGTGAAACTCAATTCTCCACGCCATGACGGGTCATCAACTCGGCCAGCGAAACGGTATCACTCTCCCCTCGCCGAAGCTCTTCGAGGCGTTTTTCGGCGAGATAGATATCCTCGAGATCATCGAGATGTTCGAGGATGGCCTGACGTGCATAGAAGCTCTTGCTGCGGCCGGTCCGCCTGGCAAGTTCATCAAGTCGTGCTTCGATTTCGGGGGGCAACCGCAATGCCAGCATGATCTTTCTCCTGTCTGCTATACAAATATAGCACCCGAAGCGCCCGGCCACCAGTAGCCTCTCAGATATGCATGCGTATTTCAGCGACGCTTTGAGCAACCCTACCAGCAGGGTGCTTGTGCATGGATGCTCGGGTCAAGCCCGAGCACGACGGAGGGCTGGGTAGGCTTCTCGAACTACCGCGACAGGTGAAGAGATAGGCGGCACTGGCGCCTCCGGCCTGTTGCGCTCCTCAATCTCCGTCATCCCAGGCCTTGAGCCTGGGAACCATGGTCTCGGATCCCAAACGAAAGTCCGGCGCGTCTGTTGCCGCGCCGGACCTCGAAGTCTACCGGATCACTTGCATTCGGGGTCGTCGCCGAAGCCCTTGCAGAAGAACTCGGCGGCATTGTCCTTGGTGATCATCTTCGACGCGATCTCGATTTCCATCGAGCCGTCGTCCTTCTTCGTCAAGGTTCCGAGCTTCTCCAGCGCGGCCGTGTCGTTGGTGGCAAGCGCGTGCGCGGCAATGACGCCTTCCGGCGCGACGGTGGAGTAGGTGAAGGTCGCGGTCAGATCGCCCTTGGCAACAGCACGGATGGCGGCATTCTCGCCGTCGATGCCGATGATGAGGATGCCTTCCTTGTCGCGGCCGGCAGCCTGGATCGCCCGCAGCGCACCAAATGCCATATTGTCGTTATGGGCGTAAACGGCCTGGATCTGGCCGGCCGGGAAACGCTGGAGCGTGTCTTCCATGAACTTCAGCGCCTTTTCCTGGTCCCAGTCGGCGTGGGTTTCGGCGATCACCTTGATCTCGGTGCCGGCGATGGCTTCGGCAAAACCTTCATGGCGCTCGACCGCGGGAGCGACAGCCGGGTCGCCCTTGATCTCGACGACATTGCCCTTACCTTTCAGCGCTTCGGCTATGTACTTGCCGGCAAGCGTGCCGATGGGTTTGTTGTGCGGGCCGACATGCAGCGTAACCGGAATATCGAGGCTGCGCTCGAGCGTGATCACCGGAATGCCGGCAGCCAGCACCTGCTTGACGGTCGGAGCGATGGCGGCGCCGTCCTGCGCCGAGATCATCAGAACCTTCATGCCTTGCACCATCAGGCTTTCGACATCCGAAATCTGCTTTGCGGACTTGCCTTCCGCGTTGGTGACGATCAGATCGACATCCTTGAAGTGTTCCGCGGCATAGGCCTGGTTGCGTTTGGTCATCGTGTTGCGATGGGCCGAGTTTGAACTCGCCTGCGAGAAGCCGATGACGATCTTGTCGGCGCTGAAAGCGGGGGCGGCCGTCAGCACGGTGGCGAGCCCGGCTGAGATAATGAGCATGCGTCTGGTGATGTTAAGCATTTCAAGTCCTCCCTTTGATGAACACGCTACCTGCGTGCTTTTCTTCCGGCTTCGAGCAGCACGGCAAGAACGATGATCGCGCCCTTCACCACCTGTTGTGAGAATGGTGAAACGCCTGCGAGATTGAGAATGTTTGCGATGATGGCCAGCACCATAGCGCCCCCCATCGTGCCGAGAACCGTGCCTTCGCCGCCGAACAGCGACGTGCCGCCGATCACCGCGATCGTAATGGCTTCCAGTTCGAGGCCGAGGCCGGAATTCGGGTCGCCGACGGAAAGGCGGGACAGGAAAATCAGGCCGGAAAGCGCTGCCAGCACGCCGCAGATGATGTAGACGCTGAAGATGACGAGCGGCACATTGATGCCGGAAAGCCTTGCCGCCTCTTCATTGCTGCCGACCGCATAGATGGCGCGGCCGAACGGCGTGAGGCTGAGCACGACGGCGGCGACGATGCAGACGATCGCGAAGACGTAGATCGGTGTCGGCACGCCCAGCAAGTAGCCCCCGCCGAGCACGAAGAAATTGTCGGCGAGCTTGCCCGGATTGACGGTGCCGCCATCGGCGATCATCAGCGCGAAGCCGCGCACCATGACCATGCAGCCGAGGGTCATGATGAAGGCCGGAATGCGAAAAAAGGAAATGCCGAAGCCGTTGACGCAGCCGACGAGGGCGCCGATGGCGATGCAGATCAGCACCATCAAGGGGATGGGCATGCCCTGCTCCATCAACACCGCACCGGTAACGCCGACCAGCGCGACGATCGACCCCACAGAAAGATCGATCCCTTTGGTCAGGATCACGAATGTCATGCCGATGCCGAGAATCCCATAAAGGGCGACTTGCCTCAGGACATTCAGGATATTGATTGGATTGAGAAAATGAGGAGAGATCAGCGAGGCGGCGATGATCAGTGCGATCAGTGCGCCGGCAAGCCCCGTTCCCCGCGGAAGTTTTTTCTTCATGGTAGTCCCCTCATCAATGTAGCGCCGCGAAGTGCATGACGTCTTCTTCGGTTGCCGTGCGCGCGTCGAGCTCGGCCGTTACCTCGCCCTCTCTCAAGACGTAGAGCCGGTCGCACAGACCAAGGATTTCCGGCAGCTCGGAAGAAGCCATGACGATCGCCAGTCCGCGGGATTCCGCGAGTTCGACCAGCAGGTCATAGATCTCGCGCTTGGCCCCGACATCGACTCCACGTGTGGGCTCGTCGGCGAGCAGGATCTCGCATCCCGCACTGACAAGCCTCGCCAGCACGCATTTCTGCTGATTGCCGCCCGAAAGGTTCTGCGTCGCTGCTGCGGCGTTCGGCGTCCTGATCCGCAACCGCTCGATCAGACCGCTCACTATTTTGCGTTCGCGGCGAAGGGACAGAAGCCCGAAACGGACGATCTGCGCGAGGCTGGCCGACATGATGTTGAAGCCGACGCTCTGTATCAGGAAGAGGCCCTCTGTCTTGCGGTCTTCCGGCACGAGACCGAGCCCCTTGGTGATACCGGCGCGCGGCGAACCGATGCTTGCCATCGCACCGTTGATGCTGACCTCGCCGGCACCACGCGGGTCAGCGCCGTAGATGGCGCGCAGAAGCTCGGTGCGACCGGCGCCCGCCAGGCCGAAAAGACCGACGATCTCACCCTTGCGCACATGGATGCTGACGTTTTTGAGCAGCGCCGGCGTCGAAATCCCCTTGGCGGATAGGGCTTCCCCGCCAATCCGGGGTACGCGCTTGGGAAAGACGTCGCCGACGTCCCGGCCGACCATGCTGCGAATGAGATCATCAGTCGTCAGGCCATTGGAGGGGCCGTTGTGGATGACCGTGCCGTCGCGCAGGACAGTGACGGTATCGCTCAGTTCGAAAACTTCGCGCAGGCGATGCGAGATATAGACGAAGGCGACACCGCTCTCGCGCGCCAGCTGCCGAACGACCCGGAACAGCTGATCGATCTCTGCCTGCGCCAACACCGCCGACGGCTCGTCGAGAACGATGATCTTCGCGTTGCGCGCCAGCGCCTTGGCAATCTCCACCATCTGCCGCTTGGCGACGGAAAGCGTGCCGATGCGAGCGGTCGGATCGACGTCGAAACCCAGCCGGTCAACGACCTCGATGGTCCGGCGCTTTGCCTCGCCCCAGTCGATCAGGGCGCCCTTGCGTGGCAACCGCCCCATCAGAACGTTTTCGGCGACGGTCAGGTGCGGAGCCTGGGCCAGTTCCTGGTAAATGACCGCGACTCCGCGCGCGATCATCCCGGCCGGCGTCGGATCGAGGACCTCTTCGCCAAACAGCTCGATGCGCCCCTCGTCGGCCGAATAGGCGCCGGAGAGGATCTTCATCAGTGTCGATTTTCCGGCGCCGTTCTCTCCCACCAATGCCCTGATTTCCCCGGGCTGCAGAGAAAACGACACGCCCTTCAGGGCGCGCACACCAGGAAAGGATTTGGTGATCCCAGCAAGAGCCAGCGCCGACGTCATTTCAATGCCCTCCGCAGCCGCAGGAGCGGCGAATTACCAGTTTTGCCGGCAGGCGGACCTGTCGCACGCTTTCCGTGGTCGATTTGATCCGCCGGGACAGCATTTCCGCGGCCTGCATGCCGATCATCTCACTCGGCTGCGCCATGACGGTCAGCCGCGGCTCGAAGCAATCTGCCCAATCGAAATCGTCAAAGCCGATCAGCGCCAGATCCTCAGAGATGCGCAATCCAAGATCCCGCACCGCGCGCATGACGCCGATTGTCGCCAGATTGTTGCCCGAGGCGATCGCCGTCGGCCGGTCCGCCCGGCTCAGGATGTCGAATGCCGATTGGCGGGCATCCGCACTGTTCGCATTGCCTTCGCTCATCAGGCTGCGATCGATTTCGAGCCCGTGCCTGCGCATGGCGCCGACATATCCACGCACGCGTTCGATGGTGGAACGCAGCCCGGGTTCGCCGGCGATGAGGCCGATGCGGCGGTGACCGTGGCCGACAAGGTGATCGATCAGCGTCTCCATCGCCGCCTCATTGTCCAGGCAAACCCCATCCGCATCGGCAACCGTCAGACGGTCGACGAGCACGAAGGGCATGCGAGAGGATTTGAGATAGTCGATGGCGCGGTTTTCCGGATCACTTGACGGAGCCAGGATCACCCCATCCACCCGCCGCTGGACGAGTTCACGGACCAGCCGGAGTTCAGTCTCCGGATCGTTCTGCGTGTCGCAGAGAAAAACGAGCTGCCCGATGGCCGCGCAGGCTCGCTCGATAGAGGAGACGATATCGTTGAAATAGTAGTTGGTGCTGATCGAGATCGCGATACCGACGGCGTCGGTCGAGGATCGCACCAATGAGCGGGCCACCGCGTTCGGCACGAATCCGAGGCTTTGGATTGCGTCTCTGACGAGTGCGGCCGTCGCTTCGTTCACATGCCGGGTGCCGTTGACGACGTGCGACACGGTGGAGACCGACACGCCCGCGGCGCGTGCGACGTCAGTGATTGTCGCCATGATTGCAGACCTCCCCAATATGCCTGACGCGCAGCTTCAGACTGCTGCCGCGTCAACTCCCAGAACAAAATCGAAAGATTGAACCGACCTCGAACAGGCCTCCCCAGCCTCGACGGTCACCGACCTATTTCATCCTCCAATGAAATGGTGGAGACCGATATATGGCCATCGAAACGTTTGCGCAAGCGTTTTCTTTGTCATTTTATGTGCTATACGGGTTCAAAGGGAGGAACGAACATGGCACTGAAAAACATTCCCGGGATTCTTTGCCCGGATCTTTTGTGGATATTGAGCGCGATGGGCCATGGCGACGAGATCGCCATCGTCGACAAGAATTTCTCGGCCTGCCGCGTGTCGAAAAAGACCGTCAGCGGCAAACTCGTGTCGATGAACGCGGCCAGCGCCTCAGATGCCATAGCGGCGATCCTGGCGGTCATGCCGCTCGATCACTTCGTCGAACAGCCGCTCATGCACATGGAGGATCCGGATCAGCCCGGCACCATGCTATCCGTTCATGCGGATGTGGAATTGCTCTGCTCGACGGCGGAAAAGCGCAGCATCACGAGCAGGCCCATCGAGCGCTTCGCCTATTATCCGATGGCTGAATCCTGCTTCGCGGTGGTTCAGACAGGGGAAATACGGCCCTATGGCAATTTCATCCTGAAGAAGGGTGTCGTTTAGCGGCGGTTCCGGAGATGCTCTGCAGCGTGGCGCGTCTTCCCGGACGAGCAAAGAATGCTGGAAGCACGGGCGTGCCGAGATAACAGAGCGGATCGTATTCGGCAGTATAGACCAACGTTTAGGCAGACTTGCGGACAAACTGCGCGCGGATCGCTTCACGGCGCGCGTCTGCCGGCTGGTCCTTAGTCTCGGCGAGGACCTTACGCATGCGCGGGCTGAGTACCAGGCCTTCGACCGCACTGATCTTTTCGGCACGCGCCTGGGTCAGGCGACCGATATTGGCATTGCGGGTCAAGTTGGGCTTTTTGCTCATCGTGAGTCAGAACGTAGCACCACCTCACGTGGACTCGCAAAAGGAATTCGTTTGATTTGAACGCCGGGATCAATGCGAGCACGATACAGATAGGCAAGCGGCAAACAAAGGATGACCGTCCCCGCTTGCCGATCACAACTGTGCCTAGGCGAAACTCGATCGCCAATGTAGGTCGCGGTTTGCAGTCAAAAGCGGAGGATGACTTTCAATGTCTAACGACAAGCGTTAGCGGTATACAGCAGATCGAATGTTGATTTTTCGGATGGCTATTTCAGCGGGATTATTTTCATGCATTCCTTAACCAAGACTTTTCTCTATAAGCCGCTCATCGCTACCGCATTTGCCCTAAGCGTCACCAGCGCGCGCGCCTCCGAAAACAGCGGGAATATTATCTTCAATCAAATGCTTAAATGTTTGAAGCTGCCTGCGGACGCGCCAAGCGCTTATGACTTCATGGTTGTCGCAGTCATCAAGGATGGATCTGCGGACTCCTTATCCATCAATTTCCGCGCGCCGCCATCTGAATGGGAAAAAACCGCGGCCCCATTGGTCGCGGATGCGATCACGCAGTGCGAGCCCTACACGTCGATCTCGGGCAGAGTCGAATTCCTTGTCACCCGCGAGCGTGTTGAAGCAGGATCAAAAAACTGAACGTGCGAAGACGAGAAGCCGAATGTCATTCCCAGAAGAAATAATATGGGACAAAATTAACGACGGCTGGACGCGAATGTCGCGCAAGCAGCGCTTCCTCTGGGAGGCGATCAAACGCATGCCTGAAGAATGGGAATTGCGAGGCTTCAGCCGGTGCTGGGTGGTGGCACTCATGGGCCCGACTGTAATCTACTATAACCATCATGAAGAGGGATTCGAACTCTCGACTTGGTATCAGTATGGGTACATCGAGCAATATCAGGGTTTTCAATACGGGTTAGAACAAGCCATACAGCGGCAACTCGATATCTTGGATACGGGGTATGACGCCGGCCCGTGGGGAAGTGGACCGATTCCCGGCGAGTACAAGAAATCATAGCCTTGCATCGCAGACACCGGCTAAGCCGGTGTCCTGAGCTTTTATGCGCTCGCATCCTCATGCCGGTCATGTCCAGTCTTGGCGTTGCTGATCAACTTGGATGTTTTACCCATCAGCGACCGCTCCCCCGCTTGCCCATCACCGCGGTGCCTAAGCGCTGGATTGCCTGGCGCAGCTTGTCGCCCTCGATGCCTTCCATCATGCCTTCGAGCTTGCGGGCGGCTTCGCCTTTCAGCGGCGGCGGGGTGCGGGAGCGGCGGGCGGGGTTTGAGACCGGCTTCTGGACGATGCGGATCTGGTGGACGGCGGCAAAACCGAAGAAGCTGTTGATGCGCTGGATGAGTTCACCCTGGGCATGGGTGAGGAAAAGCGCGCGCGCGCCTTCGCAGGCGATGGTCAGCACGCCGGGGCGGAAGCCGCCGGCCTCGTCACCGCCGCGCGCCCAGGCGATCTTTTCCGGGCGGGTGCAATCGGCGAAATCCTCGCCGGCGATTTCGCTCCAGGAGCCGAGCAGGGCCGTGTTGATGCCGGCGCGGCGCGCCAGGACGGGATCGATCAGCCCGTTCGCCAGCTCGGAAATCTGCTTTGCACCTTTGCGTGGAGAACTCATCGAAACCCTTGGATACCTCTGCCAATCGCACAGGCAATTCGCATCACCGGCTTGATCGCGCGGCATTGCTTCGCCAAGTATAGGCACTTCCCCCGATCCCGGCAAATCATGACGATCACCACACCCGACACGCCCTCCGCAAAGCCCCTGCTCGACTGGTACGACCGGCATCACCGCGACCTGCCCTGGCGCGTGTCGCCCGGCATGGCGGCGCGTGGCGTCAAGCCCGATCCCTATCACATCTGGCTTTCGGAGGTGATGTTGCAGCAGACGACGGTGCAGGCGGTCAAACCCTATTTCGCCAAATTTCTGCAGCGCTGGCCCGAGGTGACTGATCTGGCCGTGGCCGAGAACGACGCCGTCATGGCCGCCTGGGCCGGGCTCGGCTATTACGCGCGGGCCCGCAACCTGAAGAAATGCGCAGAGGCGGTGGCGAAAGAGCATGGCGGCGTCTTTCCCGACACCGAAGAAGGGCTGAAGTCGCTCCCCGGCATCGGCGACTATACGGCCGCGGCCGTCGCCGCCATCGCCTTCAACCGGCAGGCGGCCGTCATGGACGGCAATGTCGAGCGGGTGATTTCCAGGCTCTATGCGATCGAAACACCGCTGCCGGCTGCAAAGCCTGCCATGAAGCAAAAGGTGGCGCTGCTGACGCCGGCGGACCGGCCCGGCGATTTTGCCCAGGCGATGATGGATCTCGGCGCGACGATCTGCACGCCGAAGCGGCCGGCCTGTTCGCTCTGTCCGTTCCGCGGCGCCTGCGAGGCGCTGAGGCTTTCCGATCCCGAACTCTTTCCGGTCAAGGCGGCGAAGAAGGAAAAGCCGGTGCGGCAGGGCGCGGCCTTCATCGCGGTGACTGAGGATGGCGAGATCCTGCTCAGGCGGCGCGCCGAAAGCGGCCTGCTCGGCGGCATGGCCGAGGTGCCGACGACGGGGTGGACGGCGCGCATCGACGGCGAGACCTCTTCTGCGGCCGCGCCCTTCGAGGCGGCCTGGCAGGCCTGCGGCACCGTCATCCATGTCTTCACCCATTTCGAGCTCAGGCTGTCGATCTGGCGGACGGCGATCGCCGGCAAGGTGGGTGACCGCCCGGATGACGAATGGTGGGAGCCGGTTACAAATCTTGAGACGCAAGCCTTGCCGACCGTCATGAAAAAAGCGATCGCAGCGGCTATTCCTCGCGCGTTCAAATCATCCAAGGGACGACTATGACCACCGACATAAAGCATATTGTTTTCGATATCGGCAAAGTCCTCATTCATTACGATCCGCATCTTCCCTTCAGCCGGCTCATTCCCGACGAGACCGAGCGCAACTGGTTCTTCGCCAATATCTGCACCCATGACTGGAATATCGAGCAGGACCGCGGCCGCACCTGGGCAGTTGCCGAAGCGCTGCTGATCGCCGAGCATCCTGCCCGCGAAGAACATATCCGTGCCTTCCGCAAATATTGGCACGAGATGGTGCCGCACGCCTATGGCGACAGCGTCGCGATTATGGAAGGGCTGATCGCCGAAGGCCGCGACGTGACGATGCTGACCAACTTCGCCTCCGACACCTTCCGCGAGGCGCAGGAGCGCTTTCCCTTCCTCAAGCTGCCGCGCGGCGTGACCGTTTCCGGCGATGTCGGCCTGATCAAGCCGGATGCCGCGATCTACGAGAGCCATACGAACAGCTTCGGCCTCGATCCCAAGGCGACGATCTTCATCGACGACGCGCCGGTCAATGTCGAAGGCGCGAGAGCCTTCGGCTGGAATGCAGTGCTGTTTTCGAGCGCCGAGAAGCTGCGCAGCGATCTCGCCGCTTACGGCGTGAAGGTGTGAGGCCATGGCCTTCGACCCGGCAGAGGAAATCGAACGCTTCCACGCCGCCATCAACGCCCTCGATTTCCCCACCATCGAGGCCTATTTCGCCAAGGACGCCACCTATGTCTCGAACGGCGTCGGCAGCCTTGCCGGGCGGGGCGAGATCATGGCCGCCTTCCGGCGCTATTTCGACGATTATCCCGATCAGGCGGCGGAGAATTCGCTGGTGGAGACACTGACGCCGCTGTCCGGCCGGTCCGTCTGGTCGCTGCGTGCCACCCACAGCCAGACGGGAAAGCCGCTGATCCGCGAGGGCGAGGAGACGATCACATTCAATTCGGAAGGCCGCATCATCCGCGTCGACGTCACCGACTACCAGGCCTTCTGACGATTAGATCGCCAAAAATAGAAGACGCCCGGGGTTCGAGCCCCGGGCGCCTTGGCCTTCTTCCGCAACTGGAGGAAACCGGAAGAAGCTGTTTCGATCTTGCGAAAGTGCTGCTCACTCCACCTTCGCCAGATCACTGCGGATGACGGACCTGAGATCGTCGATCGGGCGCAGGGACTGCCCATCTTCGAAATGCCAGAAGGTCCATCCGTTGCATGCATCGAGACCCTGCACCTTGGCGCCGAGACGATGAATAGAGCCGGCCTCGCCGCCTGATGCGACGGTGCCGTCGGCGCGCACGATCGCGCTGTAGCGGCGCTTGGCGTCGGTCAGCACCTGGCCGGGCTTGATCAGGCCGCTTTCGACGAGCACGTTGAAGGCGACGCGAACCTCGGCCTTCTTGCCGGTCATGACGGTCAGTTCCGCCTTCCCCAGCGGCTCGACGGCGGCGATGCGGGCGGAGGCCGCATCGATATAATCCTGCTCGCGCTCGATGCCGACGAAGTGGCGGCCGAGGCGCTTGGCCACCGCACCCGTAGTTCCCGAGCCGAAGAAGGGATCAAGCACGATATCGCCGGGCTTGGTCGAGGCCATGATGACGCGGGCAAGCAGCGCTTCCGGCTTCTGCGTCGGATGCACCTTCTTGCCGTCCTCGCCCTTCAGCCGCTCATTGCCGTTGCAGATCGGGAACAGCCAGTCGGAGCGCATCTGCACGTCGTCATTGGCGGCCTTCATCGCATCGTAGTTGAAGGTATAGCCCTTGGCCTTGGCGTTGGGGCTTGCCCAGATCATCGTCTCATGGGCGTTCTGGAAACGGCGGCCCTTGAAATTCGGCATCGGATTGGTCTTGCGCCAGATGATGTCGTTGAGGATCCAGAAGTTCAGATCCTGCAGCGTGGCGCCGACGCGGAAGATATTGTGGTAGGAGCCGATCACCCAGATCGAGCCCGTCGGCTTCAAGACGCGGCGGCAGGCCAGCAGCCAGGCGCGGGTGAAGGCGTCATAGGCCTCGAAGGAAGCGAACTGATCCCATTCGTCATCGACGGCATCGACCAGCGACTGATCGGGACGGTGCAGCGATCCGCCGAGCTGAAGATTATACGGCGGATCGGCAAAGATGACATCGACGGAGTGATTGGGCAAAGCTTCAAGCGCGCTGACGCAATCGCCCTTGATGATCGTGTCGACCCAAGAATCCGGCCGGGAACCCGACCTGATCGAAGCCTTGAGGTCGGCAAGCGGAAAAACTGATGCCATTCTGATACTCACTCATACGCTTGACGCTTAACTCTCCGTTATGGTTACGCAACTTAGTTACCAAAGCCTGAAGGGGCGGCCGATTTCGGGAATTTATTCGGCAGTCGGGTTGAACTGGGGGAGATGGCCACATCCCGCCGACGGCTGTCCGATTCATACTAATGATTGCCCCTCACCCTAACCCTCTCCCCGTTCTGACGGGGAGAGGGGACGTGCCCTGCGAGATGCTGAAGAGGGACCGAGAAGTTGCGGCATATCCCCTTCGCCCCGTAAGCGGGGAGAAGGTGGCGGCAGCCGGATGAGGGGCCGCCCTCGCCGATCTCCCAGGCCGAAATATCGCTTAATATGGAGCTCCTGCGCGTGCCCAACCAGGGAGAAACACCCTCATGCCGCATCGTGCACGCTGCGGCTGTCCGCCGGCGCCTCGTCGCGCTCGAACATGCCGTAATCGCGCAGGACGCTGGCGATGCGCAGCCGGTAATCGGCGAAGATACCGCCGCGGCCGGCCTGCTGGGCTGCCCGGTGGGCTTCGAGGTTGCGCCAGTTGCGGACGGCTTCCTCGTCGCGGAAGAAGGAGAGCGACAGCAGCTTGCCGCGGTTTGTCAGGCTCTCGAAACGCTCGATCGAGATGAAGCCGTCGATCTTTTCGAGCTCGGATCGCAACTCGCCGGCGAGATCCAAATATTTATGGCGCTCGCCCATATAGGGCACGACTTCGAAGATGACGGCGATCATGGCAGCACCAGCTTGGCGTGAGGGGCGGAAACGTTTTTCAGAAAGATGCGATCTTCCTTCAGTATGAAGGCTTCGCGTCTGGCGAATTCATAATTGTCGCGGCCGAGCGGATCGGCGGCCAGCCTGGCGCGGTAGGCCTCGTAGGCAGCGAGGCTTTCGATGTTGTAGACGCCATAGGCCGCCGTCGCCGATCCCTCGTGCGGGGCGAAATAGCCGATCAGGTCGGCGCCGTTCCGAGGGATTACCTGGCCCCAGTTGCGGGCATATTCGGCGAAGGCCTCTTTCTTGAAGGGGTCGATCTGATAGCGGATGAAGCAGGTGATCATCGGGTTCTCCTTTGTGCCTGTCCGTTTTCGCACATTGCCCCGCGGCGATGCTTCGGTTACGATCGAAGTATGAAGGAAGGTCCTGACATTGCGCAGATCGGCGCGCTGATCGGCGATCCCGCCCGCGCCAACATGCTGGCGGCGCTGACGGGCGGGCGCGCATTGACGGCGACCGAGCTTGCCGGCGTCGGCGGCATCACCGTGCAGACGGCAAGCACGCATCTGGCCAAGCTCGAAGCCGGCGGCCTGCTTGCCCAGCGCAAACAGGGGCGCCACCGCTATTTCACATTGGCCGATGAGGCCGTCGCCCGGCTGATCGAAAGCATGATGGGTTTTGCCGCCGGACGCGGGCATCTGCGCCACCGGCCGGGGCCGAAGGAGCCGGCGCTGCGCAAGGCGCGCATCTGCTACGATCATCTGGCCGGCGATTACGGCGTGCGCATGCTCGACAGCCTTATTGCCTCAGGCTCGATCGACGCGGTCGGTGACGGTCTGGCGCTGACGGAAAAGGGCGAGAGCGATCTCAAATGCATCGGCATCGATGCCGGCGCGCTCCGATCGTCGCGCCGCCCGCTTTGCCGCTCCTGCCTCGACTGGAGCGAAAGGCGAGCCCACCTCGCCGGCAGCCTCGGCAAGGCGCTGCTGTCGAACTTCCTCGACAGGGGCTGGGCGCGGCGCACGGCTGAAAGCCGCTCGATCCTCTTTAGCCCGGAAGGCGACCGGCAGTTTTTGAAGCTCTTCCCGATCGATGCGTAGGTCAGCTGCGGATCTCTAAACACCGGCCTTCCACTCATCCTGCTGCCGCATATGCGCCCGCAGCGGAGGTCTAGCAGCCCTTCTGCTTCATCTTCTGTTCGACCTTGGCCCTTCTCTTGAAACTATCCCCGGCGTGTTTTCCGCCGGTCAGCCCATGATCCATCATCGCCTGCAGCTCTGCACAGCTCCTGTGGTGCGTGCCGCCCTTAGCGGTGACGTCGGTGGATGTGAGGGCAAAGAGCAGCGCTACGGCTGCCGCCGATCGAACAAGAGCTGAAAGCCTCATAGTCCCTCTCCTATTGCCTTGCATGGTACGCCCAAGCCCGTGAGCCCGCAATGAAGATGGTGTCGCAGGAGCCCGGGATAGCGGTGTCCGGACCAGCCGGGCGGGTCAGGCAGCTATCCATCCGCTCGGGTTCGCCCCGAACACCGGCGAGCCCTTTTTCGCCAGTCGCCTTGCAAGCGGTCGCTACGAAATCATTAAGCATGTTTCGATACTATCACGCCTCAAATTCAACGTGAGAAGCCGACATGCCGTCGATCCAGCATAAGATTATCATTGCAAGCATCGCAATTTTCGGCTTGGCGGGCGGCGCCACTCAGGTCGGCATCTGGTCTGCCGCCACCCTTTCGGCAAACAGCGCCGATGTCGCCCAGTCGGCGCAAATTCTGCGCAACCACATGCAGGCCGATATGATGCATGATGCGCTGCGCGCCGACGTGCTCGCATCCTTGCTGGCATCGAACCCGGCGGCCGGCATCGACGCCGCCGCGGTGAAGGCGGATCTGGCGGAGCACGAGACAGCGTTCCGCGAGATGATCGACACCAACAAGGCTCTCGTCTCCGACGCGAAAACGAAAGCGGTCCTTGCCGGCATCGAACGTCCGCTGCTCGTCTATGTCGACAGCGCCACGAAGATGGTCGATCTTGCGGGCAAGGATCCGGCGGCGGCGTTGAAGGCGCTGCCGGAATTCATGCAGCAGTTCTCGACATTGGAAACGGCCATGGAACAGGCCGGGGATCAGATCACCGCCGTATCGGACGATATTTCCAAGCATAACGCCGACATCAAAGCCTCGGTCGATATCACTCTCAAAGCCCTTCTGGCCGCGGCCGCGTTGTTCGCCTTCGGCCTCTATTTCCTGACGCGAAGGAGCGTCACCAAGCCGATCCTTTCGCTTTCCAACGATATGCAAAGGCTCGCCGGCGGCGACACGGCGATTGCCTGCAGCGGGATCGGCCGCACCGATGAAATCGGCACGATGGCGTCGGCTGTCGAGGTCTTCCGGCAGGCGGCGATCGCCAACAAACAGCTCGAGCAGGACGCGGAGACCGCTCGCTTGCAGGGCGAAACCGAGCGGGTCACGGCCCGCAAACAGGCAGACGAGGACGCCGCCGATCGACTGCGGGCGGCGACATCCGGTCTTGCCGCAGGCTTGAAGCGGCTTGCCTCAGGCGATCTCGCCTTCCAGATCGAAGAGCCGTTCGCGGCTGATTTCGAGAACCTCCGGCATGATTTCAACATGTCGATCCGCCAGCTCGATCAGACGCTCGGCGCCATCGCGACGGCCATTGCCGCAATCGACGAAGGCACAAGGGAAATTGCATCCGGGGCCGGCGATCTGTCGAAACGCACCGAGCAGCAGGCGGCCGCTCTCGAAGAAACCGCCGCAGCGCTCGATCAGATCACCGCCAATGTCTCGAATTCGAGCAAGCGCACCGACGAGGCGCGCACCGAAGCAACGGATGCCAACCGCAATGCCGCCAAATCCGCGGAGGTCGTATCGCATGCCGAAGAAGCCATGCGCCGCATCGAGGCCTCGTCGCAGCAGATCTCCAGCATCATCGGCGTGATCGACGAAATCGCCTTCCAGACCAATCTGCTGGCACTGAATGCCGGCGTCGAAGCGGCACGCGCCGGAGAGGCCGGCAAGGGCTTTGCTGTCGTGGCCCAGGAAGTCCGCGAACTCGCCCAGCGATCGGCTCAGGCGGCAAAGGAAATCAAAGGCCACATCCAGAAATCCTCGGTGGAAGTGGAAAGCGGCGTCAAGCTGGTTCTCGACACCAGCCAGGTTCTGAGCGCCATCAGCGAACAGATCGCCCGCATCAACCAGCACATGGATGCCATTGCCGTATCGGCAAGAGAGCAGTCGACCGGCCTTGCCGAAGTCAACACCGCCGTCAACTCGATGGACCAAGTGACCCAGCAGAACGCTGCCATGGTCGAACAATCGACCGCCGCATCCGGTCATCTTGCCGAGGAAGCCGCCAGGCTGCGCGAACTCGTGTCCCGCTTCAAGCTCCGTGCGACGGCCTCGACGCAATTCGCACGACGGGCGGCTTGACGGAAGCGATCCGGCAGCGACCACGGAGCCGGTCGCTTGCCGCATCGCAGCCATGCTTGGGATCAGGTTGAGCTTTGGCCGGGCATCGTGTAAAGCCGCAGCACTCCCTGATAGACCCGGACTTGCAGCAAGGCGTGAACATATGAACGGCTTCGATCTCATAATCTTCGATTGCGACGGCGTTCTCGTCGATTCCGAAATCATCGCCGCGGAAGTCGAATCCGCGCTTCTGACGGAGGCCGGATATCCGATCGGCGTCGAGGAAATGGGCGAACGCTTCGCCGGCATGACATGGCGCAACATCCTGCTGCAGATCGAACGCGAAGCGAGCATCCCGTTTTCGGCCTCGCTGCTCGAAAAGTCAGAGCAGCTACTCGACACCAGGCTGGCAAATGACGTCGAGGCCATTCCAGGCGTCGAATTCGCCGTCTCCAGGCTCTCGATGAAGCGCTGCATCTGCTCGAATTCGAGCAGCAAGCGGCTCGACATGATGCTGGGCAAGGTGGGGCTGAAGCCGCTGTTTGCCCCCAATATCTTTTCCGCCAAGGATCTCGGCCCCGACCGGGCCAAGCCGAGGCCCGACATCTTCCTGCACGGCGCAAGCCAGATGGGCGTGTCGCCCGACAAGGTTGTGGTGGTCGAGGATTCCGTGCACGGCGTGCATGCGGCGCGCGCCGCCGGCATGCGCGTCATCGGCTTCACCGGCGCCTCGCACAGCTATCCCGCCCATGCCGACAAGCTGACGGATGCCGGCGCCGAAACGGCGATCTCCCGCATGAACGACCTGCCCGGCGTCGTCGCCGCGCTGGCGGCCTGGGAAGGCGTGCTTTAGGGGCTGAGCGCAGAGCCTGCGCCTTTGGCTGGATTGCTCTCCAGGCTCCCCCGCTCCGTCCTCGTCGGGCTTGAGCCACCGCTGCCCGGTTCGTGCCGATTGAACGACCGGGTTGATGGTCGACACTTTGGACCGGGATGATACCTGACAGTTTTCATTCTGTCGTGTGTGCTGCTTCGGGCCTCAT
>NZ_MAWZ01000010.1:0-127947 GCF_001854685.1 Rhizobium sp. RSm-3 | reverse complement strand
CCTCTCGACAAGCCAATCGCAAGCAAAATGCGCAGGGCAAACTGGAACAAAGAATTCTTCTTCCAGCTCTTTGCTCATATGCGATAGCCCTGCCCTTACCCCGGGGCGTGGCCTTCTTCTTGCCGGGGAGGCAAACCGTCCTTGGCAAGGCCGACTTTCTTGATCTGCATCAAGGAACGGAATGCCGGCAGGTGGGAGAAGAGCAGGTGAAAACCGGATAGGTCCCATGAATCTCTACACTGCACCAGATCCCAATGATGTCGAGCGGGTCAGCGTCGAGCCGGTCAACGCCCGCCGCAACCGGCAGCCTCTCTATGCGGCGCGCAAGAAGATTTTTCCCAAGCGCGCAGAGGGGCGGTTCCGCCGGTTCAAGTGGATCGTGATGCTGATCACGCTCGGCATCTACTATCTCGCGCCATGGATCCGCTGGGATCGCGGTCCCTATGCGCCCGACCAGGCCATTCTCGTCGATCTCGCTTCGCGGCGCTTCTTCTTTTTCTTCATCGAGATCTGGCCGCAGGAATTCTATTATGTC
Organism: Rhizobium sp. RSm-3; assembly: GCF_001854685.1. Taxonomy (NCBI): domain Bacteria; kingdom Pseudomonadati; phylum Pseudomonadota; class Alphaproteobacteria; order Hyphomicrobiales; family Rhizobiaceae; genus Rhizobium; species Rhizobium sp. RSm-3. The sequence continues at coordinate 127,412 of NZ_MAWZ01000010.1, read as the reverse complement.
GCGGGCCTTCTCGTCATGGCGGGTTTCGGCCTGTTTCTCGTCACCTCCGCGGTCGGGCGGGCATGGTGCGGCTACGCCTGTCCCCAAACCGTCTGGGTCGATCTTTTCCTCGTCGTCGAGCGCGCGATCGAAGGTGATCGGAATGCGCGGATGAAGCTCGATGCCGCTCCCTTCACGTTCGACAAGGTGAGGAAAAGGGTGGTCAAGCATTCGATCTGGCTGCTGATCGGCGTCGCCACCGGCGGAGCATGGATCTTCTATTTTGCCGACGCGCCGAGCCTCGCGGTTTCGTTGTTTACCGGCGGCGCGCCCGCAGCCGCTTACGCCACGGTCGCCATTCTGACGGCGACGACCTATGTGCTCGGCGGCCTGATGCGCGAGCAGGTGTGCACCTATATGTGCCCGTGGCCGCGTATCCAGGGCGCGATGCTCGACGAAAATTCGCTCGTCGTCACCTATAACGACTGGCGGGGCGAGCAGCGGTCGCGCCATGCGAAGAAGGCCCAGGCCAAGGGCCAGCCGGTTGGGGATTGCGTGGATTGCAATGCCTGCGTGGCCGTGTGCCCGATGGGGATCGACATTCGCGACGGACAGCAGATGGAGTGCATCACCTGCGCGCTCTGCATCGATGCCTGCGACGGCGTCATGGATAAGATCGGAAAGCCCCGCGGCCTGATCGCCTATGCGACCCTCAACGAGTATTCGGCCAATATGGCGCTTGCGACCGACGAGGGACGAATGGCCATCCAGCCGTCCAGGGTGCGAAACGAGGATGGAAGTTTCGTCCCGGCGGTCCGGCACTTCGACTGGCGCATCATCTTTCGTCCCAGAATCGTCTTTTACGCCGCCGTCTGGGCGTCGATCGGCATCGCCATGATCGTCCATCTCGCTTTCCGCGAACGCCTGGAGCTCAACGTCGTCCACGATCGGAACCCCCAATATGTTCTGGAAAGCAACGGATCGATCCGCAACGGCTACACGCTTCGCGTCCTGAACATGGTGCCGACACCGAGGGACGTGACCATTACCCTCGTCGGGCTGGAGGGGGCGACGATGCGCATTGCTGAATTCGGAAAGCAGGACGGCCGCAGTTTTACGGTCCATGCCGAGCCCGACCAGGCTACGACGCTCAAGGTCTTCATCACGCGCAGGCCCGATGGAGCCGCAGTCAATGAGTTCCTCTTCGTCGTCGAAGATGCCGGCCATTCCGATCGGGCAACCTATCGCGCGGCATTCAATGCACCGGGAGAGGTGAAATGAAGATGTCCACGCAAGGCTTTACCGGCCTGCATATGCTGCTGGCGACCTCGGCATTCTTCGCCGTGGTGATCGCCGTCAACGTCACCATGGCCTTCTATGCCTCCTCCAGCTGGAGCGGTCTCGTCGTTGAAAACACCTACGTCGCCAGTCAGGAATTTAACGGCAAGGCGGCGGCAATGAAGGCGATGGCCGAGTCCGGCATCAAAGGCGATCTCTCCATCAAGGGGCGCGAGATCCGCTACGGCATTCACGACAAAGGCGGTTCGCCCGCGATCGTCGATGAGGTTGTGGTGAATTTCAAGCGGCCCGTCGGAGACCACGAGGATTTCCACCTGACGCTCGGGAAGACGGGGGAAGGGCGGTTCGAGGCGGATCATAAGGTCGCTGCCGGCGACTGGATCGTCGAAGTGATTTCCAAAAAGGATGGACTGGTCGTCATGCACGAGGCCAAACGCATCGATACCGCGGAGTTCGGCCAATGAGCTGCTGCTCCATGGACACGGAAAGCGTGCTTGCTCTCAGCGCGACGTCATCCAGCGCCGAGGAGGCCCGTCTTGCCAGTCACCCGCTCGGCGCAGGATTGCGCCAGCTCGACCTCAGTGTTCCCGACGCCCATTGCGGCGCCTGTATTTCGACCATCGAAGGAGCACTGACAGCGCTGCCCTTCGTCAGGAAGGCCCGGGTCAATCTCACCGCGCGCAGGGTGAGCTGCGTCTATCAGGAGGAGATCGACGCGTGCGCGACCGATCCGTCGGAAATCCTTGCGGCGATCAATGCATCAGGATACCGCGCGCATCTCTTCACGCCCGCAGCCCCCGAAAACGACAGGATCAGAAACCAGCTCCTGCTGGCGATCGGAGTCTCCGGTTTCGCAGCCGCCAACATCATGCTGTTGTCGGTGTCGGTCTGGTCGGGTGCGGATGCTGCGACGCGCGACATGTTTCACTGGATCTCGGCGATGATCGCCGCGCCGGCCTTGATCTATGCCGGGCGCTTCTTCTTCCAATCGGCCTGGAATGCGCTGAAGCGCGGGCGCACCAACATGGATGTTCCCATCTCGCTTGCCGTGACGCTCTCCTATGCCGTTTCACTGTGGGAGACCGCGCACCATGGCGAACATGCCTGGTTCGATGCCACGGTTTCCCTGCTGTTCTTCCTACTGATCGGCAGGACACTGGATCATGTCATGCGGGAAAAGGCGCGCGCGGCAATCAACGGGCTCGCAAGGCTGGCCCCACGCGGGGCGCTGCTGATGATGCCCGACGGGTCGCGGCGCTATATCGCGGTGGAGGAGATCGCGGTGGGAGATGAAATCTCGATCGCGGCCGGCGAACGCGTCCCGGTCGACGGCGTCGTCGTCAGCGGAGAAAGCGATGTGGACCTCTCCATCGTCACAGGCGAGAGCAGCCCCGTCGGCGTCGCTGGAGGCAGCGAGGTGAATTCCGGGGCGATGAACCTGACCGGTTCGCTCGTCTTCAGGGCGACGAGAATTGCCAGGAACTCGCTTCTCTCCGAAATCATCGCCCTTATGGAAGCTGCCGAAGGCGGCAGGGCGCGCTATCGCCGGGTCGCCGACCGCGCCGCAGCGCTTTATTCCCCGGCCGTGCATCTGCTGGCGCTGGTTTCCTTCCTCGCCTGGGGCTTCCTCGGCGGCGACTGGAAACATGCCATGCTGGTTGCGGTGGCGGTCCTGATCATCACATGCCCCTGCGCATTGGGTCTTGCCGTTCCCGTGGTCCAGGTCGTGGCCGCAGGCGAGCTTTTCCGCAATGGCATCATGGTCAAGGACGGTTCGGCGCTGGAACGGCTGGCCGAGGCGGATAGCGTCGCCTTCGACAAGACCGGCACCCTGACGATGGGCATGCCGCGCCTCGTCGGGATCGAGACGATCGAAGAGGGCAGTGCTGCCATCGCTCGCGGGTTAGCCGCGCATTCGCGCCATCCGCTTTCCCAGGCGCTGGTGCGGGACACCGAACTCGCCCATCTCCCGCCCTTCGACGGCGTGACGGAAATTCCAGGCGGCGGGCTGGAGGCTGAAAAGGGAAGGGATGTCTATCGGCTGGGCAATGCGACGTTCGCCGGCGGAACCGGCTTCGTGACTAGTGTCACTGACACTCCGTTTTCGGAAGTGGTCCTGTCGAAAAACGGGGTCGTTCTTGCCCGTTTCTTTTTCGACGACACGCTTCGCCCGGGTGCTGCCGAGACCATCGCCCAGCTCAATGCGGCCGGCCTTGAAACGCTGATGGTATCCGGCGACCGGCAGACCGTCGTCGACAATACCGCGCATGCTCTCGGCATCGACAGGGCCCTGGCCACCCTGACGCCGAAGCAGAAGGTCGAGGAATGCCAGAGATTGAGCGATCAAGGCCATCGCGTGCTCATGGTCGGCGACGGCATCAACGATGCTCCCGCACTTGCCGCCGCGCATGTCTCGATGGCGCCCGCCACGGCCTCCGATATCGGCCGGCAGGCCGCCGACCTCGTCTTCTTCAACGACCGCCTCGACGCCGTTCCCGAAGCGATCGCCGTCGCGCGGCGGTCCGCCGGCCTCATCCGGCAGAACTTCGCGCTGGCCATCGGCTACAACGTACTGGCGGTGCCCATCGCAATCGCCGGGCTGGCGACACCGCTCATCGCTGCGGTGGCCATGTCGACATCGTCGATCATCGTCGTCACGAATGCGCTGCGCCTTAGCGCATTCGCCAAACGTCCCGGCATCCTGACTGCGGAGCGGGCCGGCGGGCAAGCGGAGGTGAAAGCCGCATGAACATGCTGATCTATCTCATACCGATCGCGCTTCTGATGGGAGGCATGGGGCTCCTGGCTTTCCTCTGGTCGCTGAAGAGCGGCCAGTACGACGATCTTGAGGGAGCCGCCTGGCGCATTCTCGGCGAAGACGAAGCCGACGGGAATAAACCTTGATCACACACAGGCCCAACACGAAAGGAAGATCAATGCCTGCGAAAAATTCCGTGCTTTTGCAGTCTGACCTGTTCGACGGCCTGGACCAGGCGATCATGCAGCAACTCGCCGCCACGGCTAAGCTTCGCACCTTCGCTCCCGACGAGCGGATCGTCGCCGAAGGCCAGGAGGCGTCATTCGTCTATTACGTCATCGGCGGGTTCGTGCGACTTTCCAAATCGGAATCCGCCGGGCGCGAGGCGGATATCTACGTATGTGAGCCGGGCGACACCTTCGGCGAATATCTTCTCTCGGGCGGCGGCTCTTATGCCTATAGCGCGTGGTCTGCCGATGGGGCTGAGGTCGCCTTGTTCGAACTTGCGGACTTGCGGGCACTTGCCGAACGGCACCCCGTCATGCATCGAAACGTCATGCGCATCATGGCTCGATATCTGCTCAGCACAATGGATTGCATTGCGGGAGACCGGCTGCACACGGCCGCGCAACGCGTTGCTAATTACCTCATGAGCCGATGCCCGGCGTCCGCCTCGCAGGTTACTTTCCGCCTTCCCTACCGAAAGAGGATTCTGGCCGGCAAACTGGGGCTTGCCCCCGAGGCCCTCTCGCGGGCGTTCGCCGCGCTGGTTCCCGCAGGAGTCGAAATCAGGGGCAAGGTCGTTCTCGTCGACAGCGTCGATCAGCTTCGCAAGGCATGCTGACCTTCCATGACAGCTACAGGAGATCCGAAATGACGCGCAAGCAGAAGCGGCTGGCGGTGATAGCAGGTGGCATGGGCTTCATGGCCGCCGCCGTGCTGCTGGTTATGTTCGCCTTCAGCCAGTCGGTCGCCTATTTCTACATGCCGGCCGATCTGGCAAAGACGCCGGTGGCGCCGGACACCCGCATCCGGCTCGGCGGCCTGGTCGGCGAGGGCAGCGTCGTGCGCGGCACCGGCTCGACGGTGGAATTTGCCGTCACTGACGGCAGCGCCAATGCCGTGAAGGTTCAATATACCGGCATCCTCCCCGATCTCTTCCGCGAGGGGCAGGGGGTCGTCACCGAAGGCATGTTTGCGCCGGGGACCAACGTCTTCATCGCCGACACCGTGCTTGCCAAGCATGATGAGACCTACATGCCGAAGGATGTCGCCGACCGGCTGAAACAGCAGGGGCTGTGGAACGAGGCTCAAGGGGAGGGGCAGGGAGCCCAAGCGGCGCAATGAGCGATGCCGTCCTATCGTGGACCGGATGTGTTGGCCGGCGATCAGGACGTTTGACGAAGATCAAAGCGGTGCATCCGGTCGGCCTTTAGCATATTCCCCACAATAACCGCGACCAGGGAGACGGCGACCATGCAGGCAAGGGATATAATGACCACAAAGGTGGTTGCGATCAGCCCCGCGGTCAGCGTGCGCCATGCGGTTGCGATGATGCTGCAGAACCATGTCAGCGGTCTTCCGGTCGTCGACGATCGGGGACGCGTTTGCGGCATGGTCACGGAGGGCGATCTGCTTCTGCGCCGGGAAGTCCGGCTCACGCCCCGCCCTGCGCGGGCGCCGGAGCTCATCTCCGAGATCGATCTCGAACGTTACATCTGCAGCAACGGTTGGTGTGTCACCGATGTCATGTCCCAGGATGTGATCGTCGCGCGGCCGGACAGCGAAGTGTCCGATATCGCCGAAAGCCTGCAGGCACATCGTATCAAACGCTTGCCGATCGTCGAAGACGGACGTCTGGTCGGGATCGTCAGCCGGAGGGATATTCTGCGGGTCATCGCCGAAGCGCCGGCGACCGCCTTGCCGCGAGGGGACGAGGCGATCAGACTGGCTGTGCGCACCAGGCTGAGATCTGACCTCGGCCTCACCTCTCAACGAGTGCAGGTCTCCGTCAGGAACGGGCAGGTGACTGTTGACGGCGAGGTGGAATCCGAGCTGAAGCGCAAGGCCATCAAGGTTCTTGTCGAAGGCTTGGGGGGAATTGCCGGCTATCGGGATCAATTGCACGTATCGGCTGCTCACAGCCAGGATTAAGGCTTGGCCGCATTGGCGCGCCGTCATCCCGCTGGAGCAATTCCAGCAAAAGTGTGCAGCGCGGTTTTGCTAGGCAAAGCACGAAGCGCTTTTGCCGGGAAGTGCGTGAAACGAGAGATAGGGCATTTTCCTGATTCGAAGAAAAACGAAAATATTCTAACGTGACGAGGAGGCTTGCTCGATCTTCCAGATCGGGCAAGCCGTCTGTCAACTTCCCTGCTTGACACGGAAACTCCCGACTCGCGCGCCGACCTTAGCCCGGCCGCCGGTTTCTTCTTTGATTGAAAGCAATGAAGTCGCGGTTCGATGGATCGCGGCGTGGAATGGGCGGTCGCGGCCTCCTTGCTGAACTTGACGAAGATCAAATACGCGGACGCCCTCCGGATATATCGCTTGGGCATGCAGAAGGAGCAGATGATGGATTTCGAAGCGTTTTTCAAAAACGAGCTGGACGGGCTTCATGCCGAGGGCCGTTACCGCGTTTTTGCCGATCTCGAGCGCCACCGCGGCAATTTCCCGCGCGCGACGCGTTATACGGCCGATGGCGAAAAGGAAGTCACGGTCTGGTGCTCCAACGACTATCTCGGCATGGGCCAGAACCCCAAGGTGATCGAGGCGATGAAAAACGCCATCGACCACTGTGGCGCGGGTGCGGGAGGCACCCGGAATATTTCTGGCACCAACCACCATCACGTCATGCTCGAACGGGAACTGGCCGATCTGCACGCCAAGGAGGCGGCGCTGATCTTCACCTCGGGTTATGTCTCCAACTGGGCAGCGCTCGGCACGCTCGGCGCCAGGATCCCCGGCCTGATCATCTTCTCCGACTCGCTGAACCATGCCTCGATGATCGAGGGTATCCGCCATGCCAAGTGTGGCAAGGTGATCTGGAAGCACAATGACGTCGCCGATCTCGAAGCCAAGCTGGCCGCTGCCGATCCGAAGGCGCCGAAGCTGATCGCCTTCGAGAGCGTCTATTCGATGGATGGCGATATCGCCCCGATCAAGGAAATCTGCGACCTCGCCGACAAATACGGGGCGATGACCTATCTCGACGAGGTGCATGCGGTCGGCATGTACGGCCCGCGCGGCGGCGGCATTGCCGAGCGCGAGGGGCTGATGGACCGGCTGACCGTCATCGAGGGAACGCTCGGCAAGGCTTTCGGGGTGATGGGCGGCTATATCGCCGCCTCGGCAGCCCTTTGCGATTTCATCCGTTCCTTTGCCTCCGGCTTCATCTTCACCACGGCGCTGCCGCCGGCGCTTGCTGCCGGTGCGGTCGCCTCGATCCAGCACCTGAAGGTCAGCCAGTTCGAGCGCGCCCGCCATCAGGACCGGGTGCGCAAGCTCCGGGCGCTGCTCGACCAGAACGGCATTCCGCATGTGCCCAATCCGAGCCATATCGTGCCGGTGCTGGTCGGCGATGCCGCCAAGTGCAAGTGGATCTCCGACCTGCTGCTCGACAATTGCGGCGTCTACGTCCAGCCGATCAACTACCCCACCGTGCCGAAGAAGACCGAGCGGCTGCGCATCACGCCGACGCCGCTGCATTCGGATGCCGATATAGCTCATCTCGTCGAGGCGTTGCATTCGCTCTGGTCGCGCTGCGCGCTGGCAAGGATGGTGGCCTGAGAATACAGGGCAAGACGCGGAATATGATCATGGCCGAAGTGCAGGCGCGAAGTCCGCCCGAAGCGTCGTACTCGGTGTTTGCCCGCTCTTTCTATAGGTCGCGACTTGGATGAAAAAGGGACTACTCCACTTCCAGCAGAAGCGCTGTAGCGAGATAGCCCATGCTTATCGTACTCGCGAAGAGATAGATAAACAGACCCTGGGCGATATAGTGCTGAACCTCCCCTGCCGCGGAGCCGAAGGGCAAAAAGCCGTTCTGCCAAACCAGAAACCCCACAACGCATCCAATTGCGAAGCCCGTGGCTAATCGAGTGAGCATGAAGCTGATCATGCGAGGCATGGAGAAACCTCAAGTTTGACTGAAATAAACGGCAGGCAACGGAGAATGTTCCAGCTGAAAATGATCTTTATCAACGACCCGTCAGGCCGGCCCTGTCAGCAATGCAGGAACCGAAGGACTTATAACAGTGCATCTTCTTCCTCTTGCTGCGAGCGTTTTCACGCTTCTCATTTTGCCCGGACCAACCAATGCGATATTGGCGATCGCATCTCAGGGGCTGACCTCCAGGCGGGCGATCATGGTTCTTGCAACGGTCGTCTTCGCCTATCTTGCGATTGTTCTTTCGGTCTCCGGTCTAGCCGCTCCCATTCTCCGTGATCATCCCGCGATTTCGCAGGCCGTCAAACTTGCTTCGGCGACCTGGGTTTTCTACCTCGCGCTCCGGCTCTGGGGTGTCGGATCGAGCCCTGTCACGGTCGTAAGAATACGGCAGCTGGCCTTAACCACCCTGTTGAATCCCAAGGGGTTCATAATCGGGCTGACAATAATCCCTCCCGCGCAGAAGGCATCATCGATAGCCATTGTCGCCGTTCTCGCCTCCACGGTGTTTCTCGCCTCCGCCGTCTGGCTATCGATGGGCAGGATCGTTCTGGGAGGTGAAAAACAGATACCCTTGTTTGCCCGGCGATTTAGTTCCGCAACTCTCTTCATATTCTGCGCTGCGCTCACCGTCAGCGCATTTTGAGGGGCGGAAACTCTGGGCGGCCGAGAAGCTTGCCGAGCGCGATGGATTGCGTGTGTCGCGCGAGACGCTGGGTCGTTGGATGTCGGAGGCCGGGCTTTGGCTGTCGCGCAAGCAGCGGCGGACGTTTCATCAGCCGCGGTTGCGGCGTGAGGCCAGTCCGAGAATCGCTGGTTTGAGGATCGTGGAGATCCGTGTTCGCTCTTGGTGTTCGTCGATGATGCGACCGGCAGGCTGATGCAACTGCGCTTCGTGCTCTCGGAAAGCGCCTTCAGCTATTTCGACGCATCATGCCTGCGGCCGCAAGTGCTGGAAGCCCGAGGGTGCGGCCTTTTCGGTCGTGGCGGTTGCGCCGACCGAGAGCGTCGAAGTCCTCGAGAACGGCGACAAACTTGCCGTCGTCGATGCCTCGGCCCTAATCCAGCGGCACGCCTGCAAGGAATGCGGCGTGCATATGTACGGGCCGGTCGAGCGCGAACATCCCTTCCAGGGATTGTCCTTTGTCCATCCTGAGCGCTTCCAGGAAGGCGGCTGGGCAAAGCCCGGCCTTCGTGTCGCCGATCATCGAAAGCGGCTTCGATCCTGGCAAGATGGATGCCGTCAGAGCGCAGTTGAAGACATCTGGTATCGAGCCATACGATTGCCTCAACCCCGGCCTGATGGACTATATCGCCACCTGGACCGCCAAGAAGAGCGGCGTTCTCGCCTCGTAATCCACCGGGGAGCGCCGACCTCGGCGCTCCCCGGCCCTCGCCGCTGTCCGGATATCGATATATCCCGCGATGGCCGCGCACCGCCGGCTTGCCGGCACCCGGCCTCGGGCGCCTGATGATCGATGGATGCAAGAGCGCATCGATGTCGGCTGCAGAGAATTCTCCTGACCTGCCACGATAACCCGTCTGGAAAGAAACCCGCGATGCCGCGGCGGAGCTTTCCGCTGTGGATGTCTGTTCACCCCATCAGCCGCATCAAGTCTGACGGCCGCTCTCCAGGGGTCGCGTGTTATTGTGTATCCTCAGAATAATAATTGTGTACGCAAAGTACACAATCGTTTGACACCCTGGGGGATGCGTGCCATCTTCAGGGCGTAGAGCAACAAATGGCCGGAGATCGACGATGGCGAAGACACCGAAGAGCAATCTCTACGACGACCTGAAGCGCCAGATTTTGACGATGGAACTGGACCCGGACGCCGATCTGGACGAGGCGAGTTTGAGCGAGCGGTACGGGCTTTCCCGGACGCCGGTGCGGGATATCTTCCGCCGCCTCGCCGGCGAGGGTTATATCGACATCCGCGAGAACCGGGGTGCGCGGGTCATCCCGATGAACCACTCCACGCTTCGCAATTTCTTTCTCGTTGCGCCGATGATCTATGCGGCGATCGGCCGTCTCGCCGTGCAGAACTTCAAGCCCGCTCAGCTGTCGGACCTAAAGCAGACGCAGGAGCGGTTCCGTGCTGCCAGCGAGAACATGGACGCATTGGCGATGGTTCTTGAGAACAATCGCTTTCACGAAATCTTCGGCGAGATGTCGTGCAACGTCTATCTGCAGCCGAGCCTCGGCCGGCTGCTCATCGATCATGCGCGCATCGGTCACACGTTCTTCCGGCCGAGGAACGAGGATATGCGGCGGCGGCTGCAGGTGGCGGTCGACCACCATGACGGCTTCATCGCAGCGCTCGGCGCTCATGATGAGAATGCCGTTGTCGATCTCGTTTTCGAACACTGGGAATTGTCCCGCGAGAACATGGAGATGTTCATCGCCCCGCAAGGCCTGAAAGCGGACGCCTTCCTCGGCGGTCCGGCCACGCAAGTATTGGAGAAGTCGTCGTGAAGTTTGAGGGGATCTATACGCCGGCGGTAACGCCGCTCGACAAGAATGGTCAGATCGACCGGGCCGGATTTGCCGCCGTGCTCGAGTCGCTGATTGAGGCGGGTGTCCACGGCATCATCGTCGGCGGTTCGACGGGCGAATACTATGCCCAGAGCGGCCAGGAACGTCACGAACTCGCGGCCTATGCGAAGGAAGTCATCGGCACGCGATTGCCGCTGATCATCGGCACCGGCGCCACGCGGACCGAAGATTCGGTCGAATACGCCAAGGCGGCGAAGGAAATCGGCGCGGATGCGATCCTGGTGTCGTCACCGCCATACGCATTGCCGACCGAACGCGAGAACGCGGTCCATGCGCTGACGGTCGATCGCGCCGCCAACCTGCCGATCATGCTCTACAACTATCCCGCCCGCATGGGCGTGGTGATGGGCGAGGAGTATTTCTCCCGCGTCGGCAAGTCGAAGAATGTGATCGCCATCAAGGAAAGCTCCGGCGACATGGGCAATCTTCACCGGCTTGCCCGGAAGTTTCCGCATATTGCGCTGTCCTGCGGCTGGGACGACCAGGCGCTCGAATTCTTCGCATGGGGTGCGAAGAGCTGGGTCTGCGCCGGTTCCAACTTCCTGCCGCGCGAGCATGTCGCCCTCTATGAGGCCTGCGTCCTCGAAAAGAACTTCGACAAGGGCCGGGCGATCATGAGCGCGATGCTGCCGCTGATGGATTTCCTCGAATGCGGCAAATTCGTCCAGTCGATCAAGCACGGCTGCGAGATCATCGGCCTCAAAGCCGGCCCGGTGCGGGCGCCGCTGCGCGGACTGAACTCCGAAGAGAAAAGAACCCTTGAGACCGTCGTCGCCACCTTGAAGCGCACGGTCGCCCAGATCACGTCGGGAGCCAATCATGCATGAACCCTTGACCGCCGCCGAATACAAGGCGATCGCCGCCGAGCTTCAGTTTCCGACGAACGCCTTCGTCGACGGCGCATTTCGTCCGGCAAATTCCGGCAAGACTTTCACCTCGACGAACCCTGCGACGGGCGAAGTCCTCGCCGAAATCGCCGCCTGCGATTCCAGCGATGTCGACTTCGCCGTTGAGAAGGCGAAGGATGCGTTCGACGATGGGCGTTGGCGGCTTCGCTCGCCGGGTGAGCGCAAGGAAGTGCTTCTGAAGCTTGCCAAGCTCCTGGAGCGCAACAGACACGAGCTCGCCGTTCTGGAAAGCCTCGACAGCGGCAAGCCGGTGCGCGAATGCCAGACGGTCGACGTTCCCGATACCATTCATACGCTGCGCTGGCATGCCGAGCTGATCGACAAGCTCTATGACAACACCGCCCCGGTCGGCGCCAATGCGCTGACGATGATCGTGCGCGAGCCGATCGGCGTCGTCGGATGCGTGCTGCCGTGGAATTTCCCGCTGCTGATGCTGGCCTGGAAGATCGGCCCGGCGCTTGCCGCCGGCTGCTCGGTCATCGTCAAGCCGGCGCAGGAAACGACGCTCACCACGCTGCGCGTCGCCGAGCTTGCCCACGAAGCCGGTATTCCGGCTGGTGTGTTCAACGTCGTCACCGGCTCCGGCCGGGAGGTCGGCGAACCGATCGGCCTGCACAATGATGTCGACATGGTGGCCTTCACCGGCTCGACGCCGACCGGCCGTCGCTTCCTGCGTTACGCCGCGGATTCGAACCTCAAGAAGGTCGTGCTCGAATGCGGCGGCAAGAACCCCGCGGTCGTTCTCGACGATGCCGAAGACCTCGATCTCGTTGCCGAGCAGGTGGTCAACGGCGCCTTCTGGAACATGGGCGAGAATTGCTCGGCCACCTCACGTCTCATCGTTCATTCCAAGATCAAGGATGAATTGATGAAGCGCATCGGCGCCTATATGCGCGAATGGAAGACGGGCGATCCGCTCGATCCTGAAAACCGCATCGGCGCGCTCGTCAGCAAGTCGCATTTCGAGAAGGTGAAATCCTTCCTCGACGATGCCAAGACGGAGAAGCTGTCCGTCACTCAAGGCGGCGAAACCTATAACGGCATCTTCATCGAGCCGACGCTGGTCGAGGGTGTGACGCCGGCCAGCCGCCTGTTCCAGGAGGAAATCTTCGGACCGATCCTGTCGGTCACGACGTTCAACACGCTCGCCGAGGCGACCGCTTTGGCCAACGATACCAATTATGGCCTGACGGCCTCCGTCTATACGGGCAGCCTGCGCAATGCGATCCGGCTGACCCGCGACATCCGGGCCGGCCTGATCACCGTCAACTGCTTCGGTGAAGGTGACGCCACCACGCCGTTCGGCGGCTACAAGGAGTCCGGTTTCGGCGGCCGCGACAAGTCGGTCTTCGCCCATGACAATTACTGCGAGCTCAAGACCATCTGGATCGACATTTCGGAGCGCTCCGTCGACGAGACGATCCGATGAGCCGCCATGTGATCAAGCACCTGCCGACCGACACCGGCGTTTCGGGATGGGAGGCGACCAGCGAACGCGCCTTTCCCGTGAAGGCGCTTGAACACGACATTACCGCCGATTGGCTGATCATCGGCGGCGGATTTGCCGGCCTGTCGGCGGCCCGCCGCCTCTCGCAAACGCGGCCTGAGGACAAGATCGTTGTCCTGGAGGCCCGCGAACTCGCCAAGGGTCCGGCCGGGCGCAATTCCGGCTTCATGATCGACGTGCCGCACAACCTGTCTTCGGGCGAGTATTCGGTCGCCGACGAAGCAGCGACCAAGGACGAGATCCGGCAGAACCGGCTGGCGATCTCCTTCGCAGCCGATGTCGCGGCCGAATACGGCCTGTCCCGGGAAACCTTCGATCCCTCGGGCAAGGTGAATGCCGCGGCCTCCGAGCGGGGAATGGGTCTCAACGACAATTACAGGAAGTCACTTGAGAAGATCGGCGAGGAGCATCGCGTTCTCGATGCCGACCAGATGCGGGAGATGACCGGCTCGCACTATTATCGCGGCGGCCTCTACACGCCCGGCGCGGTGATGATCCAGCCGGCCGATTATATCAGAGGCCTGGCGCACGGCCTCCATTCGAAGGTCGCCATCCACGAGCATTCGCCGGTGCTGGAGCTTTCGCGTGAAAGCGGGACCTGGAAGGCGAAGACCGCCCGCGGCTCCGTTTCGGCGCCGAAGGTCATTCTCGGTGTGAACGGCCATATTCAAAGCTTCGGTCATTTCCGCGGAAGGCTGATGCATATCTTCACCTATGCGTCGATGACCTCGGCCTTTTCGCAGAACGAATTCGCAGGCGATGTCACCGGTGTGGATCGCTGGGCGCTGCTGCCGGCCGATCCGATGGGCGCGACGGTGCGCAAGATCACCAAGGACGGGCTTTCGAGGATCGTCGTCAGGACGAGGTTCACCTATGACCCGAGCCTGAAAGTGTCGGAGAAGCGCGTCGCCGGAATTGCTGCCGAACAGCGGCGGTCGTTCGATGCCCGTTTTCCGGGGATGGAGCGCCTGCCAATGGAATATAGCTGGGCGGGCGCGCTCTGCCTCTCCAGAAACCATGTGCCGGCATTCGGGGAGGTCGAAGAGGGGCTCTTTTCCGCCTGCTGCGAGAATGGTCTCGGCACCGTCAAGAGCACCTTCGCCGGCATGATGGCCGCCGATCTCGCGACAAGCGCCGCCAGCCCTGAGCTTGAGAAATACAAGAACCAGCCGGAGCCGACCAGGCTGCCGCCCGAGCCCATTGCATGGCTCGGCGTCAACTCGGTCATCCGCTTTCAGGAATTGCGTGCAGGCCGCGAGGGATGATCCCTCCGCCGCGCAATGTGAAGACTGCCGCCTGCAGACTTCGATGAGTACGGGAACGAAAACCAGGAGTAAAAACAATGAAGATTTTGTGGAAGGCGCTTTGCGCCGCTGCGGTGATCGGGATGAGCATCCTTCCTGCTCGCGCCGAGGAAAAGACGATCACCCTCGGCACGATGTCGTGGGAAGATCTGACGCCCATCACCGGCATTACCAAGAAGGTTCTCGAAGATGCCGGCTACACCGTCAAGGTGACCGAGTTCTCCGAATGGGGCATTGCCTATGCCGCTCTTGCCAAGGGCGATATCCAGGCTCTCACCTCGCAGACCGACTACGTCGCCCAGGACTATTGGGACAAGAACAAGAACCGCCTCGAAAAGATTTCGCCGGTTTCGCACGGCCTCTATCAGGGCGTCGCCGTTCCGAAATACGTTCCGATCGACTCGCTCGAACAGCTCAATGAAAACGCCGACAAGTTCGGCGGCAAGATCATCGGCATCGAACCGGGCGCCGGCCTGATGCGCGATACGGCGAATGCGGTCAAGGATTACGGCCTCAAGCTCCAGCTCGTCGAAGGCAGCACCGCCGCGATGACGGCCGCGCTGAAATCCGCCTACGATCGCAAGGAGTGGATCGCGGTCACGATCTGGGAGCCGTCCTGGATGGTCCAGAAGTACGAGGTCAAGTACCTCAAGGATCCGAAGGGCGTATTCCCGCCGCCGCAGAGCTACTACTGGATCGGCCATAAGGGCTTTTCCGAAGAATATCCGCATGCCCGCGAAGTCATGGCCAGCGTCTACGTGCCGATCGCCGACATCACCACCATCAACGGCGAAGTCAAGGACGGCAAGACCATGGACCAGGCCGTGCAGGATTGGATCGGCAGCCATGCCGACCTGATCAAGCGCTGGGAAAACATCAAGAAGAAGTAATCGCATCGTGGCCGCCCGATCCGTCGGGCGGCCATCTTCAAACCGAATGAAGAAGCCAGCGCCATTGGCTCAAAGGGGATCGCTATGAAAGCCGCCAATATCGATGCCAAGGATGTCCTGATCGACTGCCAATCCCTCTGGAAGGTTTTCGGAGGCAAGTCCGCCGCCGCGATGAAATCGATCAAGGAGCGCGGCCTCGGCAAGACAGAGGTCCTCAAGGAATTCAACTGCGTCGTCGGCGTCTCCGATGCGAGCATCGAGGTCCGGCGCGGCGAAATCTTCTGCATCATGGGACTGTCGGGAAGCGGAAAATCGACGCTCATCCGCCTTCTCAACAAGCTGATCACGCCGAGCTCCGGCAAGGTCCTGGTCAAGGGACGCGACCTCGCCTCCTTGTCGCCGGTCGATCTCCGGCAGATGCGCGCCAAGAACATCGGCATGGTGTTTCAGAGCGTCGCGCTGTTGCCGCACCGGACGGTGCTCGAAAATGCGGCCTTCGGCCTCGAGGTCCAGGGTATTGCGAAGGCGGAGCGAAACAAGACCGCTGCCGCCGCCCTCGAGAAGGTCGGCCTCGCCGACTGGCTGAGCCGTTATCCTAGTGAGCTTTCCGGGGGCATGCAGCAACGCGTCGGGCTTGCCCGGGCGCTCGCCTCCGACCCCGAGATCATCCTGATGGACGAGCCGTTCAGCGCGCTCGACCCGCTGATCCGGCGCCAGCTCCAGGATGAATTCCGCCAGCTGACCAAAGCTCTCGGCAAGTCGGCCGTCTTCATCACCCATGATCTCGACGAGGCGATCCGCATCGGCGATCGCATCGCGATCATGAAGGACGGCGTCATCATCCAGACTGGCACGGCAGAGGAAATCATCCTCAACCCGGCGGACGCCTACGTCGCCGAATTCGTCGCGGGCATCTCCCGCCTGCACCTGATCAAGGCGCATTCCGTCATGCGCAGTGTCGCCGAATTCCAGCAAGGCGCGCCGACCTTCGACATCGCCTCGCTGGCGCGCACGACGCCGGACGCCGATATCGACGAGCTCATCTCTTTGACGATGCAGTCGGAGCGTGACGCCATCGCCGTCGTCGACAACGATCAGGTCGTCGGCGTGGTCACGCCGCGCAGCCTGCTGATGGGCGTCAAGGGGACCTCCGCCCACGATCTCACGGCAGCGTGACCCCAACTGGAGGTGATTGACATGGATAGTTCAGCCTTCACCGATGTTTTCGACGAATGGACGGACTCGGCGCTCGAATGGGTGAGCGACAACGGAGAATTCCTCTTCGACTATATCAGACAGGTTCTCGAAGGGCTTTATGACGGCATCCTTTGGCTCCTGCAGCTTCCGCCCTTCTACGTGATCGCCCTGGTCGCGGCGCTCATCGGCTGGCGGGCGGTCAATCTCTGGTTCGGCCTCGCGAGCGGCGTCGCGCTGGCGCTTTGTTTTTCGATGGGGCTCTGGCCGGAGACGATGAGCACGCTCGCTCTGGTCCTGACCGCGACCGCGATCGCCTTGGCGATCGGCATCCCGATCGGTATCGCCGCCGGCTTCTTCACCGCTCTCGATCGCTTCATGGAGCCGGGTCTCGATCTGATCCAGACGCTTCCGCCCTATATCTACCTGCTGCCGGCGATCGCCCTGCTCGGCTACGGACCGGCGACGGCGCTGATTGCGACCGTGATCGTCGCCGTGCCGCCGGCCATCCGCCTGACCTCGCTCGGTATCCGCATGACGCCCAAGGAATTCATCGAACTTGGAGAGGCGCTGGGCATGACGCCGGCAAGAATGTTCTTCAAGATCCGTCTTCCCTTTGCGCTGCCGAGCATCATGGCGGGCATCAATCAGAGTCTGATGATGGCCTTCGGCATGGTCGTCATCGCCGGCATCGTCGGTTCCGGCGGGCTCGGAGAGACGATCTACGGCGCGATCAGGACACTCGACATCGCCACCTCAATCAATGGAGCGATCGCTATCGTGGTATTGACCATGGTGATTGACCGGATAACCCAGAGTGCCGCTCGCTTGGGAACAGGGAGGAAAGCATGAATCTTTCGACCTTTCAGTTTTCGCCCGGCGCCTTCCTGGCGCCATCGGTCGATTGGCTCAACACCAATCTTCACCCTCTGTTTGCGGCCATCAGCTATCTGGTGGAAACGGTGCTTTCGGCAATCGAGGCGGCACTGCTCTTCGTGCCACCCTATGCGCTGATCGCGATCGTTGTCGTCCTGGCATTCTTTGCCGTCAGCCTGCGCGCCGCGATCCTTGCCGGTCTCTGCCTCGGTTTCTGCCTGGTTGTAGGGCTGTGGACGGCATCGATGCAGACCCTTGCGCTGGTCAGCGTCGCCGTCATGATCTCGGTGCTCGTCGCCTTTCCGATCGGCGTCCTGTGCTCGCGGCACAAGACGTTGGAGGCGGTGGTTCGCCCGATTCTCGACGTGATGCAGACCGTGCCGCCATGGGTCTATCTCATTCCCGCGGTGATGATCTTCAGCCTTGGGCGCGTGCCGGCGATCATCGCCACCATCGTCTACGGCATTCCGCCGATGCTGCGCCTGACGACGCTGGCCTTCAACCAGGTGCCGAAGGTGTTCATCGAACTCGGCAGCGCCATCGGCGCGCCGCCGCGCTCCATCCTCTGGAAGATCGAAATCCCCCTGGCCAAGCAGACGCTGCTGGTCGGGCTCAACCAGTGCATTCTTCTGTCGCTGGCGATGGTCGTGCTGGCCGGCCTCGTCGGCGCAGGCGGGCTCGGCGCCGAGGTGACGCGCGGCCTGACGCGCATGGAGATGGGGCTTGGTCTGAGAGCCGGCCTGGCGATCGTCGCGGTCGCCCTTCTGCTTGACCGGTTGTCCCGCGGCCTGCTCGACCGCGACAGGTTGCCGAAAGCGGGATGAGCAAGGACACGAGGATGAGAAACAGCTTCTTCTGCATCGATGCCCATACCTGCGGCAATCCCGTCCGCCTCGTTGCCGGCGGCGGTCCGCTGCTTCCGCACCTGCCGATGGGCGAGCGCCGGGAGATCTTCGTCCGCGACCACGATTGGGTCCGCAAGGCGCTGATGTTCGAGCCGAGGGGGCATGACATCATGTCGGGCTCGATCATCTACCCTGCCTACCGGGAAGACTGCGATTTCGCCGTCCTTTTCATCGAGGTCAGCGGCTGCCTGCCGATGTGCGGCGCCGGCACGATCGGCACCGTGACCGCTGCGATCGAGGAAGGACTGGTCAGGCCCCGCGAGCCCGGCAGGGTCGCCATCGAAACGCCGGCCGGCAGAGTTGATGTCACCTATGAGGAGAAGGGCGGCTATGTCGATAGCGTTCGTCTCCACAATGTGGCGAGCTATCTCCACGAGGCCGATGTCGAGGTCGATGTGCCCGGCATGGGCCGTTTGCGGGTCGATATCTCCTATGGCGGCAATTATTATGCGGTCGTCGAGCCGCAAGAGAATTGGAGCGGGCTCGACGACATGTCGGCGTCCGATATTGTCGGCTGCAGCCAGAGGCTGAGATCGGCGCTTGCTGGCGTCTGCGATCCCGTCCATCCCGACGATGCCAGGATCCGCGGCGTGCATCATGCGATCTGGTGCGACCGTCCGGTCAACGACGTCTCGGACGGACGCTGCGCGGTCTTCTACGGCGACAAGGCCATCGATCGGTCGCCGGGCGGCACCGGCACGTCGGCGCGCATGGCCCAGCTCCATGGCAAGGGGCGGCTCGATGTCGGGTCGAAATACCGTCATGAAAGCCTGATCGGAACCATTTTCGAGGGCCGGGTCGAAGCTGAGGCGAGGGTCGGACCCTATCGCGGCATTCTTCCAAGCATCGGCGGCTGGGCGCGGGTCATCGGCCACAACACCATTTTCGTTGACGACCGTGATCCGCTGGCACACGGTTTTCAAATTCGATGAGCGCATTTTCCGAGTTTTGAGAGGCGGCAAGGAGATGACTATGCGACCGGAGCAGCATCGGCAGGGAGACGGCGCCGCGAAACCCGGCGCCCGGCTTAAAGTGGGATTCGTGCTGTCGCGGTCATTTACGCTGTCGGCCTTTGCGCTCTTCATCGATACGCTGCGGCTTGCCAGCGACGAGCAGGATCGCTCCGGAAGGGTGCTTGCCGATTGGCAGGTGATCGGCAGCACGCGGCATCTGATCACCTCAAGCTGCGGCGTCCAGGTTGCCCCGACCTCCGATTTCGTCGATCCTTTGAAATTCGACTACATCGTGGTCGTCGGCGGGCTTCTGACGGTGGAAAACCCTGTCGATCAGCAGACCATCAATTTTCTCAGGCAGGCGGATGCCAAGAAGGTGCCGCTGATCGGCGTTTGCACGGGCTCGTTCATTCTTGCGGCCGCCGGCCTGATGAAGCGGCACGAATCCTGCGTGAGCTGGCTGCATTACAAGGAGTTTCGCGAGCGGTTCCCCGATCACGGCGTTCGGTCCGACCGGCTCTTCAATCTCGATCGCCAGCGCGGATCCTGCGCCGGCGGCAGCAGTTCGGCCGACATGGCGGCCTTGCTGGTCAGGAAATATATCAGCCGGGATGCCGAGCGAAATGCGCTTGAAGTGCTTCAGATTGAGAAGGCCCGGGCGCCGGCGGATATCCAGCCCCGCCGTCCGCTGTACGACGATTATGACGACGCTCGCGTCAAGGCGGCGATGATTACGATGGAGCAGTTCGTCGACGGCAGCATATCGATCCAGAAGCTTGCCGGCATGGTTGGGCTGTCACGGCGGCAGCTGGAGAGAATTTTCATCGACAAGACGGGAATGTCTCCCGCCAAGGCCTATAATCGGGTTCGCATGGAGCGGGCAAAATCGATCCTGGTCCAGTCGAAGGCGCCGCTTATCGAGATCGCGCTCGATGTCGGCTTTGAAAATGCCTCGCAGTTCACGCGGACCTTCAAGCGGACTTTCGGGCAGACGCCGTCACAGCATCGCGCTGCAGCTTTGAGGGCGCACTGACCGAGACGCCTCGCGCGAAGAGGTTTCAGATATCCTCCCACGGAAAGCTGTCCAGCCGCTCCGCGCCCTTGGCGGTGATCAGGGCCTGGGTTTCTAGTTTGATGCTCTCGGAACCGGCTTCGGCGATCAGGCTTTCGACGTTGAGCACCATGTTCTCCTCGATGATGCCGCTGAAAGCGGGATCGAAATCCGGGTGCAGCAACACGCCCGGCCATTCGTCGGCCATGCCGGTGCCGTGCAGGGCGAGCGTGTAGCGATAAGGCTGGTATTTCTCCGGGATTTGCCAGGACAGTTCGTTGAACTCCCGGAACGTCATGCCCGGCCGGATGACCGACAGATTGTGTTCGATCTGGTCCCTGGCTGCGGCGTAAAGCTCCTTCTGCTTGGCGTTCATGGCCACGTGGCCTGATGTCCATGAGCGCGAGAGGTCGGCGCAATAGCCGTAGGGGCCGATCATATCGGTGTCGAAGGAGATCATCTCGCCGCGCTTGATGACGTAGTCCGAACACTCCTGATACCAGGGATTGGTTCGGGGGCCTGCGGTCAATAGCTTGGTCTCCAGCCATTCGCCGCCGCTGCGCGCATTTTCGAAGTGCAGCTCGGCCCAGATCTCCCGCTCGGTGCGGCCCGGCTCCGATACCTCGTACATCCGCGCCATTCCCGCTTCACAGACGCGGATCGTCCAGCGCAACAGCTCGATTTCTTCATCGCTTTTGATCGACCGCGCCCGTTCGGCCAGTTCCTGGCCGTCGAGAAGGGTAAATCCGCGTTCCGTCAGCTCGAAGGCGCCCGCCGGTTCGAGCCTGTCCACCGCGATGCGCCTGTTGCCGCCATTGCCCTTGACGATGTCGGCGATCTCGTCCGCCCAGGCCTTCAGGCGGGGTTCCACGAGGTTGCCTGCGGTGAAGAAGATCCAGGACTTCGCCAGCCGGATCTCGTCGATGCCGGGGAGCCCGTCATTGACGTGCTCAGCGCCTTCGAATTCGAACATGATGGCCGGGCCGTCGGCCAGGATCAGCGCGTAGCGCGACGGATTATGCATCGTCCAGATGCTCATATTCGACGAGTCGAAGGCATAACGGATGTTGACAGGATCGTAGAGCAGCAGGGCGCCGCAATCCCACTCGCGCATCCTCATGCGCAGCCGCGCCAGCCGGTAGCGGCGCGCCCGGTCGAGCGTCGCGGCCGGCACAGGACTGATGAGAGGCCGGTCCGCTCCCTCGGGGTTGAGGTAGGCCTGCTTGCGCTCATCCTTGAAGACGGTCGAGCCGGTCAGCTCGACGGAATCGTTTTCGTCTCGCATCATCCGAGTGCTCCCCTGTTGTCGGTGAATAATGCGGTGTCGCTCAGCGTTCGATGACGAGATCGCTGAGCGGCTTCGAGCAGCAGGGCAGGAAGAATCCGGCGTCGATTTCCCTCTGGCGAATGCCGCCATTGTGGTTCATGTCGACCGTGCCCGATGTCAGCTTCGACTTGCAGGTGCCGCAGACGCCGTTGGCGCAGGAGGATGGAATCCTGACACCCGACTTCTTCGCGCAGGAGAGCACGCTCTGATCGCCTGTCACCTCGATGCTGCGGGCCTGCTTCGAAAAGGTCACCTGAAAGACCTTGGCAGTCGCCTCTTGAACTGCAGGGATTTCCGGTTCGTCGATGACGGCGGCGTCGAAGCTTTCCTCGAGATAGTGCGAGGCGGGGACGCCGAGCTCGGTGGAAATGCGGCGGGCCGCCGCCATGAACGGGGCGGGGCCGCAGCACATCAGCGTCCGCTCGGCGATATCGGGAACCGCAAGCCTGACATAGTCCGCCGAAATACGGCCGGTGAGACCCGGCCAGGACGCCTCGCCGGCGACGGTCTCCGGGAGGAAGTGCAGCCGAAGGCCCTTCAGCCTGCGGGCGATGCAGGCAAGCTCGTCGCGGAAGATCAAATCCTGTGGTGTGCGCGCGGCGTGCATGAAGACAACATCGGCGGGTTCGCAGCTGTCGGCAAGTTCCCGCAGAATGGACATGACCGGGGTGATGCCGGAGCCGCCGGAGAGCAGCAGAAGCTTAGGTCCCGACGTCTCGGACCGGACGAAATGGCCGAGCGGGCCGTTCGCCTTGACGGATGCGCCCGGAACCAGCGAGTCGTGAAGCCAGTTGGAGATCTTGCCGCCCGGAACGCGCTTCACCGTGACGGAGAAGGCGTTCGTGCGATGCGGCGAAGAGGAGATGCTGTAGCACCGGCTTTCAGCCTCTCCATTGTGTTCAAGGTCGAACAGAAAATACTGTCCGGCCTTGAAGGCGAAGTGCTTCCCCCCAGGGGAGGCGAAGGTGAACGTCTTGACGTCGTGGGTCTCCTGCTGGACGTCGAGGCAGACGAGCGCATCGTCTTCCTCGGGATTCCAGACGTCGTGAAGGGCGGCCTTTGCGAGCAGCACTTGCGGGGTCCTAGTATCCATGAGCGCGCATCCGGTCGATGTACCAGCTGGCGAACTTGTCGAGGTTCGTCTCGGAAAAGCGGGAATAGGGACCCGGCTGATAGGCCGGATCGAGAGCGCCGGCATGGGAACGGGCGACGAGATCGGCGTCCTGATCGGTGGTTGCGACCCAGACATCCGTCAGCTTGTCGAGGTCGTAATCGACCCCTTCGACGGCGTCCTTGTGCACCAGCCACTTGGTCCTGACCAGCGTCTTGCCTGAAGAGAGCGGGATAACGGTTGCCACCACGGCATGGTCGCCCATGAAGTGGTTCCAGCTGTTATGACCCCAGAGATGCGTGTCGCCGAGATCCTTGCGGGTCATCTGCCCGAGGAGCTTGGACGATGCGGCGGTGGCGTCGGGGGTCTGGGATTCGCCCGCACCTGATATGATCAGCCGCTGCGTGCGGAAGTTAGTGGCGCAGTCGGAAAGCTGCTCGACGGCAGCCGAGGGGAAGCCATCGGCCTCCCATGCCTGCGTGCGCGCCTCGTAAAGCCGGAAATGCTCCTCGGCCTGTTCACGATCCTCAGGGCTCAACGTTTCGGGATCGAAGCCGAAGTCGAGATCGACGAAGGAGACGCAGAGTTCCGGGTGGTTGGCGGAGCAGTGATAGCACTCGCGATTGTTCTCCATCGTCAGCTTCCAGTTGCCGTCTTCGATGACGTCGGTCTGGTGGGCGATCTTGGCATTGCGGATATCGTAGGGCGCGAGCCGCTCGATCATCGCCTGTTCGAGGACGGCAATGTCCTCGGGCGGATTGTCGGACAGGCACACGTAAATCAGGCCGCCGATCGACTTGAAGGTTACCGGCTTGAGACCGTGACAATCCTTGTCGAATTCCTTGCCCATATGGGGGGCGTAGCTGAGTTCGCCCGTCAGCTCATAGGTCCAGGTGTGATAGGGACAGACGAGCTTCGAAACGATCGTCCTGCCCGGGTTGAGAAGACGGGAGCCGCGATGGCGGCAGACATTGTGCAGCACGCGGATTTCGCCGTCGTCGTCGCGCAGCAGGATCAGGCTCGTCTTGCCGATATCGACGACCGTAGCGTCGCCGGGCTCTGGAACATCACAGTCGAGGCCGACGCAGATCCAGTGCTTGTGGAAGAAGACGTCGATATCCGCTTCGAATACGTCTTCTCTTATATAGAGGCCGGCCGGCAGCGAGTGGCCTTCCGAGCGGGAGTCGAGCAGTGCCGAAATGGTAGATGGAAGCCTATTTAGCATGAGAACCTCTTATGTGAGAGTTTCCCTAGGTTGCCCTTGCATCGTGGGGCTTTCAACGGCATAAAAAATCACGCTCGCATAATTTTTTCTCATGCCAAGAGGGGGTTTTGAGATGCAGTTTCGGAGACGGCTCCCGTCGCTGACGGCGCTGGTGACGCTGGAAGCGGTGCTGCGCCGGAAGAGCTTTACGACCGCGGCAAGCGAACTCGGCGTCACCCAGGCGGCGGTCAGCCGGCAGATTGCGTTGCTGGAGGAGGAGTTCGGCCAGGCCCTGTTTGTGCGCAAACACCGGGCGATCGAACCGACGGCGGCATGCATCAGCCTCGGCGCCACGCTGGCAAAGAGCTTTGCCGATATTGCCGAAAGCGTGGAGGCGATGCAGTCGCGCAGCCAGGACGTGGTGACGATCGGAGCGACCGTGGCCTTCTCTTCCTTTTGGCTGCTGCCGCGGCTCGCCGAATTCCGCCGGGCCAATCCCGGTATTCTGGTACGGGTGATTTCCCAGGACAGCCCGATCGCGCTCGATGGCGGAGAGGTCGACGTGGCGATCCGCTACGGCCTGCCGCCCTTCAGCGACGGGACCGTCATCGCCTCGCGTGGCGACGTCATTTCCCCCGTCTGCTCTCCGGATTATCTCAGGCGCCGAGGAGATGGACCGTTAGGCTCGGCCGACGAATTTATCGAAACGGACGTTGTCGATCGGTCCTGGTACAACTGGTCGCAATGGGTTTCGCTGATTGGTGCCAATATCGAGGTCAAGCCATCGCTTCGGTTCAACCACTATACCGAAACCATCGCCGCCGCCCGCGCCGGGCAGGGGGTGGCGCTGGGATGGCGCATGCTGGTCGGCACGTTCTTGGAGGACGGAACCCTGGTGCAGGCAGACAGCAGCGAGCTTGCCGCCGAAGGGCGTTACAATGTCATCGTGCCCGTCAAAGCCAAGCGAAGCAGCGCCCGCGATCTCGCCGCCGCCTGGCTGACGGCATCATTGCACGGTTGATCGAAAAGGCCAAAGCTACAAGCCCAACCCCGGAGTCGCCGTCCGGTGCACGCCCTTCGGAACAAAGGCGAAGCGATCCGACAGGTCCAGGAAATCGGCCGCCAGGTGGATGACGGAAAGCCACATCTCCGTGCCCTGCAAGCTCGGTACGCTACCGTCGGCGAAGGGGAATCCTTCGCCATCCCGCCATCTGTCCAAGGCCCTTGAGATAAGATTGCGGGCGATCGCCTCGCCGTCGGCCCGCCGATAATCGGTCTGGCGGGCAATCAGCAGCAGCGGATGGATCGTGTCGAGCAGGTTGCAGGCATTGTATTTCTCAGCAACGAAGCCCGTGTGATTGCGATAATTGAGATGAACCGTTTCGAGCGCGGCATGCGGGTGCGGGAGCGGCATACCGAACTGCGCGTAGGTGCCACGCGTCAGTCGGTAAAAGCCGTTCACCGGCTGCAGCCATCCTTCCAGCGCCGTCGGCTCGCCCCACAGGCCCGAGACGCTGTTGGCATTGCGGCTCAGCCACTCGAAGAGCTGCTGGCGCGAATCCTTGATGCCGAAATACTTGGCATTGAAGTACATGGCGGTTCCGATGGCATCGACCACGCTGCCGGCATGCCATGCCCGGCTCGACCAGGGCAGGGCGCTTAGCCATTGCTCCAGCTCTTGAGTGCCGAGTTGCACCGCCTGGATGGGGTGCCGTGGTCCGGAGCCAAGCAATTCAAGCGCATAACCGACCGAAAGGACATTGTAGAGTGCCTTCGGATCCTCCCTCAACGCCCGGCCATGCACGCGCGAATGCTCTTCCGGGAAGAGGCCTGTCTCCCGGTCCTGGAGACTTTGGAGACGCTGGACGGTCTGCGGCTGATCGAGCCCGCGCGGCAGCTGGCCGAAGCCGGCTGCGATCTCGATGGCATCGCAGAGATGCCGGATCGCCGATCGCCTGACGCCGTCCGCCTCCAGCGATTCATAGGCCTCAGCTGTTTTCCAGCGGGCGAGAATATCCGGCCATTGCTCTTTCGCCTTCTGACCGAGCCTGACCAACTGATCTTCGATATCTGCAATGCCGGATTTCCTGGCCGCCTTGCCTCGGCGCCGCAGCACCTTTGCCGGTACGCCTCCGGCAATCGACAGGGCGGGAATGTCCTGCGTGACCACGGCCCCGGCGGCGATCACCGCGCCATTTCCAATGGTGACGCCATCGAGGATAACGCAATTAGCGCCGATCCAGACATCGTCGCCGATCACGATGCCGAGGCTGATGACGCCCTGGCGATGGATGGGGCGATCAGGATCGTCGAAGCCGTGATTGAATCCGACGATCGATGCGTGCGAGGCAATTCGCACCCCATTGCCGCACGTCACCTTGCCGGACACACAGGCAAAAGGATTGATCGAGCAATCGTCGCCGAGGACCACATCGCCCCGCACGAGCGCCTGCCCGGCAATCCAGGACCGCTCGCCCATCGTCAGGCTTTCGGTGAAGATCGCGGCGTTCTCGGCGATATAGGACGTCTCGGCCAATTCGGCGCCGCATGAGCGCCGAAGCGCCGCCTTGCGGGCGAGATGGGCGGGATGATCGAGGTCAGACGCGATGCGTTCCCAGGGAAGATATTGCAGCCTGCGCGATTCCCGATCCTCGCTCGTCGACGCTTGCCGGTTATGGCCTTGGTCCATCTGATCCTCATTGTCGATTTCGACCGCCGAACATCCGTCTGGCTTCGGCGATCCTGCCTCGCACTGCATCAGATGGTGTCATTCCTGCGAAAGCAAGACCGGATCAAGCCGTCGGAGAACCGCTTCTGGCATGGCGGCTGTCAGATCCGTTCGATGCGCACCGGGAATTCTCCCCTGATGAGCAGCGGCTCAAAACCATTGTCGAAGCGGCCGAGGCGGATCAGTCCGTCCCAACGGTAGTCCCCGTAGAAGAGGGCGAGGTTTCCCCAGGGCTTGAAATAGCAAAGATCGCCCGGCTGTTCGTTGCCGAAGGGAGCACTGCCTTCTTCCGTGAGCTTGCGTGGCAGATGGACGATCTTCTCGTTCTTGCCGTAGTCCTCGATCTTGAGGTCCAAAGGCAGCATGGATGCAAGATCCAGCGCGGAGGGATTGTCGTAAAGCGTTGCAGTCAGGGTCAGGTTGCAGAAGCTTATTCCGATCCTGACGTCGGTGGGTTTCTGACTCGCCGGGCTGCTGCCTTCCTGTGCGGTCGCCAGGCGCGGCATGGCGCCAGCCGTCAGCGCTAGCCCTAACATCGTCCGCCGGCTCATGAATTGGGATGTGGTCGACATGGCGCGTTGAATCAGACCGGCTGAGCCGTGGGCCGGAACAGGATCTCATTGATATCGACGTCATCAGGCTCATTCACCGCGAAGGCGACCGTTCTGGCGAAGGTGTCAGCGCCGATGGCGATCTTGCTGACGAACTCCTGCGTGCCGGCCTGAATGTCCTTCTCGCTGATATGCTCGAGCAGCTCGGTTCTCACCGCGCCGGGTGAGATGATCGTGGTGCGAATGTTGTATGGCTTCATTTCCTTCCGCAGCCCCTCCGAAAGCGCGCGCACGGCGAATTTTGTGGCGCAGTAAACGGTGGCGCCTGGATCGACCACATGGCCGTAGACGGAGGATACGTTGATGATGTGCCCCGATTTCTGCGCCCTCATATGGGGCAGTGCTGCCGCAACACCGTAGAGCACACCCTTGATGTTTACGTCGATCATGCGATCCCACTCGTCGAGCTTCAGCCGTTCGAGCGGCGCAAGCGGCATCAGCCCGGCATTGTTCAGCATCACGTCGATCCGACCGAATTCTTCGACGGCGGTGTCGACGAGCGTCTTGACCTGATGTGGATCCGTGACGTCGGTCTGGACCGCTTTCGCCTTCAGGCCCTTGGACCTCAGTTCTTCAGCCAGACTTTCGATCCGGCTCGTTCGGCGCGCCCCCAAGACAACCGAAGCGCCGCGCTCGGCGAGGTGACGCGCTGTGGCTTCGCCAAGTCCGCTGCTTGCGCCGGTGATGACGACGATTTTGTTTTCGATACCGTGTCGCATGGTGATCTCCCGATTGGCCAACGGCCGCAACCTGTTCATCTGTCTGCTCGGGATAGATAATCCGGCTGGTTTCGCGTGAGTAGGCGCTATAATCTGGATGTCGTGGTGAGGGATATTCAACAATGCGTCGGGACGAATTCACCGAAATACGGGCGTTTCTGGAAGTGGCAAAGGAGCGAAGCTTCACGCGCGCTGCCTCAAAGCTGGGGGTCACCCGCTCGGCTCTGAGCCACACGGTCAGCGCGCTCGAAGAGCGGCTCGGCATCCGTCTTCTTTCGCGCACGACACGGGATGTTGCGCCAACGGCAGCGGGCACGCGCCTGGTCGAAAGCATCCAGCCGCATTTCGAGAGCATCGCCGCCGGTATCAGCGCTCTCGGCGCATTGCGTGACAGGCCTTCAGGTCTGGTTCGGCTGGTGTGTCCCGACGACGCCGTCGAGCTGGTTTTTCGTTCCAGACTGCCGGCATTTCTGCGTGACTACCCTGATATCACCGTGGAAATCATCGTCGACAACGGCTTCACAAACATTGTCGAGCGCCAGTTCGATGCCGGCGTGCGGCTCGGCGAAGCAATCGCGCGCGACATGGTGGCCGTTCGTCTCGGTCCCGACGTCTCCTATGCCGTGGTCGGATCGCCTGATTATTTTGCTGGGCGGGTGATGCCTGCGACACCGCAGGACCTGACAGACCACAATTGCGTCAATTTGCGGCTTCCGACGTCAGGCGCGCTTTACGCCTGGGAATTTGAGAAGGACGGCAGCGAATTCAGCGTCCGGGTCGAGGGTCAGCTTGTGTTGAGCAACATGGAGCCGGCGATCAATGCCGCTCTCGATGGCGTTGGATTGGCCTATGTGCCGAAGGATCTGGTCCGGCGATATCTGGACAGCGGCGAATTGCGCGAAGTGCTCGCAGACTGGATGCCGACGTTTCAAGGCTATCATCTCTACTATCCCAGCCGGCGCCATCCATCTCCCGCGTTTTCTGCCTTCGTTGAAGCCTTTCGCTACCGTCGTAGGTAGTCCCAAAAGCACGCCGGACCGCTCGATTGGACAAAGGGGCGCAACCTGTTGCGCCCCTAGCTCACCGGCGATTACCGAGCGCTGTCGATGATAGCGCCGCCATCGGGGGTGAGGCTGTAGCCTGTGATGAACTGCGAATCCTTGCTGGCAAGGAACAGCACCACTGGCGCAATGTCCTCTTCCGGCGAGCCGAAACGAGCGAGTGCATTCGCTGGCGGAGGAACCTCCTTTTCGGCAGCACCCCAGGTGTCGGCGATCGGCAGGATGTTGTTCACGGTGATCTTGTCGGCGCCCCATTCGCGTGCCGCCGTGCGGGTCAGAGCGCGCACCGCCTCCTTGGCCATATTGTACGGGCCATAACCAGCAAGCCCGCTGGTGGCGGCCATCGAGCCGAAGTTGATGATCCGGCCTTCTCCGCTTTCTCTCAGGTGAGGATAGCAAGCCTGCATGAACCGCAGATAGGCGATCGGCCCGGTATCGAAGTTTCGTTGCAACAGCTCGACCGAGAGGTCGATGACCGAAGACGAGACCGCGGAACCGTCGAAAGCATTGTTCACGAGAATGTCGATGCGGCCATATGCGGCTACCACCTGGTCCACCGCGGCCGTGATCCGGTCGGTCTCTCCGACATCGCAGACGACGCCGAGTGCTGTGCCGCCCGCTTCGACGATATCAGCGACGACACGTTCGACGCCTTCTGATGTGCGCGAGAGAATTGCGACCTTCGCGCCTTCGGCGGCAAAGAGCTTTGCAGTGGCGCGGCCGATGCCGCGGCTTGCGCCCGTGACGATGGCAACTTTTCCATTGAGTCGGCCCATTTCTATCTCCTTGGTTGGGTTAAAGTTATCGGACGTCAGCGCGCTGCGGTCTGAACGTAGGGGGAAGGAACGAGGCGGGCGTCGTTCTGCGTCAGGAACGAGGTGACGAGCAGCGCCAGGCCGATCGCCGCGGGCAGGGCGCCGGCGGGTTTTCGAACACCGATATGTGCGAGGCCCGACAGCAGCAGGTGGAAGAAGATGCCGGCATAGGCGAGATCACTGAGCGGCATGCTGATGCGTGAAAGGATCGCGACCGGGCCAAGAACCTTGATGACGATCATGAGTGGAATGAGATAGGAAGCCTTGTATCCGAGTTCCGCCAGAACCTGGCGAACCCAGTCTCGCTTGGTGACATAGATGGTGGCTGAGGCAAGGTAGAGCGCGGACAGAAGTCCCGTGCTGATCCAGTAGACGTAATATTCAGGCATGAGTTCATCCCTGTCGCTGCCCACGCAGCAACATTCCTCTCGTCGAGTCTGTCGGTTTGTTTTGAGAGGCGCTTTTCCTGCGCCTTCTTGTGCACGCAGAGAAATGTCGTCTAACATTTATATTTGCAAGTAGGATGATTTACTTGCTGTTAGTATGGAAAAGCAGACCATGGCTGAAGAAGAAGTGAATATGCATGAAGAGATGCGGCGAGCCTTCGCGCTGCTTTCCGGCAAATGGAAGCTGGAAATCATGTGGCTGCTCAATCAGCGGATCTATCGGTTCGGCGAATTGAGAAAGGCTATTCCCGGCATCACCCAACACATGCTGACGGCGCAACTTCGTGAACTCGAAGCGGACGGTTTGGTGTCCCGCACGATCTTTGCGGAGGTTCCTCCGCGCGTCGAATATGAGATCACGCAAAAAGCGCGGGGCCTCGGCCCCACGATGGAAGCTTTGACGGCATGGTGGAACGAGTACGGCAAGAGCGTGCCGGTGAAGCCGAGCGCACGCGGCCGGAAAGCGAGAGATCGCTGAACTGCTTCACATTCACGAAAGGCTCGACCCGAACTTGTCCCAGGCTTCCTTGACTGTTTCCATAGCGACATTCGTCGAGGTGCTGGCAACATGGGGCAGCGTCGAGATACGCTCGCCCAGCACGCGGCGGTAGCGGCCGATGTCGCGGGTGCGGATCTTCAGGAGATAATCGAACCTGCCGGCGATCATGTGGCACTCTTCGACTTCCCGGATCTTCTTGATGGCGTCGTTGAAGCTTTTCAGCGCATCCTCGCGGGTATCGGAAAGCTTCACCTCGACGAAGGCGATGTGGTCGAGCTGCATTTTCGACGGGTTGAGGACGGCTTTGAAGCCTTCGATGTAGCCGTCACTGATCAGCCGCTTGAAGCGGATCTGGCACGGCGTCTTCGAAAGCCCGACGCGCGCCGCGAGATCGGTGATCGACAGTCTGCCGTCCTCGGCGAGCGCGGCGAGGATCTTTCTGTCGAACTGGTCCAATTCACTAAAGATGTCGGTTTCTGTGGCCATTTGAACTCTCTGTGCTCGGTTTATAAGTTCATACAGCTTGAAAACTGTTGAAATCAAGTGAGATCGCGATTTTCGGCTGTGATAGATTATGCTCGGCAATCGGAGGAAGGGCGCGGCCGCTGGGCGCATTGCCGAAATCGGTAGCCGCGACGCGCAAAAAGGGGGATCATAGATGCATGAAAGAAAAGCGGATGGCGATCAAAAACCGGATCTGCTCGCTCACTACCGGCCGGTGGCGATAAGAGCGGTCGCAGCCCCATTCACCCTCAAGCGCGACAAGCCCAATGCGCGCCCGCTTCGCGAGACGGAATATTCCGGCCCGATTTTTACGGACGATGCCACCTGGGACGACGAGCCCGCTGTTCCATTTATCCGTTAGACGAAACATTCACTGATCAGGGACTCCCATGTTGAACGCAGCGATCGACCCCGCATCCTCCAATGATCCCGCCAATGGCGCGCCGTTCACCGGCTTTGCCCCGCCGATCCGGCCGCAATCGGAACTTCGCCAGGCGATCACATCAGCCTATCGCCGCCCGGAAACCGAATGCCTGCCGCCGCTCGTTGCGGCTGCGCGCGTCTCCGAGGCGAAGCGCTATGACATTCGCAGCACCGCCCGTACGCTGATCGAGGCCTTGCGCGCCAAGCATAAGGGCACCGGCGTCGAAGGGCTGGTGCAGGAATATTCGCTTTCCAGCCAAGAAGGCGTGGCGCTCATGTGTCTTGCCGAAGCGCTGCTGCGCATTCCCGATACCGACACCCGCGACGCGCTGATCCGCGACAAGATCGCCGAGGGCAACTGGACCTCGCATATCGGCGGCGGCAAATCCATGTTCGTCAACGCCGCCACCTGGGGCCTCGTCGTCACCGGCAAGCTAACCTCGACGGTCAACGACCGCAGCCTGTCGGCGGCGCTGACGCGGCTGATCGCGCGGGCCGGCGAGCCGGTCATCCGTCGCGGCGTCGATATGGCGATGCGCATGATGGGCGAGCAGTTCGTCACCGGCGAAACGATCGAGGAGGCGCTGAAGCGCGCCCGGCCGCTCGAAGCGCGCGGCTTCCGTTATTCCTATGACATGCTGGGCGAGGCCGCGACGACGGCCGCAGACGCTGAGCGTTATTTCAAGGATTACGAAAAGGCGATCCATGCCATCGGCAAAGCCTCGGACGGGCGCGGCATTTATGACGGTCCTGGTATTTCGATCAAGCTTTCGGCCCTGCACCCCCGTTATGTCAGGGCGCAGGCCGGCCGGGTGATGGGCGAGCTGCTGCCGAAGGTCAAGGCGCTGGCCGTTCTCGCCAAGAGCTACGACATCGGCCTCAATATCGACGCCGAGGAGGCCGACCGGCTGGAGCTTTCGCTCGATCTGCTCGAGGAGCTTTGCTTTGCCCCTGATCTTGCCGGCTGGAACGGGCTGGGATTCGTCGTCCAGGCCTATGGCAAGCGCTGCCCCTTCGTGCTCGACTATGTCATCGATCTCGCCCGCCGTTCCGGTCGCCGGATCATGGTGCGTCTGGTCAAGGGCGCCTATTGGGATGCAGAGATCAAGCGCGCCCAGCTCGACGGTCTTGACGACTATCCGGTCTATACCCGCAAGATCTACACCGACGTCGCCTACATCGCCTGCGCGCGCAAGCTGCTGAACGCACCCGACGCCGTCTTCCCGCAGTTTGCCAGCCACAATGCCCAGACGCTGGCGACGATATATCATCTCGCCGGTCCCGATTTCGCCGTCGGCAAATACGAGTTCCAGTGCCTGCACGGCATGGGCGAACCTCTCTATGACGAAGTCGTCGGCAAGGAAAAGCTCGACCGGCCCTGCCGCATCTATGCGCCTGTGGGAACACATGAGACGCTGCTCGCCTATCTGGTGCGGCGTTTGCTGGAAAACGGCGCCAATTCCTCCTTCGTGCACCGCATCTCCGATCCGCACGTCTCCGTCGAGGCGCTGATCGCCGATCCTGCCGAGACCGTCGCCGCCATGCCGGTCGTCGGCGCTCCCCACGCGCAGATCGCCTTGCCGAAGGCGCTTTACGGCAGTGCCCGCGCCAATTCCGACGGTCTCGATCTCTCGAACGAGGCGACGCTTTCCAATCTGGGTGAGACGCTTGCCTCCTCGGCTGCCAGCCCATGGCACGCAGGTCCGATCCTTGCCGATGGCTCGACGGATGGGGTGATGCGTAACGTCCTCAATCCCGCCGATCACCGCGACGTCGTCGGCACGGTCACCGAGCTGAAGGTCGAAGAGGCAACCCGGATCGTTGCGATGGCGGCCGAGCATGCGCCGCAATGGGCGGCGGTGCCGCCGGCCGAGCGTGCGGCTTGCCTGGAGCGGGCGGCCGACATCATGCAGGACCGCATCAAGACGCTGATGGGCATCATCATGCGCGAGGCCGGCAAATCCGCCGCCAATGCCGTCGGCGAAGTGCGCGAGGCGATCGACTTCCTGCGTTACTACGCCGAGCAGGCGCGCAAGACCCTCGGACCGTCGCATGCGCCCCTCGGCCCGATCGTCTGCATCAGCCCATGGAATTTCCCGCTGGCGATCTTCACCGGGCAGGTGGCGGCCGCACTGGTGGCCGGCAATCCCGTGCTCGCCAAGCCCGCCGGCGTCACGCCGATCATCGCTTCGGAAAGCGTCAAGATCCTCCATGAGGCGGGCGTGCCTGTCGGCGCCTTGCAGTTCGTGCCCGGCAGCGGCCGCCTCGGCGCCGGCATGGTAGGTGCCCGGGAAACAGCCGGCGTCATGTTCACCGGATCGACCGAAGTCGCCCGGATGATCCAGGCGCAGCTGGCCGAACGCCTGTCTTCGACCGGGAAGCCGATCCCGCTGATTGCCGAAACCGGCGGACAGAACGGCATGATCGTCGATTCCTCGGCTCTCGCCGAGCAGGTGGTGGCCGATGTCATCGCCTCGGCCTTCGACAGCGCCGGCCAGCGCTGCTCGGCGCTCCGCGTCCTCTGCCTGCAGGACGATGTGGCCGACCGGACCCTCGCCATGCTGAAGGGCGCCTTCCGCGAGCTGACGATTGGCCGCACCGATCGGCTGAGCATCGATGTCGGTCCTGTCATCAACGATGGCGCGAAGGCCGAGATCGACCAGCATATCGAGCAGATGCGCGGCGCCGGCCGCAAGGTCGATCAACTGCCGCTGCCCGAAAGTGCCGCGGCGGGCACCTTCGTTCCGCCGACAATCATCGAGATCAAGGCTCTGTCGGACTTGACGCGGGAGATCTTCGGGCCGGTCCTGCATGTTGTCCGCTTCAAGCGAAACGGGCTCGACCGCCTGATCGACGACATCAACGCATCGGGCTATGGCCTGACATTCGGGCTTCACACCCGGCTTGACGAAACGATCGCGCATGTGACCAGTCGCATCAAGGCTGGCAACCTCTACGTCAACCGCAACATCATCGGCGCCGTCGTCGGCGTGCAGCCTTTCGGCGGCCGCGGCCTGTCGGGCACCGGTCCGAAGGCCGGCGGTCCGCTCTATATCGGCCGGCTGGTACAGCGTGCTCCGGTGCCGCCGCAGCAGGATTCTGTCCACACCGACCTCGCCCTTCGCGACTACATCGTCTGGCTCGACAAGAAGGGCTTGCCGGCCGAAGGGGAAGCGGCGCGTGGCTATGCGAGCCGTTCAGCGCTCGGGCTCGAACGCGAACTGGTCGGCCCGGTCGGAGAGCAAAATCTCTACGCGCTCCATCCCCGCGGCCGCATTCTGGCCGTGCCGCAGACCGAAAGCGGGCTGTATCGCCAGATCGCCGCGGCCCTGTCGACCGGCAACCACGTGGTCGTCGACGCCGGCTCCCTGCCGAAATCGGCCCTGGCCGATCTGCCGGCGGCTGTCGCCAGCCGGGTTTCCTGGACGTCGGTTTGGGAAAAGGACGGGCCATTCTCGGGCGCACTGGTCGAAGGGGATCGCGGCAGGGTTCTGATCGTCAACCGGAAGATTGCTGCTCTGCCCGGTCCGCTTCTGCTGGTCCAGGCTGCCACGAGCGAGGAATTGGCCGGCGATCCCGAGGCCTATTGCCTGAACTGGCTGCTGGAGGAGGTGTCCACGTCGATCAACACCGCGGCAGCCGGCGGCAATGCCAGCCTGATGGCGATCGGCTGAGAAAACGAGACGAGGGCGCACAAATGCGCCCTCGATCGCTGTTTTGCTTGTCCCGAAAAACTCGACACCATTGACCATTTTTTTAAGAGTTCTGGCTATCGTCGCAACCTGGCGCGACGACTGCCAATTGTGGTCACTCCGACATGACCGCCGTGGCTGTATGTCGATGTGAGCGGTTGCGCCGGAGAAGCAGAAATTTCCTGGGGCGGGGCTTCCTTATGGCGTTGATTGACCGACTGTTGCAGCGTATGCGGATCGTGACGAAGGTGCTCTTCTTCGTAGTGCCGCTGATCGTGCTGATCGCCGGCATCGGTCTTTTCGGCTATTTCACCGCCGGTACGCTGAACGGCCAGATGACCCTGACCCGGCAGACGATCGATACGCTTTCCAGTTTTCAGCAGCTGCGATCCTCGCTGACCACCTTTACCGATCTTCCGAGTGCGGCCACGCGCGATCGCCTGATTGCCAGCATCTCCGATCAGGAGAAGGGCGCGGCGACGCTCGATGCCATGTTGATCGATCCTGCGCAAAAGCAGCAGATCGCCACGGTGCGCGAACTCGGGGCTAAGATGCAGGGCGGCGCTGACGCGCTTTGGGCCGTGTCGCAGGAGCGCGTCAATACCGAGCAGGCGATCGACGACGCGGTGGCCGGGCTGTTTAAGGAAAGCCAGACGGCGCGCAAACAGCTCGACGTTCTCCAGGATCAGGCGAATGGCAAGGAGGCCTTCGTCCGGGCGCTGCTTCTCGATGCCTCGGCCTATAAGAATCTCGCGGGACGCATTGCGAAACTGCGCAAGGCGACCGCAGCGGCAGCCGACCCTCAGAAGCTTGCCCAGGCCATCGGCAGCCTTCTGCCGCCGCTCGTCAAAGAGGTCGGCGACAGCGGGGCGCTTGCCTCCGACAAGGCCCAAGGCCAGATCGCTGCGCTGAAGCCGGTCCTGGACAAGCTTGCCCCCATGGCCAAGGACAGCAGCCTGACGCTCGAAGCTTACGCTCCCGTCGATCAGGATCTGCAGGACCTTCAGGAGCAATTTGCAAAACTCGCCTCCGGCAATGCGGACACGGCGATCGAGCGCTTTACCGGCATGGATGCGAGCATATCAACGCTTCGTTCGATGGCGGCGATCGTCAATGCCGCTTTCAAATCGATCGACGATCTGCGCCTACACCTGAGCGAACTGAACAGGCGGCTGGATGCCGCGTCGCGGGATGCGGTTCTCGCCGATCTCAAGGCATTGCGCGAGAGCGCTGCAAAGCTCGTCCCCCTGAGCGGTAAGAATGCCGCGCTGCAGGATCTTGCCAAGAAGATCGAGCCGTCGCTTGCGACGATCGAGAAGGACACGTCGCTTCTGATATCGATCGCCGACCGGTGGCGCGCGGACAAGGAGGCGGCGACCGCGCTTGTGGCCGACGCAAGCCATACGCTCGAACAGTTCGTCAGCACGGCGCAGGAGAGCGGCAGGGAAATCAGCCAGCGCTCGGCGACAATGTCGCTCGCGGCGATGATCGCCGGCACGGTGCTTGCGATCATCGGCGGCCTCATGCTGATCGAAACCCTGCGCGGGCCGCTGAAGCGGATCACCCAGACGATGATGCGGCTTGCCGACGGCGATCTGAATGTCCCGATCGGCGACGGCAAGCGCGGCGACGAGATCGGCGACATGATCCGCTCCGTAACCGTCTTCCGCGACCAGGCGCTTGAGAAGACCCGGCTGGAAGAGGTCGCCGAAACGAACAGAGCGCGCGACGAGCGGGAGCAGGCCCGCCGTGCCGCCGAGCAGGCGCGCATCGAGGCGGAACAGAGCGAGGCTCTGAATGCGCTCTCCGACATGCTCGGCAAGCTTGCCAGTGGCAACCTCGCCGCCGAGATGAGCGAGGATCTGGCCGCAGACTATGTCGCTATGGCGCAAACCTACAATCACGCCATCGATGCGCTGCGGCTGACGCTCGCCGAGGTTCGCAATACGACCTATGAGATCGCCGAGGGCAGCACCAATCTTTCGGGAGCTGCCGACGATCTGGCGCGGCGCACGGAACAGCAGGCAGCCGCCCTTGAGGAGAGCTCGCGGGTGCTCGGTGAACTCACAGACAGCGTGCGGACGACCGCCGAAAACGCCCGTCAGACGTCGCTTTCGGTCGCGGAAGCCCACCGCCAGGCGGAGCATTCCGCAGCCGTCGTCGCCAAAGCCGTCGATGCCATGGGCGCCATCAACCGGTCGTCCGAGAAAGTCACCAGCATCATCGGCGTGATCGACGAGATCGCCTTCCAGACCAATCTTCTTGCGCTCAATGCGGGTGTGGAAGCGGCGCGCGCAGGAGAGGCCGGCAGAGGTTTTGCCGTCGTCGCTCAGGAAGTGCGCGAGCTTGCCCAGCGCTGCGCCAAGGCTGCCCGCGAGATCAAGGACCTCATCTCCAACAGCGCATCGCAGGTCGGTGCGGGCGTCACGCTCGTCGAGGAAACCGGCAAGGCGCTATCTGCCATCATGGAGCACTTCACTTCGATCAACGGCCTGGTGCAGGTCATCTCGGCCTCCACGACCACCCAGTACAAGGGCATCGACGAGGTGAACAACGCCGTTCGCGACGTCGAGCACATCACCCAGCACAACGCCGCCATGGTTGAAGAAAACACCGCGGAAATTCACCGGCTTCGCCAGCAGGTGGAACTGTTGAACGAAAGAATTTCCCACTTTCAGACCGTTGCCGCCGATGGCCGCAGGGCCTCTTCCGCCAGCAGCCCCCGGATGTCTGTGGCCTCCTGAACAGGTGCTGCCCCGGTTTTTGAGGCGACAGGGCACTTTACGGCAGGCTCCTTCGACCGAGCGACATCTAAAAGTCGGCCACTTTGCCCCAGGCGGATTTCCCGAAGCGGTCCGGGTGATAGGGGCGGGGATCGACGATCGGCTCATCGCCTGTGGCGATATCGGCAATCAGATGGCCGGCGCCCGGGCCGATGCCGAAGCCATGGCCGCTGAAGCCCGCAGCGAGGATCAAACCCGGAAGCGTGGCGATCTCGCCGATCCCCGGTACGCCGTCGGGCGTGCTGTCGATATAACCCGCCCAGGTCGCGCTGATGGCGGTTTTCTTCAAGGCGGGTAGAAGCTCGAGCGCCCGCGCATGCGTCAGGCGGATGGTGGCCTGGTTGATCGCCGGGTCGAGGATGCGCATGCGCTCCATCGGCGTCGGCCTGTCGAGCCGCCAGCGTGCAAGAGACTCGTGGCCGGAGCGAAATCCCTCCAAGCCCCCGGGTGCGAGACTGCGCCACCGCCGAGCGAACATCGGCAGGAACTGTGGTGCGAAGCGGAACTGTTGTGCGGTGGGATCGACGCGACCGCGGCCGCTGATCGCCAGCGTGTAGCCGCCATCGCTGCGACGCGTGACGGAGACCGCGGATGTGTGCAGCGCATCCGGCAGGCCGCTCGCACCCGGCGAAACGGAAAGGATCGACGAACGGATCGATGCCTGCGGAAATCGAATGCCGAGCTGGCGGCAGAAGGAGGAAGCCCAGGCACCGCCGGCCAGGATCGCGATTTTTGTCCGGATCGTGCCATGCTCGGTGACGACGCCGGCGATCCTGCCGCCTTCGATGTCGATGCCGCGGGCCGCACAGGATTGATGCACAGTGCCGCCGAGCTTCAGGATCGCCCGCGCGACGGCCGGTGCGGCGCGGGCCGGATCGGCGGTGCCGTCGGTCGGCGAAAACACGCCGCCTTTCCACGAGGCGCCGGTGGCGCGCCCTCGTTCGCTTGCCTCTGCGCCGCTCAGCATGTGCGTCGTGACGCCGACCGAACGCGCGAAATCCCGCCAGCGTGCCCAGCCCGCCAGTTCCTCGTCGCTATTGCTGAGATAGAAAAGGCCGCAGCGGCGAAAACCGGTATCCTCCCCGGTCTCGGCGGCAAAGCGCTCCCACAGATCGAGGCTCTTCGTCGACATCGGCAGTTCACGGGCGTCGCGGTTCTGCTGCCGGCACCAGCCCCAGTTGCGGCTCGATTGTTCCGCGCCGACAAGGCCTTTCTCGACGAGGGCAACCTTCAATCCGCGCCGGGCAAGATAATAGGCCGCGAAAACGCCGACGATGCCGCCGCCGATCACCACCGCATCGGCGGCAGCGGGCAGATCCGGCGTGGTGTCGACGCGATCAAGCGGTGCAGGCATGGCAGGGTCTCCGTTCATACTTTAAAGCGCGTCGCGATCTTTCAGATTCGCTATTGCCGGACAAAACGATCGCTCGCCGACGCTCATTGCCGACAATAGGCCCGCACCAGTTCAGGATCCCGCTGGAGACCGTCGAGCCAGGTCGGATCAAGCGTCGGCACCGAGGAGAAGAGCAGCTGCGAATAGGGATGCGTCGGCGTCTTCACCGTCGAGGGCGTGATTTCCTCGACCTTCCGGCCTCCATACATCACGACGATCTCGTCGCAGATCGCCTCCACGACCGAGAGATCGTGGCTGATGAAAATGTAGGAAAGGCCGAGTTCGCGCTGCAATTCCTTGAGCAGGTCGATCACCGCGGCGGCAACCACCGTGTCGAGCGCCGAGGTAATCTCGTCGCAGAGGATCAGCTTCGGATCGGCGGCGAGTGCGCGGGCGAAGTTGACGCGCTGCTTCTGCCCGCCCGAGAGTTCTCCCGGCCGGCGATGGCGCAGGCTGCGAGGCAGTCGCACCATGTCGAGCAGCTGATCGATCCTGGCGTTTCGCGCTTGCCGATCCATGCGGTGGTAGAAAACCAGGGGCCTGGCGAGGATGTCCTCCACCGATTTTGCCGGGTTGAGAGCGGTATCGGCATATTGGAAGACGATCTGCATCTCGCGCAACTGGTCGCGCGAGCGCTCGCGGGCGCTGCGGCGCAGTTCGGTGCCGTCGAAGACGATCTTGCCGATTGCGGCCGGCAGGATGCCGGCGATGGTGCGGGCAAGCGTCGACTTGCCGCAACCGGATTCTCCGATGATGCCGAGATTTCGCCCCTTCTCCACCTTCAGGCTGACATGCTCGACCGCTCGAACGAGGGGGAGGCCGTCGGCTTGGCGCTGTCCATAGCCGGCGACGAGATCCTCGATCTTCAGAAGCGGCGCCGTCACATTGGCGGCCAATCCGGCTGCGCCGCGCGATTTCGGCTCAAAGGCTGCGAGCAGCTCTCTGGTATACGGATGCTTCGCGTTGTTGAGAATCTCGTTGGTGGTGCCGGTTTCCTGGGCCTCCCCGCCTTTCAACACGACGATGCGGTCGGCGATCTGCGCGACGACGGCAAGGTCGTGCGAGACATAGACGCCCGCTATGCCGCCCTTCTTCATGACCGACTTGAAAGCGCGCAGCACTTCGATCTGGGTCGTCACATCAAGTGCCGTCGTCGGCTCGTCGAAGATGACGAGGGTCGGGTCGCCGATCAGCGCCATGGCTGCCGCCAGACGCTGCAGCTGGCCGCCGGAAACCTGGTGCGGATATCGGCTGCCGATCGTCTCGGGTTCCGGCAGCGACAGCGCCCGGAAGAGTTCGACTGCCCGGGCGCGCGCATCGTCCGGCGACATCAGCCGATGAATCCGGGTGACTTCGATCACCTGATCCATGATCGTTGTGGCCGGATTGAAGGCGGCGGCGGCTGACTGCGGGACATAGGCGACCTTGGTGCCGCGCACCTTGGCGCGCTGCTTCTCGCTGAGCGTGACCATGTCCTTGCCGCCGACCGAAACGCTGCCGCCGGTGATGCGGCAGCCCGCGCGGGTATGGCCCATGAGTGTCAGGGCGATGGTTGTCTTGCCTGAACCGCTCTCGCCGATCAGCGCGACGATCTCGCCCTCGGCAACGTCGAGGCTGACACCCTTGATGATCTCGACGCGTCGGCCGGAATCGGTGGTGGCCTCGATCTTCAGGTCGCGGATTTCAATGAAATTGCTCATGACACGCTCCGGTCGCGAATCTTCTGCGGCAGGTTGTCTATCAGCAGGTTGACGCTGATCGTCAGGCTGGCGATCGCAAGTGAGGGAAACATCACCGCCGGCGCACCGAACGGCAGCCCGCCGATATTCTCGCGCACGAGCGCGCCCCAATCGGCATAGGGCGGCTGGACGCCGAGGCCCAGGAAGGAAAGCCCGGAAAGGAGCAGAACGATGAAGACGAAGCGGATCCCGAGGTCGGCAAGCACCGGCCCGACGATATTGGGCAGGATTTCCGAGCGAATGAGATAGAGGGTGCTTTCGCCGCGGATGCGCGCGACGGTGATGAAATCCATCGCATTGATGTTGACGGCGAGCGCCCGGGCGAAGCGATAGGCGCCGGGGATGTAGATCACCGACAGCGTCAGGACCAGAACCGGCACCGAAGAGCCGACGGCGGCGACCACGACCAGGCCGAACAGCTTGCTCGGGATGGAATTGAGGGCGTCGAGGAAGCGGCTGAGGATGGTGTCCGGCCAGCCGCCGGCGACCGCGGCGATCATGCCGAGCACGACGCCGCTAAAGCAGGCGATCGTCACCGCCGCCAGCGAGATGCCGACCGTGTAGCGCGCGCCCATCAAAATCCGCGAGAGCATATCGCGGCCGAGATAGTCGGAGCCGAGCCAGAGTTGCCGGCTCATCGGGCCGAAATAGTCGAGATCGACAATCTCGCCGACAGGGTAGGGGATGATCAACGGCGCGAAGATCGCGACGAGCGCCCAGGAGAGGATGACGGCAAGCCCGATTGCTCCGACGATGTTGAAGCGATAGCCAAACGAGGTTCCGGACAGCCAGCCGGTGGTGGTTTCGGAATTGCTCATGGTCATCGGAGCCTCGGATTGGAAAGGATGGCGATGATATCGGCGATGGTGATCAGCAGCAGATAGCCCAGGCAGAAGATCATCGCGCAGCTCTGGATCAGCGGCAGGTCGCGGGTGGCCACGGCATCCAGCATCAGCTTGGCGATGCCGGGATAATTGAAAATGGTCTCGACGATGATGACGCCTCCGAGCAGATAGGACAGGGAAAGTGCAACGGCATTGACGATCGGGCCGAGCGCATTGGGCAGCGCATGGCGAAAGACGATGCGCGGCCGGGAGGCCCCCTTGAGCAGCGCCATTTCGACATAGGGTGTGTTGAGCGTCTCGATGACGGCCGCGCGCGTCATGCGGATCATCTGCGCCGAGACGACGAAGGTGAGGGTGATCACCGGCATGGCATAGACGCGCAGCATGTCGGCCAGACTGTGGATTTCATTGGCGAAAGACAGCGCCGGCAGCCATTTCAGATAGACGGCGAAGATCAGCGCGGCGGAGGTCGCGACCATGAACTCCGGCACGGAGATGACGCCGATGGTGATCACGGTGACGACCCGGTCGTAAAGCGTGCCGCGCAGCATCGCCGCTGTGATCCCGAGCGTCAGCGCAATCGGCACGGAGAAGAGCGCGGTGACGCCGGCGAGTTTCAGCGTATTGACGAAGCGGCCGGCAATAAGATCGGCGATTGGCATCTGGTTGGCATAGGAGGTGCCAAGGTCGCCCTGCAGCAGTCCGACGGACCAGCGCAGGAAACGAAAGAGCGCCGGCTCGTCGAGATGCATGGCCTGGCGAAGACCTGCGACGGCTTCCGGCGTGGCCGCCTGGCCAAGCAGGATCGCCGCCGTGTCTCCCGGCAACAGCGTTGTTGCGAAGAACACGGCGAGGGAGACGATCACCAGGGTGATCAGGGCGATGAGCAATCTGCCCAGCACAAGGGATAAGACCTGGTTGTTCACGCGCGGCTCCCTTTTGGCGTTCGAGTTGAGTTTGACCAATCAAATGGCGGAGCCGGGGCGCGACTGCAGCCCCGGCCCCAAGGCTTATCAGGCTTCGAGCCAGACATATTCTGCAAACGCGTATCCCATCTGGCCGCCAAGCGTGCTCGGTAGCAAACCCTTGAGCTTGGCCGTGGTGGCATCGACGTTCGATAGATAGGCCGGAATAATGGTGCCGGCTTCCTGAGCGACCATAACCTGCATCTCGTTGTAGATCGCCTTGCGTTTGTCCTGGTCGAGCGAACCGCGCGCCTCGATCAGCATCTTGTCGAACTTCTCCGACTTGTATTGGCTTTCGTTCCACGGAGCATCCGAGCTGTAGAGCAGGGAAAACAGGATATCCGGCGTCGGCCGCGGGTTGATATTGCCGAAGTGGATCGGCGCCTTCAGCCAGTAGTTGTCCCAGTAACCGTCGGCCGGCACCCGCTGGACATCGAGCTTCATACCGATCTCAGCGCCGGCGGCCTGGATGATCATGGCCATGTCGATCGACGAGTTCGCCGCATCCGAAGCGATGATCGGAATGGACTGGCCGAGAACGCCTGCTTTTTCGAAGTGGAACTTCGCCTTTTCGGGATCGAAGGCCCGCGCTTTCAGGTCCGCGTCATGATAGAAGTTGGCCGGAGAAATGGGCTGGTCGTTGCCGACCTCGCCGAGACCGCGCAGCGCCGACTTGACGATCTGTTCGCGGTTGACGAGGGACTTCATGCCTTCGATGAAATCCCGCTTGTTACCGGGCTCCATGTCCATCCGCATATTGAGGTTGGTATAGTTGCCGGAGGTCGTCTTCGACAAGGTGAACCCTTCTCCCTGAGCCTCGATGAGGCGCATCGAGCGCGGATTGATCGAGGCTGCGAGGTGGATATCGCCGGCAAGCAGGGCGTTGACGCGGGCATTGTCGTCGCTGATCGCGAAATATTCGAAGGAATCGACGTTCGGGCCTGATTTCCAGTAGTTCTTGTTCTTGATCCCGACCGAGCGCACTCCGGGTTCGAAGACCTCCTTGACGAAAGCGCCCGTGCCATTCGCCTTCGAAAAGTCGGTCGTTCCGTCGGCAACGATCATGAAGTGATGTATCGCCAGGATGGTCGGCAAGTCGGCATTTGCGTTGGCGAGCGTGATCTCGGCGGTCTGTTTGTCGATCGCCTTGATCTCAGTCATTTGGGCGGCGATCTTGGCGACCTTCGAGCCGACGGAAGGATCGAGGTGGCGCTTCAGAGAGAAGACTACGTCGTCTGATGTCAGCGGCTTGCCATCGTGAAATGTGACGCCGCTCTTCAGCTTCACCGTCCAGGTCTTGGCATCCTTGGATTCGATCGCTTCGGCAAGCTCCATCTGCGGCTTGCCGCTCTGATCGAGGATGGTGAGGCGGTTATAGAAGGAGCAGCACCGGACATA
This sequence comes from Rhizobium sp. RSm-3, assembly GCF_001854685.1. NCBI lineage: Bacteria > Pseudomonadati > Pseudomonadota > Alphaproteobacteria > Hyphomicrobiales > Rhizobiaceae > Rhizobium > Rhizobium sp. RSm-3. The sequence continues at coordinate 82,803 of NZ_MAWZ01000010.1, read as the reverse complement.
GTCGGTGGAGAGCGACGCCTTGGCGGGGTCGAGCGTATCGGCCGTGGAGGACGACCAGCCGGCTGCCTTGAGCGAGCCGCCGGAAACCGGCGTCGCCGCAAGCGCCTTGCCGGCGCGGCCGAGCACGAGCCCGCCGGCCGACATGGCCACGCCGCCTGCGAGCAGCATATGCAGCAGCTCGCGGCGGGTCGCACCACGACGGATGGCGGTTTCGATCATGGCATCGTCGGAGCTGGTCCAATTGGTAATCTTGCTGTTCATCTCATTCCCCTTTTCTTCTGTGGCGGTTTTAAAGTCAGGCGCGTGCAGCAGCCACGGCATCCGTAAGGCCTGCCATGGACGTGAAATGGAAATCGGGTTTGGTGAACTCGACCGGCTCGATCGTGCCGCCGTAACCCTTCTGGGCATGTCGGCGCTCGATCCAGCAATTGGCCAGCCCGAGTTCCCTGGAAATCCCGATGTCGTGGTACTGGCTCTGGGCGACATGCAGAATGTCGTCCTTCGAATGGCCTTCCGCGGCAACGTAGGCGAAGACCTTCTCGAAGAAGGCAGGATCGGGTTTTTCGGTGCCGGTATCGTCGGCCGTGAAGGCGGCATAAAAGGGATTGCCGAGTTCCTTCTCGAACAAATCGAAGGCCCAGCGGCGGGCATTGGTCATCGCAACGAGGCGGTAATCCTTTGCAAGTCTGGCCAGCGCTGCGGCGCTGTCGGCGAACCCCTTCCAGCTCTTGGCCGAGTCCCGCAGCCGTTCGCCATATTTTTGTTCGGCGGGCAGACCGAGCTTCGGCGCGATCGCGAGGTAGACCCGCACGAGGTCGTCGGGAAAGAGGCCTGCATCCTCGGCGTAGCGGGCTGCGCGGTAGAGGCTAAGCGCCTGCTCGCCGTCGACGGTAATTCCCGCCTCGGCGGCGATCTCGGCGAAGCAGGTCTTGAGGCCGCTCTCGAAGTCGATGAGCGTGCCGACGACATCGAATGTCATGTATTTGAATTCCGGAAGGCTCTTGCTCACGTGAATTCCCCAGTGTTCGGCCCCGATGGGAGCACGGTTTCTCGAAGAAGAATATTCTGTTCCCGCAGGCGAGATCGTTGTCCCGCTCTTCTATGGAAGGCCTCGCATTTGCCGGGATCCGAGCCCTTCAGTGACTGTAGTTTGTCACCTGCACTGCGCCGGATTCTCCTGAAAGGCGCCATATGGCGGCACAAAATACTGAATCTGACCGTTTCGCGATATTCTGAGGCCTGCCTCGCCCACGCGCCTATCTGTTTTGTTCGCGTTTTGTTCGAAGTGGGCTCCGGGACGTTCGACCGCTAGGTCTATCGTTTCGGCGCGGCGCGCGGCAGCGCATGGCAGAGACGCCATGGCCGAATGTTGGGGATGACGAGGTCAAAGGCTGCGCGTTCAAGCGCCGTGATGGTGTGGAGATCGGCGATGGCGGCGGGTTCCATTTCCGCCGACACCTCTACAAGCTGGAGACGCGTCAGTGCATCATCGCCAGCGCTGCCGCAAAGAAATCCTCGCCTCCGAAGTTGCCTGATTTCAACGCCAGAAGTATGTCGCCCTGGGCATTGCCGATCGTGCGCAACACCGGCACGCCGGCCGCAATCTCCGGTCCGATCAGGAATGCCGGAATGGCGAGCCTGTCGACCGCTGCCCCGGAAGTTTCTCCACCTGCGACCACGAGGCGCCGCACGCCTCTTGCCACCAGTTCGGCTGCGATGATCGACGTTGCAGTCTCGATCGCGTGGCCGGAGGCCTCCCGCCCATAAAGGGATTGCAGCCGGGTCACGGTTTCGGGGGCAGCACTTGCGGCGACCGCGACGGGGCCGGCGGTGACGCGGTCTCCGGCCCAGGAAATCGCCGCGGCGATCTCGTCCGGACCGGCAAGCAGCTTTTCCGGATCGAGCCGCAGGACGGGCATCGACCGTTCGGCGACGTCGAGCTGGCGTAGCGTTGCCTTGGAACAACTGCCGGCAACGATCGCGGAAAGCCCGCCGACCGGGCGAATGACATCCGCCGGCACCGCGCCGCCGGACGATATCCGATCGGAGCGGACCAACGCGCGGGCAAGGCCGAGACCGAGCCCGGATGCGCCGGTGGATACCGGTGTTTCCAATGCGATCTCGCCGAGCGTTTCCAGATCCCGCTCGAAAATCGCATCGGCGATGGCAGCGGTGACGCCTGCCGCGCGCAGCGCCTCGAGCCTCGCTTTGACGGCGCCGGGTCCGGCCGCGATGGCCGTGAGATCGATCAGCCCGACAGCGCCATGCGATTGCCGGGCGAGAACCCGCACGAGATTGGCGTCGTGCATCGGATTGAGGGGGTGGTCCTTGAGCGGACTTTCGTTCAAGGGCTGTCCGCCGACGAAGAGATGGCCGAGATAGACGGTGCGACCCGTTTCCGGGAAAGCTGGTGTCACCAGCACGATGCCGCCGCCCGCAGCGTGGCTCAGTGCCTCGGTGACCGGTCCGATATTGCCGGCATCGGTGGAATCGAAGGTCGAGCAGATCTTGTAGAGGACGTGACTCGCGCCTCGCCGGCGCAGCCATTGCTCGGCGCTGGTTGCAGCCGTCACGGCGTCCGCCGGGGGGATGGAGCGGATTTTCAGGGAAACGACGACGGCGTCGACATCCGGCAGCGCCAGCGACGGATCGGGGATGCCGACCGTCTGCACCGTGCGCAGACCGTTCTTCGTCAACGTGTTGGCAAGGTCGGACGCGCCCGTATAGTCGTCAGCGATTGATCCGAGCAAAATGGCCATGTCTAGCTCCGTGCAAAAGGTCTGAACCAGCCGAGGCCGTCCAGTGTGTGGCCGCGCGGGACGTATTCGCAGCCGATGAAACCGTCGTAACCCAGGCGGTCGATTTCGCCGAACAGATAGGGATAGTTCAGCTCCTCCCCGTCCGGCTCGTTGCGGGACGGCACGCTGGCGATCTGGATATGGCCGGTGATCGGCAGCAGGCGCCGCAACGCCATCGTGACGTCGCCATGGATGATCTGACAATGATAGATGTCGAACTGGAGTTTCAGGTTGGGCAGGCCGCATTCGGCAATCAGCTTTTCGGCGGCGCTGAAGTCGTTGAGGAAATATCCCGGCATGTTTCGGCCGTTGATCGGCTCGAGCACGAGATCGATGCCTTTGTCCGCAAGCCGTTCGGCAGCATAAGTGACGGAGCGCCGGTAAGAAGAAGCGGCGTTTTCGTCACGCGGGTCGGCGATGCCTGCCATCAGATGCAACCGCCTGACGCCGGTCGCCGCCGCATAGTCGAGCGCCCGCTCGACATCCGCTTTCAGCGCATCGAACCGTCCGGGAAGGGCCGCGACGCCACGCTCGCCTGCCGCCCAGTCGCCCGGCGGCAGGTTGAACAAGGCCTGCTGCAGATTGTTGCGGCCAAGCCGTTCGGCGATTGCCTCCGGCGTTGCTTCGTAAGGAAAGAGATATTCGACGGCGGCAAAGCCGGCGTCGGCTGCGGCGTCGAAGCGGTCGAGGAATGTCCATTCGTTGAACATCATCGTTAGGTTGGCGGCGAAAACCGGCATGGCTAGCGTTCCCCTTTGTTGGAGCCGGGCAATTCCGCGCCGGAAAGCTGGGCATAAAGCCGCGCGAGCGAGGAATCGTCATCACGGCCCATGCCGGCGCCGGCGGCAGCCAGATACATTTGCAGCGCCGCTGCCGCGAGCGGCACCGGATAACGCTGGGAGCGGGCCATGTCCTGGACGATGCCGAGATCCTTGACGAAGATCTCGATGCTGCTGAGCGGCGTATAGTCTCCGGCCAGTACATGCGGCACGCGGTTTTCGAACATCCACGAATTGCCGGCCGAGGCCGTGATCACCTCATAGACCTTGTCGAGATCGAGGCCCTGCTTGGCGGCAAAGGTGATGGCTTCGCAGGCGGCCGCGATGTGCACGCCGGCGAGAAGCTGGTTGATCATCTTGAAGGCCGCGCCTGCCCCGGCGGCATCGCCGAGTTCGTAGACCTTGCCGGCCATGGCGTTCAGACCCGGACGCGCGGCGTCGAAAGCCTGTCTGGAGCCGGATGCCATGATCGTCAGTTCGCCACGCGCGGCCTTGGCTGCGCCGCCCGAAATCGGGGCGTCGAGATAATGCAGGCCGAGAGCCTCCACCCTTTGTGCCAGATCGCGGGCGACGGCGGGGTCCATGGTTGCCGACGAGATGAAGACCGCCCCGGGTTTCATCCTGTGCGCGACGCCGTCAGGCCCGAACAACACGGCCTCGGTCTGGGCGCCGTTGACGACGACGGAGACGACGATGTCGGCGTCCTTTGCCGCGCCGGCCGGGGTCGTTGCACCTCGTCCGCCATCGGCGATGAAGCGCTCCACCGCTGCCGGCGTGATGTCATATCCAACGACATCGAGCCCGGCGTGCTTCATCGAACGGGCCATTCCGAGCCCCATGGAACCAAGGCCGATGACGGCCGCGACGACGGCAGGTCCGGTATTTTCAGCAAGCGGTGACATGAGGAGGTTCTCCGGTCTTGTGAGAAAAGTCTGTGCTCCTGCGGAGCAGTCCTGGAGGGGCTTTAGAGCGCCGCACGTCCATAAGACACGCTAACGACGCTCTAACATTTTGAATTTGCGCATAATCCTTTCCGAAAATCGATTCCGATTTTCGGGGTTATGGGCGAGTTCAGCGATTGACGGTTTTCGCAGGAACCGTCAACACGGCCAGCGAACCAATGATCAAGGCAGCTGCCAGCAGATACATGCCGGCGCTGTTGGTGCCGGTGAAGTCCTTCAGATAGCCTACCAGAAACGGCCCGAGGAACCCGGCAAGATTGCCGACCGAGTTGATCCAGGCGATGCCGGCCGCAGCGCCGGTGCCGGCAAGAAAAGCTGTCGGAAGCGACCAGAAGAGCGGCGCGCAACTGATGGCGCCTGCGGCCGCCAGCGAGAGGCAGGCAATCGAGACCGTCGTGCTGGTCGCCAACGTTGCCGCGACAAAACCGCCGGCGGCGATGACGGCCGGGACGACGAGGTGCCAGCGGCGTTCACGCATCCGGTCGGCAGAGCGTCCGAGCGCCAGCATGGCGATGAAGGTGCAGATATAGGGGATCGCGGAAATCAGGCCGATATTGAGGTTTCCGCTGACGCCTGAGGCTTTCACGATCGAAGGCATCCAGAAATTCAGGCCGTATTGCCCGAGCACGAAGCAGAAATAGATCAGGCACATCAGCCAGACGCGGCGGTCGCTCAGCGTTGCGGCAATGCTGTGCGGGCTTGAGGCCTTGGCCCGGTTCTCCGCTTCGATATTGGCCGCGAGCACGCGCTTTTCCTCATCGTTCAGCCATTTCGCGTCTTCGATCGTATCATCAAGATAGAAGAAGGTCGCGATGCCGAAAAGAATGGCCGGAATGGCTTCGATCAGGAACATCCATTGCCAGCCGGAAAGTCCGTGCGTGCCGTGGAAACTGTCCATCAGGAGGCCCGAAAGCGGATTGCCGAAAATCGCCGATATCGGGATCGCGGACATGAAGGTGGTGATGATCCTGGCGCGGCGACCGGCCGGATACCACGCTGTGAGGTAGAGAATGATGCCGGGAAAAAATCCGGCTTCGGCAACGCCCAGCAGGAAACGCAGCACATAGAAGACGGTTTCCGACGAGGTGAACATGAAGGCGGCGGAAATGATGCCCCAGGTGACCATGATGCGGGCGATCCACATCCGCGCGCCAACCCTGTTCATGATGACATTGCTCGGCACCTCGAACAGAAAATAACCGATAAAGAAAATGCCTGCGCCGATGCCATAGGCAGCTTCGGAGAGGCCGAGCTCGCTCGACATCTGCAGCTTGGCGAAGCCGACATTGACGCGATCGAGATAGGCGACCACGTAGCACAACATCAAAAATGGCACGATGCGCCAGAACACCTTGGCATAGGCGCGGTCTTCCGCCGTCTGGGCGGGATGGGCGCCAACGGGCGGCGCTTGCGTCTGCAGAGTCATGATTTTCTCCTCCAATTGTTGCCGCGGTCTCCTGTCGGTCCTCCCGCAGCACGCCAAGCCATTTTTGGCAGCGCTGCCATTTTCATTAATCTATTTTGGCAGCGCTGCCAACATCAAATTGGTAGCGCTGCCAAAAAATCCTTGCTTCTTGGCGGGAGCAGTGAAAAATGGTGGCAGCGCGGCGGTTGCCGGCGGAGATGCCGGCAGCCATCCCCAAAGAGCTTGGGTTCAAACATACGATGGATTTCAAACAGCAGGTGACGGTAACGCTTGCCGAGGTCGCGGAAGCGGCCGGTGTCGGTGAGAGCACGGTATCGCGTGTGCTGCGCAATCACGGCTCGTTTTCCGGCAAGACGCGGGAGCGGGTGATGGCTGCCGTCGAGCGGTTGGGCTATGTGCCGAACCGGATCGCCGGGACGCTGGCCTCCACCGGTTCGCGTCTCGTTGCCTTCGTCATTCCCTCGCTCTCCAACATCGTCTTCCCCGATGTGCTGCGCGGCGCCAGCGCCGTCCTGGAGGAAAACCGGTATCAGGCGGTGTTCTCCGTCACCGACTATGATCCGGGCAAGGAGGAAGCGCTCGCTGCTGCGATGCTCGCCTGGCGGCCGGCGGCGGTCATGCTGGCGGGATACGAGCATACCGAGGGGACGGTGAAGATGCTGCGCGCCAGCGGATGCCGGGTCGTGGAACTGCTCGATCTCGACGGCGATGCGCTCGATATCGCGGTCGGCTTCTCGAACCGCGCGGCCGGGCGAGAGAGCGCTGCCTTCCTGCTCAAGCGAGGCTATCGCCGGATCGGCTATGTCGGTCACGATCTCAACCGTGATACCCGCGCCGGCAAGCGGTTTTCCAGCTTTTGCGAAACGCTGGCGGCCGGTGGCGCCCCTCTCGTCGCGCGCGAAATTCTCGCCGGCGCTTCATCGGTGGAAAACGGACGGCTGGGGCTGGAGCGGCTGCTTACCCGGACGGCGGATCTCGATGCCGTCTATTTTTCCAACGACGATATGGCGCTGGGCGGTTACTTCCACTGTCTGGCCGAGGGGATCGCCATCCCCTCGAAGCTTGCCATTTTCGGCTATAACGGCCTCGATATCGGCCGGGCAATGCCGCAGCCTTTGTCGACCATCCGAACGCCGCGTGTGGCGACCGGACAGATCGCCGCGCAACTGGTCGTCGCCGACGCGCCGCCCCAGGCCGTCGATCTCGGTTTTGAACTGATCGACGGCGCAACCGCGTAATTGGAGGAAATGTCATGTCCGACGCGCGCCAGCGTGAAGAAATCTGCCGATACGGCCGCTCGTTGTTCGAGCGCGGGCTGACGCCCGGTTCGTCGGGCAACATATCGTTGCGGCTTGATGATGGCGGTTGGCTGGTGACGCCGACCAACGCGTCGCTCGGTTTTCTCGATCCGGCCCGGATCTCCAGGCTCGATGCCGAAGGCCGGCTGCTCTCCGGCGACAAGCCGACCAAGGAAATTCCGCTGCATGCGGCCCTCTACGATACGCGCGGCAGCGCCCGCGCCATCGTTCATCTTCATTCCACCCATGCGGTGGCGCTGACCATGCTGCCGGAGATCGATCCGCGCGCCGCCCTGCCGCCGATGACGCCCTATTATCTGATGCGCGCCGGCGAAACCGCTCTGGTGCCCTATTACCGTCCCGGCGATCCTGATGTGGCCGACGCCATCCGCGGACTGGCGGGCAAGTATTCGTCGGTGCTTCTGGCCAACCACGGACCTGTCGTTGCCGGCGACAGCCTTGAGGCGGCGGTCTTTGCGACCGAGGAACTGGAGGAAACGGCAAAGCTCTATCTGCTGCTGCGCAACCTCAATCCCCGTTACCTCAGCCCGGGGCAGGTGGCCGATCTGGTCGACACGTTTGGCCTCGACCTTCCATCGCATCACGACCACGACGACCATTGAACGGCCAAAACAGGTTCAGATTTAGGTCGGGCGGCCAAACCCGCTTACCCGCGTCGGTATTTGCTCTAGTCGAGCGCCGATAGCACCGATGCCGTGATCGCCTCCGTCTTGTCCCTGCCGGGACTTGCACCGATGCCGCGTGCCGTCGTCGCCTCGATTGCGGCCATCACCTTTCCGGCTGCAGCCGCTTCTCCCAGATGCTGCAGCATCATTGCGCCCGACCAGATGGCGGCGATCGGGTTGGCGATACCAAGATTGGCGATATCCGGCGCCGAGCCGTGCACCGGCTCGAACATCGACGGTGCCGAGCGATCCGGGTTGATATTGGCGGAGGCTGCAAAGCCGAGCCCGCCCTGGATGGCGGCGCCAAGGTCTGTCAGGATGTCGCCGAACAGGTTGGACGCGACGACCACATCGAGGCTCTCCGGCGCCATGACCATGCGGGCGGCCATGGCGTCGATATGGTAACTGGTCACCTCGACATCGGGATAGTCCTGGGAAAGCCTCTGGGTGATCTCATCCCAGAAAACCATTGAGTATCTTTGCGCGTTGGATTTTGTCACCGAGGCAAGCTTGCCGCGGCGCGCCCGCGCTTGTTCGAAGCCGAAACGCAGGATGCGCTCGACCCCCTTGAGAGTGAAGATCGATGTCTCCACAGCCACCTCGCTGTCGGTCCCCTGGTGGACGCGGCCGCCGGCGCCGGAATATTCGCCTTCGGTATTTTCACGGATACAGAGGATGTCGAAGTTCTCCGACCGCAGCGGTCCCTGCACACCCGGCAGCAGCCGGTGCGGGCGGATATTGGCATATTGCACGAAAGCCTTGCGGATCGGCAGCAGAAGTCCGTGCAGCGACACGGAATCGGGCACTTTGCGAGGCCACCCGACGGCGCCGAGCAGAATGGCATCGAAGGAGCGCAGTATTTCGATGCCGTTGCCGGGCATCATGCTGCCGTTCTCCAGATAGTAGTCGCAGGACCAGGGATAGCTTGTCGTCGCAAGCGAGAATCCGTTTCGCGCAGCCGCTTTTTCGAGCACGGCCTTGGCTGCCTCAGTTACATCGCGGCCGATGCCGTCTCCTGGCAGTAGGGCAATCTTGTAGGTCTTCATGGCAGGTCCTCTCACAGGCTGATCAGCACATTCCTGCTCTGCGGGTTGCGCCGTGCGGCAATGACTGTAGAGGGAGGCTCAGGCTTTATTTGCCGAAAGCGGCCGGGATTTGGTCGATTGTTGTGTTTGCACCGGCATCACCGGTGAATTCTATCGAACGATCTCGCCAACGTCTCTTGAAAATATATCGTAATACGATATATATGAGTGGCCCCGATTGTTGAGGAATGAGCTTGATGGAAGGCCGATTGCATCCCTCATTGTACCGCCCCACGCCCTATCCTGCTGATGAGGCGTTTGAAAATCTCAGGCAGAGGCTTGATGCCTTGCTTGACAGTGGAGAAGCAGGCCGGTGGGAGCTTTTGCGAACGGAGTGGCGGTATGATGTGGCGCTGCTTACGAATGATTTTCGTCGTTGGATGCAGCATCTTGACAGCGGCTTCTATGCCGCCAAATAGACGAGTGTTCGATCATCTCCGAGCGGCGCACGCGGCGCCGCTGTCTGGGAAAGCCGGATGGCTCAGTTGATCGAACGCAGGCCGAGATAGACCGCCAGGCTGACGGCGGAGAGGGCGATGGTCAGCTTGGGTCTTGCATCGTCGAACATGGCCGCCAGTAGCAGGCCGAGCACCAGAATGGCGGATATTGCCCACAGATTCTGATCGGAGACCGTAAAAGCCAGCGTCCCCAGAAAAACGGCGCTCGCGACGACAGTCACGGGCGCGGACTTCTCGGCGAGATCGCCGCCCGGGAGATACGGCAGGAGAAAGCGCCGCATGCTCAAGCCGGAAGCCATGCTGAGAAGAAGACAGGTCAAGACAAGATGCACCATGAGGTCGTCGCCGATCGATCTGCAGATGGGTTTGCAGATGCAAACCTCGTGCCAGCTGCAAGCGCCGCAATTCTTGTGGAGTGGCGGTAACATCGGGCTCGCATGGCTATTTCCTCGGCGTCGCGTTGTTTTTTTCGGCAGCTGTTTCCTCTTTGCTTGCCTGGGCAAATTATATCGCAATACGACTTGAGTGGTGGCGATGATTTTTGTATGGAGAATGATCTTTCTCCATAATTCCCGAAACGAGATCTTTCATTGGACCTTTCGTCGCTCGAGATATTCCTCGCTGTCGCCGGCGAGCGCAGCGTTACTAAGGCTGCCAAGGCCGTCGGGCGGGTGCCGTCGAATGTGACGACGCGCATCCGGCAGCTGGAGGACGACCTTGGTGTTTCCCTCTTCAGCCGTGACGGCAAGAAAATGACATTGACACGGGAGGGCGAGACGTTCCTGACCTACGCCAACCGGCTGACGGCGCTCGCGCTCGAAGCGCGCCAGGCTGTACGGCCTCTCGCCCCGTCTGGAACATTGCGCGTCGGCACGATGGAAAGCACGGCGGCGAGCCGGCTGCCGGCGGCGCTGACGCAATTCAACCGGATGTGGCCTGACGTGTCGCTTCATCTGACGATGGGCGCATCCCGCGACCTCGCCCGCGCCGTTGTGGCCGATATGCTGGACTGCGCGCTGATTGCCTGCCCGCCGAAGACGATGCGCGGGGAAGACGCGGGTTTCGAGGCTGAGCTCAAGGCACTGGAGATGGAGCCGGTCTTTGTCGAAGACCTGTTGATCGTACTGCCATCCGGGCATCCCGCGGTCAAATCTGCCGCCGATCTGCGTGTCGGGTCGATTGCCGCTTTGGAACCCGGCTGCACCTATCGCCGGATCGCCGAAAACTGGGCGCGCAAATCGAGTACCCTGCCGACGAGCGAGCATGGCTCCTACCATGCGATCTTGGCGAGCGTGGCGACCGGCAACACCGCCGGTGTGATGCCGAGATCCGTGCTCGACCTGATGCCCTGGCCGACATCCGTCCAGACCCATCAGTTGGGGCTCGTGGAGACGCTCCTGGTCTACCGCAAGAACGATCGCCCCAGCGCTTTCGACGCCTTCCACGAAGTTCTCAGCGCGACAAAAGGCAGAGATGTCAGGCTGACAAACTAGCCCGCCCATCTTGCTCCCTTAACCCGCCAGATAATCCTCGCTTCAAATTGGTCTTCTCATGCAATCTCCCGTTTCCCCGAAGTTGGGACCGAGCCGCTTCCGCCGCTTTCGGCTGTTTTCACCGATCCTGGCCGGCGCAACCTTGCGAGAGCGGCTGATCGCATGTCTCGGCGCTTTGCTGGCCATCGGCCTCACCGGCGTCATCAGTGGCTATCTGTTCGGGCAGGGGCCGCATCTTCCCCTGATCGTCGCGCCGATGGGGGCATCCGCGGTGCTGCTTTTCGCTGTGCCTTCAAGCCCGCTTGCCCAGCCGTGGTCGATCATCGGCGGTAATACCATTTCCGCCCTGATGGGAATCATCGCTGCCTGTTTCATCCGCGATCCGATCATCGCGACCGGCGTCGGTGTGTCGCTTGCCATCGGCGCCATGTCTTTCACTCGATGCCTTCATCCGCCGGGAGGCGCGGCGGCGCTGACCGCCGTGCTCGGCGGTCCTGTCGTTGCCGGCTGGGGTTTCCTCTTTCCCTTCGTGCCCGTCGCCCTGAACTCCTGCATCCTCGTCGGCCTTGGTCTGCTGTTCCACAAGCTTTCCAAGCGGAATTATCCGCACCTCGTTCCAAAACCGGCGGAGAACAACCATCAGACGATCGACCTGCCATCGGCCGTGCGGGTGGGTTTTCGCGAGGAGGATGTCGATGCCGCTCTCGCAGCGCTCGACGAAACCTTCGATATCGATCGCGCCGACCTCGGCCGGCTGCTGCAGCAGGTCGAGTTGCAGGCGGCGATCCGCTCAAACGGCAAGATCAGCTGTGCAGATATCATGTCGCGTGACGTCATCGCCATCGGCGAAGCTGCGGAACCGGCTGCGGCGCGGCATCTTCTCCTGAAGCACAATATTCGGACGCTGCCGGTGAAGGATCCCGAGGGTCGCCTCATCGGCGCCGTCGGCTTGCGGGAATTGTCCGAAGGCACGGAGACCATCGCGCACGCGATCTCGAGACCGGCGGTAGCGAGGCCTTCTGATGCGGCTCTATCGCTATTGCCCGTTCTGACCGACGGCCGTACGCATGCCGTCATCATTGTCGATGACGACTACAGGATCCTCGGCCTGATATCGCAGACCGATCTCTTGAGCGCGGTGGCGCGGCTGCTGCCGAACGACAGCGCTCCGATCTCGGGCCGTGGCCTGAATGGCGGCGCAAAGCTGCTGTCATTGGGCAGTGCAGTTGGAGAATAGGCGGTGTTGATCGAGCGTGACCCGAACGGGGATTTTATCCTGGAATCGTCCGAACTGGCGGAACGGTTCGGATTGTCGCTGGCCGACCTTCGCCGCCATATGCGCCATGGCTCCCTGGTCAGCTCCGTGGAAATCGGCAGGGCTGAGCACGAGGGGACGAAACGGGTGTCGCTTCGGCTCGGCAACAGGCTTTGGCAAGCCGTTCTGAATGATAAGAACGAAGTTCAGCATGAGCAGATGACCGTTCTTCGGGGGAGATCCTCCGGACAACACCCGCGCTGACTTCCTGCGCAATTCAGAGCGCCTTTTGCAATTCCGGCAGAGCCTCGAACAGATCGGCAACGAGGCCGTAGTCGGCAACCTGAAAGATCGGCGCCTCCTCGTCCTTGTTGATGGCGACGATCACCTTGCTGTCCTTCATGCCGGCCAGATGCTGGATCGCCCCGGAGATGCCGGCGGCGATATAAAGCTGCGGCGCCACCACCTTGCCGGTCTGGCCGACTTGCCAGTCGTTCGGCGCATAACCGGCATCGACAGCCGCACGAGATGCGCCGACGGCAGCCCCGAGCTTGTCGGCGAGCGGCAGGATGACTTCCCTGAACTTCTCGGCAGAGCCGAGTGCCCGGCCGCCGGAAAGGATGATCTTCGCAGACGTCAGCTCCGGACGGTCGGAGGTCGACAGCGCATCGCCGACGAAACGCGACAGACCCTGATCGGAAGCCGCCGGAATTGTCTCCACCGTCGCCGAACCGCCTTCCGCTGCCGAGGCAAACGAGGCGGTGCGCACGGTGATGACTCGTCTGGCATCGCTTGCCTGCACCGTCTGGATGGCATTGCCGGCATAGATCGGCCGCTTGAAGGTGTCGGCGGAGATCACTTCGATGATCTCCGAGACCTGGGCGACATCGAGCAGCGCTGCGACGCGCGGCAGCACGTTCTTGCCGGTCGAGGTGGCGGCCGAGAGGATGGTGTCATAGCTGCCGGCCAGCGAGACGATCAGGTCGGCAAGCGGTTCGGCGAGATTGTTGGCCAGTTCGTCGTTTTCGGCCAAGAGCACCTTGGAGACGCCGGCGAGTTTGGCAGCGGCATCGGCCGCAGCCTTGGCGCCCTTGCCGGCAACGAGGATGTGAACGTCGGAGCCGATCTGGGTCGCTGCCGTCAGCGCCTTGGCGGTCTGGTCGGAAAGGCTCGAATTGTCGTGGTCGGCCAGAAGAAGAATGGTCATGATAGTTGCTCCTGTTTAACCCGATTACAGCACGCCGGCTTCGTTCTTCAGCTTGTCGACCAGTTCGGCGACCGACTTGACCTTGACGCCGGCCTTGCGGCCTGACGGCTCCTCGGTCTTCAGCACCTTCAGCCGCGGCGTCGTATCGACACCGAAATCGGCCGGGGCCTTCTTGTCGAGCGGCTTCTTCTTCGCCTTCATGATGTTCGGCAGCGAGGCATAACGCGGTTCGTTGAGCCTGAGGTCCGAGGTGATCACCGCCGGCAGCTTGATCTCGATCGTCTGCAGGCCGCCATCGACTTCACGGGTCACCTGAGCCTTGCCCCCAGAACCTGAGGTTTCGATCTCGATCTTCGAGGCGAAGGTCGCCTGGGCCGAGCCCAGCAATGCCGCCAGCATCTGGCCGGTCTGGTTGGAATCGTCGTCGATCGCCTGTTTGCCAACGATGATCAATCCCGGCTGTTCGGCATCGGCCACACCCTTGAGGATCTTGGCGACCGTCAGCGGCTCGACGGCATCATCGGTCTCGACCAGGATCGCCCGGTCGGCCCCCATGGCGAGCGCCGTGCGCAGCGTTTCCTCGGCCTTGGCAGGACCGATCGACACCACAACCACCTCTTCAGCCTTGCCGGCCTCCTTCAGCCGCAGCGCCTCTTCCACCGAGATCTCGTCGAACGGGTTCATCGACATCTTCACATTGGCAAGCTCGACACCAGAACCATCCGGCTTCACCCGGATCTTCACGTTGTAGTCGACGACGCGCTTGACGGGCACGAGAATCTTCATCAGGCTTCCTTAGGCAAGGGTGTAGGCTGTTTTAATCGAGGTGTAGAATTCCGCGGCATAGCGGCCCTGTTCGCGCGGACCGTAGGACGAGCCCTTGCGGCCGCCGAACGGCACGTGGAAGTCGACGCCTGCCGTCGGCAGATTGACCATGACCATGCCGGCTTCGGCATTGCGCTTGAAATGCGTCGCATGTTTCAGGCTTGTGGTGGCGATGCCGGAGGATAGGCCGAAGCTGGTGTCGTTGGCGACAGCGAGCGCTTCGTCATAATCCTTCACCCGGATGACGGCGGCGACGGGGCCGAAGATTTCTTCCCGCGCGATCCGCATCTGGTTCGTCGCTTCGATGAAGAGCGCCGGTTCGAGATAGAAGCCGGGCGTTGCCCGTTCCAGCCTGTTGCCGCCGAAGGCCAGTCTTGCGCCTTCCTTTTGGCCGATGTCGATATAATCGGTATCCTGCTTCAGCTGGCCTTGATCGACGACCGGGCCGATATGCGTTCCGCTCTTGAGAGCGTCATCGACGACGAGAGTCTCGAGACGTTTTGCAAGTGCGGCCACGAAGCGGTCGTGAATGCCTTCGGTGACGATCAGTCGCGATGATGCCGTGCAGCGCTGGCCGGTGGAGAAGAAGGACGAATTGGCGGCCGCTTCGACGGCGACGTCGAGGTCGGCATCGTCGAGGATCACGAAGGGGTTCTTGCCGCCCATCTCCAGCTGGAACTTGCGATTATGCTCTATCGAGGCAAGCGCGACGCGCTTTCCGGTCACCGTCGATCCGGTGAAGGTGAGCGCATTGATATCGGGACTGTCGAGCATGGTCTGGCCGACCACGCTGCCGCGTCCCATGACGAGGTTGACGACACCGGCGGGCGCGCCCGCCCGGTGCAGGATTTCGACGAGGGACCAGGCGCAGCCGGGCACGAGATCGGCAGGTTTCAGCACGACCGTATTGCCATAGGCAAGCGCGGGCGCGATCTTCCAGGCAGGGATCGCGATCGGGAAATTCCATGGGGTGATGACCCCGACGACGCCCACCGGCTCGCGGGTGATCTCGATGCCGACGCCGGGGCGGACCGACGGCAGCGTTTCTCCCGACAGGCGGAGAACCTCGCCGGCGAAGAAATCGAAGATCTGGCCGGCGCGGGTGACTTCGCCGATCGCCTCGGCCAGGGTCTTGCCTTCCTCGCGGGCAAGCAGGTGTCCAAGCTCCTCCTTGCGCGCCAATATCTCGTCGCCGGTCTTCTTCAGGATGGCATGGCGCGCCAGGATCGGCGATTGCGACCAGGCCGGCAAGGCCGACTTCGCGGCTGCGATGGCGGATCTGACGTCGTCGGCGCTGGCGCGGGAGAATTCGCCGATAATGTCGTTGGTGTTGGACGGGTTGATGTTCAGTGAAATATCGCCGGCAACCCATTCCCCGGCAATCAGGTTCTTATGCAGCATGAAGGTCTTCCGTTCAGTGCAGTCCGAGATAGGCTTTGCGGACTTCTTGGTTGTCGAGAAGCGAGGCGCTGTCGCCGGAGAGATGGATACGGCCGTTGACCATGACGTAGGCGCGTTGGGAGAGCTTGAGCGCGTGGTTGGCGTTCTGCTCGACGAGAAAGATGGTCTTGCCCATCGCGGCGATCTCTCCCAGGACTTCGAAAACGCGCTTGACGATCAGCGGCGCGAGGCCGAGGGACGGTTCGTCGAACAGGATCAGCTCCGGCCGCGCCATCATTGCACGGGCGATGGCGAGCATCTGCTGCTCGCCGCCCGACATGGTGCCGGCTGTCTGATTGCGGCGCTCCTTGAGGCGCGGGAAGAGTTCGAACATGGTGTTGCGGTCTTCCTCGAACCAGGCCATGCCGATCGGCGTCGTGCCCATCATCATGTTCTCTTCGACGGACATCTCCTGATAGATCTGGCGGCCCTCGGGAACGAGCGCTATGCCGCGCCGGGAAATCCGGTTGGTCGGCATGCGGGAAATGTCTTCGCCGCGATGCAATATTCGGCCCGACGAGGCGCGCGGCGCACCGAAGATGGAAGACAGAAGCGTCGTTTTGCCGGCCCCGTTCGCTCCGATCAGGCTGACGATTTCACCGGCCGCGATATGAACGTTGACGGCTTTCAGCGCTTCGATCGGGCCGTAATGGGCATGAACATCGGCGAATTCGAGAAGGGGAGGCTGCGGGTGGGACGGCTGGCTCATGCATGGACCTCCTCTTCGCTGACGCCGAGATAAGCGGCGACGACGGCCGGATCGTTGGCGACATGTTCAGGGGTGCCGTCGGAGATCACCTCACCATGATCGAGCACGACGATGTGGTTCGAGATGCGCATGACGAGGCCCATGTCGTGCTCGATGACGAGCACCGTCTGGTCGTGGTCGGCGCAGAGCCGCTGGATGACCTCGGCAAGATCTCGGGTTTCCGAGGGGTTCAGGCCGGCGGCCGGCTCGTCGAGGCATATGAGGCTCGGAGCCGTGCACATGGCGCGGGCGATCTCGACGCGGCGCTGCCGGCCATAGGGCAGCTCGCCGGCAAGGCGGTTGGCGTCCTCGGCAAGGTTCATCTGTCTCAGCCAGTGATAAGCGCGGTCGACAGCCTCTCCCTCGGCCTTGCTGAAGGTCGGGGTGCGGAAAACGCCGCTCAGAATATTGTTGCAGGTCGCGAGGTGCTGGGCGACCAGAAGGTTCTCAATGACGGACATTTCCTTGAACAGGCGGATGTTCTGGAAGGTCCGGGCGATGCCTGCGCGGGTGACGAGATGCGAGCCGCCGGTGATCGGTTTCGTCACCAGCTCGCCGATATCGGCCGGGCCATCGCGCCCGTTCAGCATGATGCGGCCTTCGCTGGCGCGATAGAAGCCGGTGATGCAGTTGAACATCGTCGTCTTGCCGGCGCCGTTCGGGCCGATCAGCGCGGTCACCCCGCCGCGTTTGACGGTGAAGCTGACGTTCCGGTTGGCGACGATGCCGCCGAAACGCATCGTGACATTCTGCACGTCGAGAATGGCTTTGCTCATCGCCCCGCCTCCGCCTTGCTCGGGAAGGGCAGCTCGCTGCCGACGCCTTCTTCGTTGGTGCTCGGAAAGAAGGCCGGGCGCTTGATGCGCACCAGCCCGCGTGGCTTCCAGATCATCATGACAACCATCAGAATGCCGAAGACCAGCACCCGGTATTCGGCGAACTCACGCAGAAGCTCAGGAAGAATCGTGAGGACCAGAGCCGCCGCGATGACGCCTGCCGTCGAGCCCAGGCCGCCGAGTACGACGATGGCGAGGATGAGGGCGGATTCGAAAAAGGTGAAGGATGTCGGATTCACAAAACCCTGTTGTGCAGCGAAGAAGACGCCCGCCAGCCCGCCGGTGGAAGCGCCGAGCATGAAGGCGGTGAGCTTGGTGAAGACGTGATTGACGCCGAGCGAACGGCAGGCGATCTCGTCTTCGCGCAGTGCTTCCCACATGCGGCCGAGCGGTATGACGCGCAGCCGCTCCACCGCGTAGATGACGAAGCAGACGACGAGAAACAGCACGAAATAGAGGAACCAGAAACGGTAGTCGCCATTATAGGCGATGCCGAAATATTCATGGATGGGAACGCCGCCCTGCTTGGCCGTGCGGGTGAATTCGAGGCCGAGGAAAGTCGGCGGCGGAACGGGAGCGCCGTTGGGGCCGCCGGTGAAATCAAGCCAGTTGTTCAGCACCAGGCGGATGATTTCGCCGAAGCCGAGCGTGACGATGGCAAGGTAATCGCCGTGCATCTTGAGGACGGGAAAGGCGAGAACCATGCCGCAAAGACCGGCGAGGAACGGGGCAAGGATCAGCGCGCTCCAGAATCCCAGGCCAAGATATTGCGATCCGAGCGCCAGCAGATAGGCGCCGACGGCGTAGAAGGCGACGTAGCCGAGATCCAGCAGGCCGGCGAGCCCGACGACGATGTTGAGCCCCAGGCCGAGCAGGCAATAGATGAGGGCGAGGATCGCAATGCCGAGGAAATATTTGTCGGCAAAGAACGGCAGGCTCAGCCCTGCAACAAACAGCAGGGCGAGGACGAGCATCGGTGACCGTTCCTTGCCGGTCATAACGGTCACGCCGGCGCTGTTGCCTGCCATGCGCAGGCGGAGCTTTCGGCCGAGGCTGCTCATCTGAAATAGCGACAGCGCCGATCGGCCGGCCGTGACGATGGCGGCGAGCAGCACCGCCCGCGTCAGTTCGTTGGTGAACGAAAATCCGTCGAGCACCAGTCCCGAGATCGGGCCGAACAAGATGATGGAGACCGTGAAGGTAAGGAGCGCTTGCTTGAGGAGCGTGTGAAGGCGATTGGGTTTCATGATTTCTGCTCCTCCTCAGACTTTCTGGATTTCCGGGCGGCCGAGCAGGCCATACGGTCGGAAAAACAGAAGGGTGATGAGCAATGCGAAGGCGAAGACGTCCTTGTAATCGGTGCTGACATAGCCGGCGAACAGCGCCTCGGTCAGGCCGAGGACGATCCCACCGAGCACGGCGCCGGGCAGCGAGCCGATTCCACCGAGAACCGCGGCCGTGAAGGCCTTGATGCCCATGACGAAGCCGATGAAGAAGTTGAAGGAGCCGTAATTGAAGGTGACCAGCGTTCCGCCGACGGCGGCGGTGGCCGCGCCCATGACGAACACCGTCGAGATGATCCGGTCGGTGTTGACCCCCAGGATTGCGGAGATGCGGATATTCTGCTGGGTGGCGCGGCACTCGCGGCCGATCCTGGTGTAGTTGATCACATAGGTGAGAAGGCCCATGGCGATCAGCGACGCGAACAGGATCACGGTCTGCATGTAGGTGATCTGCGCGAAGTGGGTATCGTTGCCGATCCGGAACGCTCCCTGGATCAGCGTCGGCACACCCTGGTCGCGCGCGCCCTGGGCGATCTGGACGTAGCTCTGCAGCATGAGCGAGATGCCGATCGCCGAGATAAGCGGGGCAAGCTTGGTAGAGCCGCGAAGCGGCCGATAGGCGACGCGCTCGATCACCCAGCCGTAGACGGCGGTGATCGCGCAACTGATCACCAGCACGGATATCAAGGCGAAAGGAACCGACTGGACGCCGAAATAGGCAAGCACGGCGAGCGTGATGGCGGCGATATAGGCCGATACCATGTAGACGTCGCCATGAGCGAAGTTGATCATCCGGATGACGCCGTAGACCATGGTATATCCGACCGCGATCAGGCCGTAGATCGTCCCGAGCGTGATGCCGTTGAACAATTGTTGAACCAGGATGTAAAAGTCCATGGTGAACCCCTCTTGTGTTTTCGGGGATGGATAAGCCGGCCGAACCTTGCGGTCCGGCCGATCTGGCAAAATTGCCTTACTTCACCAAGACAGGGGTTCCCTTGTCGTCGAAGTTGTAGAAGACGAACTTGAAGTCCTTGATGTCGCCTTTTGCGTCCCAGGTGATCTTGCCGATGGCGGAATCGACGGTGTTGTTACGGAGATAGTCGGCCTGGACCTTCAGCTCGTCGCCGGCCTTGAGCGCTGCGACGACCGCCTGCGCATTGGCATAGCCGTAGAGCACGTAGTTGGCGGGCGTAATGTTGGCTTTCTTCAGCGCGTCCTGGACGCCCTGTGTCGAAGGATCCGCCAGCGGGTCCGGCGTTGCCGAATAATAGACGTTCTTGAGATTCTGAGCGCCGCCGGCGGCTGCGACGAGTTCCGTCTGGGCAAAGGCGTCGCCGCTGACGACGACCACGTCGACACCCTGTTCCTTCAACTGGCGGATCAGCGGTCCGCCTTCGGGAATGAGCCCGCCGAAATAGACGGCATTGGCGCCGGAGCTCTTGATCTTGGTGACGAGCGCATTGAAGTCGCGTTCGCCGCGGGTAAGGCCCTCATACATCACCGGCTTGATGCCGCGGGCTTCGATCGTCTTCTTGACGGCGTCCACCAGGCCCTGGCCATAGGTGTCCTTGTCGTGGATGAGGGCGATCTTGTCCCGCTTCAGCGTGTCCAGAATGAAGCTGCCGGCCACCACGGCCTGCTGGTCGTCACGACCGCAGCCACGAAACAGATTGTCGAAACCGCGATCGGTCACGGTGGGGTTGGTCGAGGATGGCGTCATTTCGAGAATGCCGGCATCATTGTAGACTTCGGAAGCCGGGATCGTGTTGGACGAGCAAAAATGCCCGATCACGGCCTGGACCTTGTCCTGGTCGACGAAGCGGTTGGCGACCGCCACTGCCTGCTTAGGTTCGCAAGCGTCGTCACCCTTCACCAGTTCGATCTTCTTGCCGTTGATGCCGCCATTGGCGTTGATATCGCCGACATAGGCGGCCACACCGCTGAACACCTGCTCGCCGAATGTCGCGTTGGCGCCGGTATAAGGACCGGCGACGCCGATCTTGATCGTGTCGGCCGCTAAAGCGTTGGAAAAGAGCAGGGCGGAGGCGAGCGCGGTCGCCGTAAGAAGCGTTGAGATGGATTTCATATTCTTCCCTCTGGTTGAAGCTACTTCAGTTCCTGGTTTTCGGAGATACGGGTTCAGCCCATATTCGCCTGCGCCTGTCAGGCGAAGGTCCTATTTTTATTCGGTAATTCGTCTTTTTCAACAACGCGGAGAATGTCGGGCTCCGCAATCTTTGGCCTTTTTCTATTTGACACTTATATGATAAGTGACATATACGAAGATCGTCAAGCGGAAATGTTGCAGCGGCGCTGACAACAGTGAAGAATGGCTGGATGCGGGGCCGCATGAGTGCGGTCTGAAACGTGAGAACTGGGGAACAAGACGGTGAGCAGCACGCCACGAAACTGCCGGGTGGGCGTCGATATCGGCGGCACCTTTACGGATATCGCTCTCGACCTCGATGGGGCGCTTCACTCGACGAAGATATTGACCGACTATACGGCGCCGGAGCGGGCGATCCTGAAGGGTGTGAAGGCCGTCGCCGAGATGGCGGGCATCGCTCTTTCGGAGATCGATATCCTCATTCACGGCACGACGCTGGCCACCAACGCGCTGATCGAACGGCGCGGCGCCAAGACCGCTTTCGTGACGACCGAAGGTTTTCGCGACGTGCTCGAGATGCGCACCGAGAACCGTTTCGAACAATATGATCTCAATATTTCCCTGCCGCCGGCCCTCATCGCCCGCGCCGACCGCTTCGTCATCCGCGAGCGCATCGATGCGGCGGGCAAGGTCCTGCTCGAGCTGGACGAGGCCTCGGTCGCCGCGGTGGTCGCGAAGATTGCAGCAGGCGGCTATGAAAGTGTCGCGATCGGCTTCATTCATGCCTATGCCAACGGCGCGCATGAAATTGCCGTCCGTGATGCGATCCTGAAGCGGCTTCCCGGTATTTCCGTGTCGATCTCGTCTGAGGTTTCGCCGCAGATGCGCGAGTTCGAGCGCTTCAACACGGTCTGCGCCAATGCTTACGTCAAGCCGGCGATCAAATCCTATCTCGACCGTCTCGTCGTATCGCTGAAGGAGATCGGCGTCGGCTGCCCTGTCTTCATGATCCATTCCGGCGGCGGCATCGTTTCGGTTGAAAGTGCTTCTGAATTTCCGGTGCGCCTCGTCGAATCGGGCCCTGCGGGCGGCGCGATCTTTGCGGCCGACATTGCCCGCCAATACGGTCTCGATACGGTTCTGTCCTTCGACATGGGCGGCACGACCGCGAAGATCTGCCTGATCGAAAACCAGGTCCCGAAGACCGCCAAGACCTTCGAAGTGGCGCGCACCTATCGCTTCCGCAAGGGATCCGGCATGCCGATTTCCATCCCTGTTGTCGAGATGGTCGAGATCGGCGCCGGCGGTGGTTCGATCGCGTCGGTCGACGGCATGCGCCAGATCCGCGTCGGGCCGCATTCGGCGGCTTCGGAACCGGGGCCGGCCTGTTATCAGCGCGGCGGCAGGAACCCGACGGTGACCGACGCCGACCTGATCCTCGGCAAGCTCGATCCCGACAATTTCGCCGGCGGCGCCATTCCGCTTTCCGTCGAGGCGAGCCGCAAGGCGATGAGCGACGATATCGGCGCGGTGATCGGCCTCGACCCGGAAGCTTCCGCTTACGGCACTTGCGAGATGGTGGATGAGAACATGGCCAATGCCGGCCGCGTCCACACCGTCGAGAACGGCAAGAACATTTCCGATTTCACCATGATCACCTTCGGCGGCGCCGGGCCGCTGCATGCCGCGCGGCTCTGCGAAAAGATGGGGATCTCGACCTTTCTCGTGCCCCCGGGCGCCGGCGTCGGTTCCGCCATCGGTTTCCTCAAAGCGCCGTTCGGCTATGAATCAGTCCGCAGCGCCGTCTTCAACCTGTCGAATTTCGAATATGCCGAGGCCAACCGGCTGCTGGAAACCATGAAGGCCGAAGCGCTCGGCTTCGTCGAAGGCGGCCTCGACGCCGGTTCTCCGGTGATCGAGCGTACGCTGTTCATGCGTTATGCCGGGCAGGGCTGGGATATTCCGGTATCGCTTGCCGACGACAATTTCGATTCAGCGAGCGCTGAGGCGATCGCGGCCTTGTTCGAGCGCGAATATGAGCGTTTCTTCGGTCGTGCCATCGAAGGTCTCGATATCGAGATCGTCAGCTGGTCGGTCAAGGCGAGTTCGCCGCTGCCGCCGGTCGAGCGCATCCCTTCCGTCGCCGAAGGCGATGTCGTGCCGCCGGTAAAGACCCGCCGCCTGTTCGAGGCCTCGCAGGGCGCCTATCTCGACGCCGGCATTCATGAACGGACCGGGCTGAGACCGGGCGACGTCGTCAAGGGGCCCGCCGTCATCGTCGAGCGCGAGACCTCGGCGGTCCTTACCTCCTCCTTCAAGGCCGTCGTCCAGCGCGACGGCTGCCTGCTCGTAACCCGGATCTGAGGATCGTCACATGAACCAATCCATGATCGATATCCATATGCAGGTCATGTGGAACAGGCTGATCTCCGTCGTCGAGGAGCAGGCACAGACGCTGATCCGCACGGCCTTTTCCACCTCGGTGCGCGAGGCGGGCGATCTGTCGGCTGGCGTCTTCGACCTCGATGGCCGCATGCTGGCGCAGGCGGTGACCGGCACGCCCGGCCATGTCAATGCGATGGCGGAATCCGTCGCGCATTTCATTGCTGACATCGGGCCGGAGAATATTTTCGAAGGCGATGTCTACATCACCAACGATCCGTGGAAGGGGACAGGCCACCTGCACGACATCACCGTCGTCACCCCCTCCTTCCATCATGGCAAACTTGTGGGGTATTTCGCCTCGACCGCCCATGTCGTCGATGTCGGCGGCCGCGGTTTCGGCCCGGATGCGCGCGAGGTCTATGAAGAAGGCATCTTCATCCCGATCATGAAGTTCTTCGAGCGGGGCGAATTGAACCGGACGCTGATTCACATCGTCCGCAACAATGTGCGCGAAAGCGACAAGGTCGTCGGCGACTTCTATGCGCTCGCCGCCTGCAACGAGACCGGCCACCGCCGGCTCGTGGACATGCTGACGGAATTCAATCTGCCCGATCTGTCGACGATCGGCGGTTTCATCCTCAAGCACAGCCGCGAGGCGACGCTGGAGCGGCTGCAGAACCTTCCGCACGGCTCGTGGAATTACAGCCTCGATCTCGACGGCTATGACGAGCCTGTACATCTCGCCGCGAAGCTGAGCATCGGTCCCGAGGGGGTGGTGGTCGATTTCGACGGTACCTCCGGCATGAGCAAGTTCGGCATCAACGTGCCGCTTGTTTATGCCAAGGCCTATGCCTGCTACGGCATCAAATGCGTCGTGGCGCCTGAGATCCCGAACAATGCGGCCTCTCTCGCCCCCTTCGACGTGGTGGCGCCGGAAGGCTGCATCCTCAACGCCAAGCGGCCGGCGCCGGTCGCCGTCCGCCACGTTCTCGGCCATTTCGTGCCGGATCTCGTGCTCGGCGCGCTGCACCAGGCGCTTCCGGGCCAGGTGCCGGCCGAAGGCGCCAGCGCGCTGTGGAACCTGCATATGAGCGTGCGCCCGCTTTCCGACCAGATCGGCGGAAAGGGCGCGGAAATCCTGATGTTCAATTCCGGCGGCTCCGGCGCGCGCGCCGCGCTCGACGGCTTGAACGCCACCGCCTTTCCGAGCGGCGTGCACACCATGCCGATCGAGGCGACGGAGAATGTCGGGCCGGTCATCGTCTGGCGCAAGGAATTGCGCGAGGGGTCCGGGGGCGCCGGCGGGCAGCGCGGCGGCCTCGGCCAGATGATCGAAATCGAGGCGGCTGAAGGCTTCAGTTTCCGCTTCTCCGCCATGTTCGACAGGCTCGGCCATCCCGCCCGCGGCCGCGAAGGCGGACTGGACGGCGCAGCTGGCGCCGTTGCGCTCGACGACGGCACGGTTCTCAAGGGCAAGGGGCTGCAATTCGTGCCGGAAGGCCGCCGCCTCGTCCTCTCGCTTCCGGGCGGCGGCGGTTACGGCGATCCGGCAAGCCGGCCGGCCGAGGCGGTCGAACACGATCTCAGGCATGGATACATCACCGAAGAACAGGCTGAGGCCTATGGCCGGCCCCAGGGAGGCAAGGCATGAATATGATTGCATTCGAAAGCACGCGTGTTGCGACGATCAAGTCCTCGCCATCGATGGCGGTCTCCATGGCCGCCAAGGCGATGCGGGCGAAGGGAGAGCATGTCATCGACCTGTCGCTCGGCGAACCGGATTTCGACACGCCCGCTCACATCGTCGAAGCTGCAATCCAAGCGATGAAGCGCGGCATCACCCGCTATACGGCGCCGGACGGCCTGCCAGAATTGCGCCAGGCGATTGTCGCCAAGTTCAAGCGTGAGAACGGCCTCGACTATGCCATGGACGAGATTTCCATCGGCAACGGCGCCAAGCAGATCCTCTTCAATGCCTTTCTCGCAACGCTGGAGCCCGGCGACGAAGTCGTCGTTCCCGCGCCTTATTGGGTCTCCTATACCGATATCGTCATCCTGCACGGCGGCGTGCCGAAGATCGTTGCCTGCGGCGTCGAGGATGCCTTCAAGATCACGCCGGAACGCCTGGAAGCGGCGATCACCCCGAGGACGCGCTGGTTCCTCTTCAACTCGCCCTCGAACCCGACCGGTGCGATCTATACCGCCGACGAGCTGAAGGCGCTGGGCGCGGTGCTGGCGCGCCATCCCCATGTCGCCATCATGTCGGACGAGATCTACGAGCATATCGTCTGCGCCGAGGTGCCCTTCACCTCCTTCGCCGTTGCCTGCCCCGAACTGAAGGACCGCACGTTGATCATCAACGGCGTTTCGAAAGCCTATGCGATGACGGGATGGCGCCTCGGCTATGCGGCCGGTCCGAAGCAATTGACCAAGACCTTGAACAAGCTCCAGTCGCAGAGCACGACCTGCCCATCCTCCATCACCCAGGTCGCGGCTGCTGCCGCCCTCGACGGCCCTCAGGACTTCGTCACGACGGCGGTTGCCGAATACAAGGCGCGCGGCCAACTTGTCGCCGAGGGTTTCGCCGCGATACCGGGCCTCGAAGTGCGGGCGCCCGAAGGCGCCTTCTACCTCTTCCCCAAATGTGCCGGCTATATCGGCAGGACGGCGCCTGATGGCACCCGGATTTCCAACGATACGGAGCTGGCCTCCTATCTCCTGAAAGAGGGGAAGGTCGCCACCGTCCCCGGTGCCGCTTTCGGCGTCGAGCCCTATATCCGCCTTTCTTTCGCAACATCGCGCGAAAATCTCGCCATTGCCATCGAGCGCACCGCCGATGCGCTGGCCAGACTTCGCTAAGGGAAAATATTATGACCGATTATCAGCGCACGCTTCTGACCGGCGCGGCCGGCGCTCTCGGAACCCAGCTGCGCGAATCCGGAACGAGGCTCGGCAAGATCGTCAGGTTGTCGGCGCGCAAACCCTGCGAGAACCTTGCGCCGCACGAGGAGGATGTTCCGGCTGATCTTTCCGATTTCGATGCCGTTTCGAAAGCGGTGGAGGGCTGCGACGCCATCATCCATATGGGCGGCCAGGGGCTCGAAGCGTCGTGGAATACCATTCTCAACGCCAATATCGTCGGCAGCTACAATATTTATGAGGCGGCCCGGCAGCACGGCGTCAAGCGTATCGTCTATGCCAGTTCCGTTCACGCTATCGGTTTTTACGAGCGCACCGAGACGATCGACGGCAACGCGCCGACTCGCCCCGACAGCCTGTACGGCGTGTCGAAGACCTTCGTCGAAAATCTCGGCCGCTATTATTTCGACAAGTTCGGCATCGAGACGGTCAGCCTGCGCATCGGCTCCTCCTTCCCGGAGCCGACGGACCGGCGCCATCTCATCACCTGGCTTTCCTATCGCGATTGCCGCCAGCTCGTCGAAAAAAGCCTGTCGGCCGAACGCGTCGGCTTCATGGTCGCCTACGGCATGTCCGACAACAGCCGGGCTTTCTGGGACAACCGTACGGCGGCATCCCTCGGCTACAAGCCGGAGGACAGCGCCGACGACTATGCGGAGAAGGTCTTTGGCAAGACCAGACAGGGCGATCCCAATGATCCGGCGGTGCGCTTCCAGGGCGGCAGCTTTGCCGCCGCCGGTCACTATGAAGACGAGAAGAAGTGAGAGGCCGATGCAAGCATCCAAGTCATCCTATGACGTGGTGATCGTCGGCGGCGCGGTGGTCGGCAGCTCGGCCGCCTACTTCCTTGCGACCAATCCCGATTTCAAGGGCTCGGTCCTGGTGATCGAAAAGGACTGGACCTATCAGCGTTCGGCCACCGCGCTTTCCTCCAGTTCCATCCGCCACCAGTTCTCGAACGCGATCAACGTCAAGGTTTCGCAATTCGGCACGGAGTTCATCCGCAACTTCAAGGAAAACGTCGCCGTTGATGACGATACGCCGGAGATCGGCTTTCACGAGGCCGGCTATCTCTTCCTTGCCGAGGATGAACGCGGCGATCAGGTCTTGCGACGCAATCACGGGACCCAGCGCTCCTGCGGCGCCGAGGTGACGCTTCTCGATCCTGACGGCCTCGGCCGGCGGTTTCCCTGGCTCAATCTCGAAGGGCTGACGCTCGGCAGCACCGGTGAGCGTGGCGAGGGCTGGTTCGACAGCGTCGGCTTGCTGCAGGGCTTTCGCAAGAAAGCGCGTTCGCTCGGCGTCGAATACATCGAAGACGAGGTCGTCGCCGTTAACAGAGAGGGAGACCGCATCGTTTCCGTGTCGACGAAGGGCGGCCAGACGATTGCCTGCGGCACGATGGTCAACACGTCGGGCACCAACGGCAGACAAGTTGCGCAGATGGCCGGGCTGGACGTTCCCGTGGAGCCGCGGCGCCGTTCGCTGTTCGTCGTCGATTGCCGCACGCCGCTTGAGGGAAAAGTCGGCCTGACGATCGATCCCACCGGCGTTTTCTTCCGGCCGGAGGGCAAGTTTTATCTGATGGGCACCTATCCCAAACACGATCCGGAAGTGGACCCGAACGATTTCGACGTCATGTATGACGAATTCGATGAGGAAATCTGGCCGATCCTGGCGAACCGGGTTCCGGCCTTCGAAGCGATCAAGGTCGTCAACTCCTGGGCCGGTCATTACGACTACTGCACCCTAGACCACAATGTCGTCCTCGGGCCGCATTCGGAAGTCGGGAATTTCCTCTTTGCAAACGGCTTCTCCGGCCACGGCCTGCAGCAGTCGCCCGCAATGGGAAGGGGGCTTTCGGAACTGATCGCCTATGGCGGCTTCAGGACGCTTGATCTTTCGCCATTCGGCTACGAGCGGGTGACAGCAAACCGGCCCTTCCTTGAAGACGCGGTCATTTAACGAACAGGAGAGGGGAACCCGATGAGAAACGAAACATCCAAGCGCAGCGGCGGCCAGGTGCTCGTCGATGCCTTGCGCATCCACGGTGTCGATCGCGTGTTCGGCGTGCCGGGCGAAAGCTATCTTGCCGCCCTCGATGCCTTCCACGATCTGGAAGACGCCATCGAATTCGTCATCTGCCGCCAGGAAGGCGGTGCAGCCTATATGGCGGAAGCCTACGGCAAGATGACGGGCAAGCCCGGCATCTGCTTCGTGACCCGCGGGCCGGGCGCCACGAATGCGTCCATCGGCGTGCATACGGCTTTCCAGGATTCGACGCCGATGATCCTGTTCATCGGCCAGGTGGCGCGCGACCAGATGGAGCGCGAAGCCTTCCAGGAGATCGATTATCGCCGCATGTTCGGGCAGATGGCGAAGTGGGTTGTCGAGATTGAGGATGCCGCCCGCATTCCTGAACTCATCAGCCAGGCTTTCCATCGCGCCGTCAACGGCCGCCCCGGCCCCGTGGTCGTCGCCCTTCCCGAGGACATGCTGACCGACATGGTCGACGTCGCCGATACCCCGCCTTACAAGAAGGTTGAGGGCTTTGCCGGCGAACGGCAGCTGGAAGAATTGCTCGGCCTTCTCTCCCAGGCAAAACGGCCGATGGCCGTCGTTGGCGGCGGCGGCTGGACGCAGCAGGCCGTGGATGACCTTAAGGTCTTTTCCGAAGCCTTCAGCCTGCCGATCGCCGCGTCCTTCCGCTGTCAGGACCTGTTCGATAACCGCCACGAAAACTATGCCGGCGATCTCGGCCTTGCCGCAGGGCCGAAGCTGATCCGGCACATCAAGGATTGCGACCTGCTGATATCGATCGGCGCCCGTCTCGGAGAAATGACGACAGGCGCCTATACGCTGATCGACATTCCCGTCCCGAAGCAATTGCTCGTTCACATCCATCCGGGCGCAGAAGAGCTGGGGCGGGTTTATCATGCAAGCCTGCCGATCAACGCCAGCGTCGCCGGTTTCCTTTCGCAGGCGGCCAAGCTGAAGCCGTCCGTCGCTCCGGCATGGACGGACTGGACCAGAGCGGCCCATGCCGATTACCTGGAAAACCTCGTCCATCCGGAGGTGCCGGGTCCGGTGCAGATGGGTGATATCATGGAATGGCTGCGCGGCCATCTGAAGCCCGATGCGATCCTGACCACAGGCGCCGGCAATTATTCCGCCTGGGCGCACCGCTTCTATCAGTACCGCACATTCCGCACCCAGCTCGGGCCGACCAACGGTTCCATGGGGTATGGGGTGCCGGCGGCGGTCGCCGCCAAGATCACCGACCCTTCGCGCACGGTGGTTGCCTTTGCCGGCGACGGATGTTTCCTGATGAACGGCCAGGAACTTGCAACCGCCATGCAATATGACGCGCGGGCGATCTTTCTCGTCATCAACAACGGCATGTACGGCACGATCCGCATGCATCAGGAGCGCAGCTATCCCGGCCGCGTTTCCGGCACTCGACTGACGAACCCGGACTTTGCCGCGCTGGCGCGGTCCTATGGTCTGCATGGCGAGGCCGTCGAAAAGACGGAGGATTTCGCCGGCGCTTTCGAACGCTGCGAAGCGTCAGGCAAGCCCGGCCTCATCGAAATCCGGATCGACCCGGAAGCGCTGACGCCGAAAATGACCTTGACGCAGATTCGCGAACAGGCGATCGCCCAAGGCAAGTGATTGCGGGGAAGTGTTTGCGCTAAAACGCGCCGTCCGGAAAGACGGGCGGCGCGTATCAATCCTCTGTTTCGCTGTTCGCCGGCTCGTCCAGCATAGTGCGGTAACGATGGAGGCTTTCTTCCAGATGGGTGATCAGCGCGTTCTTCGCGGCCTTGACGTCCCCCTGGGTGATCGCTGCCAGAATGGCGGCATGTTCCTTGTTGATCTTCTTCAGATAGCCGCTATAGCCGCGCGCCGATTGCCGATGCTTGAGCACGAGATCGAAATTGATGCTCTCCATCACCGCTTCCAGAAAACTCGGGAAATGCGGATTGCGGGTGGCGCGGGCGATCGCGAGGTGGAATTCGTAATCGGCGCGCGCCTCGACGACGGCATCCTCGGTGACGAGGTTTTCGAGGTAATCGTAGGCGCGGGCGATTTCGGCCAGCGCCTCCGGCGTGCGTCTTGCGGCCGCGAGCGCGACGGACTGGATCTCCACACCGAGCCGCAATTCCAGGATCTGCATCGCCGAGCGTATGTCCTCGATGCGGCTGATCTCGAAATTGAGGGTCTTGGCGTCCTTCTCGGAGACATAGACGCCGGCACCCTGGCGCGCGATTACCCTGCCGCCGACCTTGAGGGAAGTGAGCGCCTCGCGAATGACTGTTCGGGAAACGCCGAATTCTTCGCAGAGCTGGGCACTTGACGGAATTTTCTCGCCGGGCGCATAAAGGCCGGAGTCGATGCGTTCCATCAGCTTCGCAACGACGATTTCAGCGAGATTGCCTCGTTGCGTGATGATTGACACTTTGTGCGCTCCGGTTTGGACAACCAGATTTAGCACATATCACATGTCATGCCACATCCGCTTATGCGATGGCGGCTTTATCCGACATTATCTTGTCGATGACCTGAAACGGATGAGGGATCCGTTTGTGATCGATTTCCTTCACCTGCGAACGGCACGAATAGCCGGTGGCCATGAGGATATCGGTATCGCCGGCCGCATCCAGCTCCGGTTTCCAGCTCATCGCGTAGAGACGCTCGGAGATCGGCCGGTTGCGGGCCTCGTGTCCGAAGGTGCCGGCCATGCCGCAACAGCCGGTTTGCGCTGCCCGAAGGTCGATGCCGAGCCTTTCGAATACTTTTTGCCATTGTCCGACGGAGGCAACCGCATTGGTACGCTCAGTGCAATGGGCCATCAGCCGAAAGCTTTTGCCTTCGGCGGCTGAAGGTGAGGCTGCAAGCCGGCCGAGATTGGCGATCAGCCATTCCTGCGGAAGCAGGACGGTCGCCTTCAGCATCCCCTTATATTCGCTGCGAAAGGCGAGTGTCATCGATGGATCGAGCCCGACGAGCGCCAAGCCTGTCTCGTCCAGTCGCTGCAGATAGCGGGCAGTCCGCTCGGCTGCGGCCGCGAAGCGTCCGAGATAGCCGTGAACATGCAGGGCTTTGCCATTGACATGGGAGGCGGCAAGAAAGGGCGTCAGCCCCATTTTCCGAGCAACCCGGATGGCCGCGAGCGCCACATCGGGATCGAAATAGGCGGTGAAGGCATCGGTGACGAAAACGACGCTCTGCTGCCTTTCCTCGCGCGACAGGGCTTCGATTGCCTGAGCGGTCGCAAGCGGCACGCCGAGGCGGGCGGCTTCCTTTGCCAGCGAAATCTGCGGCAGATGCGGCAAGGAGGTCAGCCCGGCGACACGCATCATCGTCCTGCCGGCGCGCGTGCCGACGATGAGGTTATAGGCAGGCCGGATGCGCCGGACGAGCGGCAGGGTGGTTTCGATCGCCGCGACCAGCGGATCCTTCAGCGGGCGGAGATAGCGTCCATAATAGAGTTCCAGGAATTTCGAGCGGAAGGCCGGTACGCTCACCTTCACCGGACATTGCCCAGCGCAGGCCTTGCAGGCGAGACATGTGTCCATCGCCGCGCGCACCTCATGGGAAAAGTCATCCCGATTGGCCGGGTTCAGCGAGTTGAAGGCGCGGTGCGCGAGACTTACGAGGGACGTGCCGCGTCGCAGGCGTGTCGCCTCCTGGCGGGGATCGATGCCTTTTTCGGCAAGCAGCCTCAGCCATTCCCGCATCAGCGCAGCGCGGCCCTTGGGTGAAAAGCGCCGGTCGCGCGTCGCCTTGTAGGAGGGGCACATCGGGCTCGTTTCGTCGAAATCGAAACAGGCGCCGTTGCCGTTGCAATAGGCGGCGTTGTCGAAGGCGGAGCGGATCTCGTTGCCGATGATGCGGTCGGTATCTCCGCGCAGCGGGACATCGTCGATCTTGGTCAGCACTTCCGCGGAAGGGGTCGCGATCTTGCCCGGATTGAGCCGATTCTCAGGATCGAACGCCCGCTTGATCTCCTGCAGGCTTGGATAAAGATCGCCGAAAAATTCCGGCACATATTCCGAACGCACGCCCTTGCCATGCTCTCCCCAGAGCACGCCGCCATATTTGCGGGTGAGCGCCACGACGGCGTCGCTGATGTCGCGCACCAGGCTGATATGATCGTCGCGGGTGAGGTCGAGCGCTGGCCGCACGTGCAGGACGCCGGCATCGACATGGCCGAACATGCCGTAGGAAAGGCCTGCGCCATCGAGAAGCGCACGGAATTCGCGAATATAGGCCGCAAGGTTTTCCGGCGGCACGGCCGTATCCTCGACGAAGGCGACGGGTCTGACCGGCCCCTCCACATTTCCGAGCAGGCCGACCGCCCGCTTGCGCATCGACCAGATCGCTTCGGCGTCGGCATGGCCCCGGGCGATCGTATAGCCGGCATGGCGCGCATTCGCGTCCGTGTCGAGCGCGGCGGTGACTTCCGAAAGCTTGCGCTCGAGTTCCTCTTCATCATCGGCGAGCACTTCGGCGATGTTGATGCCGTTGGTCGCGCTCGCCGGATCGTCGGGAAAGAAGCGGGCAATGCCGGTCCAGACGATATCGCCTTTCGCGAGGCCGAGCACTTTCTCGTCGATCGTCTCCACCGAGGCGACCTTCAGCGCCACCAGCTTGCGGGCATCCTCCAGGGCGGTGTTGAAGTCCCCGTAGCGGATGTTGATCAGCGCCGCATGGGCCGGGATCGGCAGAAGGTTGAGTTCGGCTTCGGCGATCATCGCCAGCGTTCCCTCCGAGCCGCAGAGAACGGCGTTGAGGTCGAAGCGTCCGTCGCCGCGCCTGACATGGGCGAGATCGTAGCCGGTCATGTAGCGGTTCAGCTTCGGAAAGATCTCGGTAATCCGCTCGCGCTTTTCCCGCGCGATCCGTTCAACCGTCCTGTGGATCTCGCCGATGCGGCCCTCTCGCGCGGCGATCCCCGCGAATGCCTCTGCGTCGAGCGGACGCGACCAAAGGTCGGACCCATCCGTAAGCACGATGCGCAGGCCGAGGACGTGGTTGCTCGTCTTGCCGTAGAGGCAGGAGCCCTGGCCGCAGGCATCGGTGGAGATCATGCCGCCGATGGTGGCGCGATTGGAAGTGGAGAGTTCCGGTGCGAAGAAGAGACCGTAGGGCTTCAGCGCCCGGTTCAGCTCATCCTTGACGACGCCGGCCTGGACGCGCGCAATCCTTCGGACCGGATCGATTTCCAGAATGGACGTCATGTGCCGCGAGCAGTCCACCACGACGCCCGATGTCAGGGATTGACCATTCGTGCCGGTGCCGCCTCCGCGTGGTGCGATGCTTATCCCCCGGAAGGCCGGTTCCGATAGAGTGGCCGCCACGAGCTGCAGGTCTTCGATGCCCCTCGGAAAAACGATGCCGGTCGGCTCGATCTGGTAGATTGAGTTGTCGGTCGAAAACACCGTTCGGCTGGCCGCGCCGGTCTCGATATCGCCGCTAAACCCCGCCTCGACGAGGCGCTGGAAGAAATCTGCGGGAGGAAGGGAGATCGAGACCTTCGGCTGCAGGCGTGGAATCATTTCGAAACCTTCAGAATGCACTTGAGCTTTGCTAAACTTGGCATATAAGTGATAACATACAATACTGATGGCGCAACGCCAAACAACGAGGTGGAACTTTGAAGAACCAGACCGCAATCATCGTCGGCGGCGCTTCCGGGCTCGGATTGACGACCGCGAAGCTCATGATCACCCATGGGGCCACCAGGATCGGGCTCATCGATCGCAATGAGGAACTGCTGGCCTCGTCGGCTGCGGCGCTGCGCGCGCTCGGCGCCGAGGTTGCGACGGCCGTTGCCGATATTTCCCGGGCGGAAACGGCGCATCGCGGCTTCAACCAGATCGCCGGCACGCTCGGCCGCATCCATGTGCTCGTCAACAGCGCCGCCATCTATCCCAGGCGGCCTATCCTTGAGATCACCGACGAGGAGTGGGATCTCGAAAATGCGATCAACGTCAAGGGCACCTATCATATGATGGTCGCCGCCGTCCTGCATATGCGCCAGTACGTGAACGCGCCCGAGGTGACGGGGCGGATCGTCAACGTGACCTCGGTCGATGCTTTCAAGGCCCACCCCCAAAACGCCCATTATGCCGCAACCAAGGCGGCCGTCGTCAGCCTGACGAAATCCTTCGCCCAGGAATGCGCCAAGGACCAGATCCTTGTCAATTCCGTGGCGCCCGCGGGTTTTGCCACGGATCGGGCGAGGGAACTCGGATTCCTGCCCGAGCTCGCCAAGGCCAGCGCGCTCGGCCGTGCGGCAGAGCCGGTCGAGATGGCGGAATGGATCGTCATGATGGCGTCGAGCCGCAACACCTATGCCACCGGCGAAAACGTCGTCGTCAGCGGAGGCTATATCTATGTCTGAGCCGCTGCCCTATCGGGTCGCCGTCGTCACGGGTGCGACGAGCGGCATCGGCCGCGCCACCGTCGGCAGGCTGCGCGACATGGGGCTGACGGTTTATGCCGTCGGCCGAAACGCCGAAGCGCTCGATGAACTGGCCGGGGAGAGCGGGGCGAAGCCGATCCGGGCCGATGTCCGCGATACCGCTGAAATCGTGCGGCAGCTTGAAGGCGTTGACGTCGATATCCTGATCAACAATGCCGGCATTCTCTCGACGCGGGCGACTTTCGCCGAGATCGAACCTTCCGAGATCGATGCCATGATCGATATCAATCTCAAGGCGCCGATGCATCTGACCCGCGCATTCCTGCCTGCCATGGTCGAACGAAAGCGTGGCCACCTCATCTACATCGGTTCGAGCGGCGGTCAGGCGCCATATCCGAATATGGGCGCCTACGGGCCGTCGAAGGCCGGGCTCAGCCTGTTTTGCGACAATCTGCGCTGCGACCTGCTCGGAAGCTCGGTGCGGGTGACGGAGGTGGTGCCGGGCCGCGTGCAGACGGACCTCTATCGAACCGCAATGGCCGGCAATCAGGCGCGAACTCTGCTTTACGACGGCTACCGCCCGATACAGCCCGCTCACATCGCCTCGATCATCGCGAATGCCATCGAGCTTCCTGTTTTCGTCGACGTGTCCCGGATCGAGGTCTTCCCGACCGACCAGGCGACCGGCGGCGGCACGATGGTCAAATTCTCTGAGCAGTAAGCGGGCGATCCGCAGACGTGCCAACGATGGCCGAGCCTTCCGCACCGGCATTCCGGCGCCTCGATCGCACGGCAAACGATGCCGACACCGAGGCGCCGGTCTCCCCCTCCAGGGAACAGAAGTGCTGCTCCGGCGTTCGAAATGAAAGAAGATGATTCCCACGTCTTTCCGGAGTGCCTGTCATGGAAGAAAAGGCCAATACAATCAAAGATCTCAGCGTCGAGGAACGCGAGGAGATCTTCGTTGACATCGCCCGTACGCTGGAAGACACGGCACGTGAGGCCCTTGTCGAGGGCGATGCGCAATTTGCAGAACTTTCCATCAACATGGCTGAAGCAATTCGGGTCAGCGCCGACGAACTGGCCCGTGACGATCCCGAGAATGCCGAGCGCGTGCTGCTGCGGGCAACGGCGATGATCTCGCAGTTCGAGGCCTTGCACCCCTATCGCATGGTGAGTATCGCCGTTCATTGACGGCCGGGATAGCGCCCGGGCGCTCCGGCCCGAGCCTCCACTCAAATCATTGCCATCGGTGGGAACTCTTGCAACCCCGCGAGGGTTATCGGATCGAAATATCTTTGCATGAGTGGAAGGATGACCGGTATGACACGCAGATCCGCCGTGCCGCCGGAAAGCGGCACTGACGACGCACGCTCCGCCGACACGCAGCAGGCGGCGGATGATCGTCGCAGGACGTTGGAGAATGCCCGCAGGAATGTAGGCACGGTGATAGGCGGAGCCGACACCGAAACACCCAGCCTGAAACTTGCGAAGGAATATTTGAGACTCGGTGGCTGCCGCCGGTCCAAAATTGACGACAACATCACCGAAGTCCGCCAATGGGACGAGGATCCGCCGGAGGCCGAACGGTTCTGGAAGGAACGGGTGGAGACGCTTTCGAAAGATGAGCGTAAACAGGTGGAGGATTTTCTTCCGACCATCAACACACCCTGAATGGCTGATTCAAATGTGCTTGGAGGAGATCATGGCTATAGACAAGCACGAGCAGATACGTCGCCGTGCTTACGAAATCTGGGAGGCCGAGGGTCGCCCGGATGGTGCGGACCAGCGCCATTGGCTGCAAGCCTGCGATGAACTGGCCGGCGAGGACGAGCATGAGACGCTGCAGGACCTGCTCGATGAAGACGACAGGGATGATGCGGCGCTGCTTCAGGGCGCCGGTGAGAGCGGCGATTTCGATCGGCCGCCACCAAAGCGCGGCCGGGTTACCCAGGTTTTTCCCGTGCCTGATATCGAAATGACGACGGGCGAAAAGCCGTCCCAGCGGAAGATCAGGAAGACCGAAGGGCCGTGATCCGATGCAGCATCTCGACCACGCCATCCAAATCGCTCTCGAGGCGCATGAAGACCAGGTTGACAAGACTGACCGGCCGTTCTTCGAGCACTGCCAGCGGGTAGCACTTCTCGTTTCCGGCGACGATACCCGAACGGTCGCCTATCTTCATGACGTCGTCGAGAAGGGAAGCGGGTGGACGCTCGACAGGTTGAGGGAGGAAGGCTTTCCGCCGGCAATTATCTCCGCGGTCGATGCCCTGACGCGGCGGCCCGACGAGCCGGATGACGATTTCGTCAGACGTGCGGCATCCAATCCGCTGGCCCTGCCGGTCAAACAGGCCGACCTCGAAGACAATCTCCGCCAGGCCGAACATGCCGGCAAGAAAACGGAAAAATACCAGCGCGGCCTGGATCTCCTGCGTACCCTGAGGAACTGGCAATAAGAGCGCTCGGCAGCGCGCGCGCGCGCTACTGCGCCTTCATCTCATGTGCCGCGAGCGGCCACGGGCGTTTGCCCCATTTCACGTTTTGTTGGCAAACCACACGATCGGAGTGCCGAGCACCCCTCCCTTGCGCATCGCTGCCTTCAGTTCTTCCAGCTTACTGAAAGCCTGAGCCGCTTCCAGCGTGGCAAACTCGTGCGTAACGGTAATGTCGTTCGGATTGTCGGTGGCCCGGTAGACGGCTT
Organism: Rhizobium sp. RSm-3; assembly: GCF_001854685.1. Lineage (NCBI taxonomy): Bacteria > Pseudomonadati > Pseudomonadota > Alphaproteobacteria > Hyphomicrobiales > Rhizobiaceae > Rhizobium > Rhizobium sp. RSm-3. The sequence continues at coordinate 45,675 of NZ_MAWZ01000010.1, read as the reverse complement.
CCGCCGTAACGCCATTGGCCTTTTGCACCTGTTGAAACGCATCGTATGTCTTGCGCCAGGTGGCGTAGTCGGAGACCTCGTGTCTGACGAATAACGTCGTCATATCATCCTCCCTCGTTGCGTTTCCAAGTCTCGTTGAGATGTGTGCTACGATTGAACCAGGAACATCATGGTCTCGGGCAGGACGCCGTCACTCGCCATCGCATCAGCCGCGGCCTTGGTCTGCATGAAGTCCATCAACTTTTGCATGTCCGCAACGTCCATGACCAAACCGACGCGGTTAGAGGTTTGCGGGTCTGTAAAGGTGCGAATATTCGTGACGCCGATGGGTTCTAGCACCTGCTTGCGAACAGGCGAGGCGAGCCAGTGTTTCGTGTCTTTGACGTCGTGATAGATCATTATGGTAGGCATTGCATCCTCCTCCCATAGTTCCAAAATGAAATCATAGTATACCACCAAGCCTGTCAGGATTTCACTTCAATAATATTTATTTAGGAGAATTAAGTTATGAAATTGAGAGGGTAGGTATGATTATTATCAGTAATCCGAAAATATTAATGGCGCACGAGAAGGTAAATACATAGCTCGGAAAATCTGAAAGATGGGTACGCACTTTAGTATACGATGACAATATCGGTCGACGTATCATCGACAATCGAAGCCGCGCAGGAGAGGTTCAGCAATGAACGAACGCCTACCATTTGATCTCAAGGCCTATGTGCGCGGCATTGAAACAAGGCCATGTTTTATCTGCGGCTTGGTCAGGAACGAGCCCGCTTGCTTTCATCATCGCATTTTCGAGGACGATGAGACCATCATCTTTCTGAGCAAATATCCGACTCTTCCGGGTTATTGCCTGGTCAGTCCGAAGGAGCACCGTGAGGATCTGGCGCAAGATATATCGACAGACGAATATCTTCGATTGCAGGAGAAGGTTCACATCTTGTCGCGCGCCCTCAAAAGGCTGTTCGACGCCGAGCGAATTTATGTGCTTTCACTCGGCAGTCAGCAAGCCAATAGCCATTTACATTTTCACGTTGTTCCCTTGCCTTCAGGCGTGCCGCTTGAAAAGCAGCAATACCATGCGTTGATGGCAGAGCATGGCGTTCTGCAGATACCGGACGATCAAATGGCAGAATGGGCGCAGCAGATCGCTGAGGCGTACCATTCCGAGCTGATTAATCGCAGTTAGGCCTCACCACGCCCGAGTGGTCCGAGGATGGTGATGCCTTCGCTGCGTGCGGCGTCCGCCATCTTTCGGTCGGCCGTCGCCAGAGGTTGGTCTTGTGTTTTCGCCAGGGCGACGTAACTCGCTTCATATCCCGACGATGTGATCCGCGAAGTGTAATGAGTTGGTGTGGTGGCGGGATTGCAGCTACATCAGGAGAGCAAAGGCCGGCACGCGCATGCCGTTTTCGCGAAAGTGCCGCTGCAGTTCGTCGAGATCCGGGCAAGCCGGCGGATTGGCGAGCGCCTCTGCCCAGTTCTCCCCGCTGGGCAATGCCATCGCCGCGGTGACGAGGACGGTGGTCCCTGCGCCGATTTCGCCGCGGAGCTGCGGCAGAAGGGTCTTGGCGTGGATGAGGTTGGTGTTGGGGATCGGGCTCATCGCGTGGCCGGCCCTCGGACGGGCCGACAGATCCACGATCGCGCTGACATCCGTGCGTCCGTACCAGACGGCCCTGCCTTCCGCCTGTTCGGATCGATCGGCATTGAAATCGGCGCGTTCGATCGCAAAGCCACCCTCGATGGTGCTGAGCGTACGCGGCGTGGCGATGCGGTGGATGCGGATGTGCCAGGGGTTTGCGGGAACGAGCCAGGTTTCGATGGTGACATCATTCCAGGGGCGCCAGCGTGAATAGAGCCGGTCGCCTGCTATCAGCGCCTCGTCGAGGGTTTCGCGCATGCGGAAATGGGTGCCGTCGTCGGAGAGGCCGAGCATGCCCTCAAAGCTTGCGGCGGCAAAATTCCGGTCGTCGGCTTCGATATTGAAGGCGTAGCGGGTGGAATAGACGAATTTCGAATATTTCTCGTTGGCGCCGCGCATCTTGTCGTGCTGCTGGCCGGAGGAGAGCACGACGACATTTCCGGGCGTGTGCATGGCGACCATACCCGCCGGCTTCAACGTCACCGCTTCCGGGAATTGCGGCTGCGGCGCCTCTTCGGCGGTCCAGAAGGGATGGTCCTCGGGCAGGGCGAGCGGCAGGAAGAATTTCAGCGCCCAATAAGGCGAGCCGGGAGAATTATAACTCTCGCTCATCAGCAGGTTCGGATAGCCGTAGCCGATGGACAGAACGCCGTCGCGGTCCGCGATCGGCAGTACCGACCACCAGCGGATATGGCGCATGTAATAGCCCTTGATCTCCGCCCAGGGCAGCGCCTCGACGCCGGCAAAGGCAAGCGCGCCCCAGAAGCCGCCGGCCGCGAAACGGTAGGTCTGGCTGCGGCCGAATGCAAGGGCAGCGCCATCCGGGCCGAACCAATGGCGGACATCCCTCGCGAAGGTCCGGGCGCGATCGCGGAAGCGATCCTTGCGGGCATCGTCGCCGCGCGCCAGCACCGTATGGATCAGGCCGTAGAAATGCATGGCGAAGGGGATGTAATGATCGACCCGCCGCACCGGCCCGTCGCGATACCAGCCCTCGCCGAGATCGAAAGCCTCCAGCTCGTCGAGATAGGCGACGGTCTTCCCGTAGTCGAAAGGAATACCAACGCGCTCCAGCCCGAGATCGATGAGGACGCGGAAGAATTTCCAGTTGTTGTCGATGAATTCCAGTTCGCGTGCCGCGATGAGGTAGGCAGAGACCGTCTTCTTGTCGGTGTCATCAAGCGGCTCCCAGATATGTTCGGGCACGAGCGCCAGCGCAAAGCCGACGGCGGCAAGCTCGACCAGCCGCTGGTTGCGGTCGGCGAGATCGCCCCAATATTCGGGATGATCAGGGTTGGTCCCATTTGCGAGGCCGCGCCGATAGAGATCCCAATGCGGAAAATGGCCGCCGCCGGCGGCAAGGGGGACGATGCCCCAGAGCGGCCGCGCAAATCCTTCCAGATCCGCCGCCGCCCGGTCGAAGATCGCGCCGGTGGCGCCCAGGCGCACACGGGCGCCACCTTCGGAAAAATAGGGCAGAAGCGGCTCGAAGAGATCGTTGACGGCCTTTGCCAGATCATCGCGAGTCTTCAGGGGATTGCCGGAAAGCGGATTGGCTCTGGTGGGATCATATATCATCGTCAGCTCAAAATTTCCTGAAACAGGATCGGCCGCGGGCCATGTGATGGTCCGCGGCCGCCGGCATTTCGTGAGGCTACTTGATGGCCTTCACGCCTTCGGTCATTTCCTTCAAGCCGTCATCGATGGGGGTGTTGTCGGTCATGATCGCATCGTGGACGCGGTTGAGCACGACTTCGATCTTGGCGGCGTTCGGATTGACCGCCATTTCCAGATAGGCCTTCGATGGTATCAGCGCCTCCTTGCTGGCCTCGTCTGCGGGGAAACCGGGTGTCGCCGCGATCTTTGCACTGACGTCGGCGGTCTTGAGCGCCGGGAAGGTGCCCGTCGACGCGACGACTGCCGCGCCTTCCGGGCCGGTGACGAACTTGATGAAGTCGAGGGCGGCAGCCTTGTGCTCGGAATTGGCGTTGACCGCCAGCCCCGAGATCTGTGCGGCCGTCGTGCCGGCTGCCACACCGTCGGGATGCGGGAACTTCACGATGCCCCAGTTCTTGCTCTTCGATTCACCCGATTTCACCTTGGCGATCTGGGTGCCGACGAACCAGGTTCCCATCGGCAGCATGCCGATCGTGCCGTTGAAGAAGAGCGCCGAGTAATGCGTGTTCGATGTCTTCAGGAAGGCATAAGAGGGGATGGCGCCATCCTTCTGCAGGGTGAGCGCGCGCTCGTACCAGGACTTCAGGAAGGCGTAATCGCCATCGACCAGCGTGTGTTTTCCATCGAGGATGCCGGGCAATTGGACGGTCGAGCGCCATGTATGCAGCAGCGCGCCATAGGTCTTGTTGGTGCCCATGCCGCCCGTGAGCTTCTCGGCGGTCTCGTCGAACTGCGCCCAGGTCATGTCGTTGCTGGGGTAGGGGACACCTGCCTTGTCGAAGATGTCCTTGTTGTAATAGACGATCCAGAAGTCGGAGCGGAACGGCAGCGAATAGATCTTGCCGTCGATGGTCAACTCCTCGATCAGGCCGCCATAGGGCGCCGGATCGATCTTCTGATCGGTCACAAAGCCGCTGAGATCGGCGATGTTGCCGGCGCGCACCAGATTGGTGTAGCCCGGCACGTCCTTGATGGTGACGATGTCGATATCTTTCGAGCCGCCGGTCAGCTGCGTCGAGATCATCTGCTGGTAGTCCTGCGAGCCGAGGTCCATCGGCTCAAACTTCACGTTCGGATGCTTGGCCTGATAGGCTTCGATCAGCGGCTTGTAGTAGGCAGTCTTGTCCCAGTCCCACAAAGCCCATTTCAGCGTCACGGCGTCCTGAGCAAGCGCTGCGCCTGCCGTCGTCGCGGCCAGAGTGAAACCTGCCACGGCAAGTTTCACCGTCCTCCCGATATTATCCAAATACATTCCTGTTCTCCTTCCCTGGATCAGTTATTTATGAAGCGTCTTGTGCATGCGGTTTGGCGTGCGTCGGCAAGTCCAGGACCATCTCCGCCGCGCGATGGGCGGCGAATGCGACGGCGAACATTCCGAGTGAAAAATTGAAGGTCGCCGGCATGAACACGGAAACCGGATAGAAGAGGATGTGCGCCAGCCACAGCGCGGCGTTGAAGGCGAGCGCGGCAAGCGCTGGGAGAGGGCGGGCGACGGAGGCAAGTGCGGCGAGGCGAAAGAGTCGTAGAGCCGGCAGGTCGCGCATCACCATCAGGACGATGAGATGGCAGGCGGTGACCGCGAGGAAAGCGGCCGCGACGAGGGCGATCGCCAGCGGGGCGGCGAGCGCCAGATTGTCCCGGGCGCCGGCGGCATATGTGGCAATCGCATGGACGCCGATGGCAAGCGCGCCCGCCAGGACCAGGCCGCAGGCGGTGGCGCGCCAGAAATAGCGCAGGAACGCCTCGGTGAAATCGCGCAGGAGATAAGTGTTGCGGTCTTCCACCAATGCCACCGAGACGCGGGCCGTGGCGGCGAGTGCTGCCGGCAGTGTCACCACGAAGAGTGAAGCGAGAATGAACAGGATGTTGAGCTTGACCATCTCCCACCATTCGCGGACGAGGATTTCGGCAAACAGAGCAAGGCCGGTCCTCTTCGGAGCATCCTTGGGAATGCCCGGCCCCTCCTTCGTCCACATCTCCCGCAACCATTGCATGGCCATCTCTCCAGGCGCTCAGTAGAGAATCGAGCGTTCCGTTTCCGTGTCGAACAGCTGCGCATTGCTCATGTCGGCGACGAGGCTCGCCTCCTCGCCGATATCGGGCCGGAAGCGCGGCGACACACGGGCGATGAGATTGCGTCCGCCGGCGACCATGTTCAGGTGCACTTCCGAGCCCATCGGTTCGGCAAGCTCCACCACCGCCTTCAGAGGCGCGAGATTTTCGGGCGGAATGTCGGCCGGCGGCAGTTCGTGGAAGTTCTCCGGGCGGATGCCGAGCACCAGTTCGCGGCCCTCATAGGGAGCGATCCTGCTCTTGTCGAAATGGGCGGGCAGCGGCAATTCTCGGCCGTCGAAGACGGCAACGTAGCTATCACCCCGGCGCTGAATGGTCGAGGGCAGCATGTTCATCTGTGGCGCGCCGATGAAGCCGGCGACGAACATGTTGACGGGGCGGTCGTAGAGGTTCTGCGGTGTGTCGACCTGCTGGATATGGCCGTCCTTCATGACGACGATCCGGTCGGCCATGGTCATGGCTTCTACCTGGTCGTGGGTAACGTAGATGAAGGTGGCGTTGAGGCGCTTGTGCAGCTTGGTGATCTCAGAGCGCATCGTGCCGCGCAGCTTGGCGTCGAGATTGGACAGCGGCTCGTCGAGCAGGAAGACGGCCGGGTTGCGCACCATGGCGCGGCCGAGCGCGACACGCTGGCGCTGGCCGCCCGAAAGCGCCTTCGGCTTGCGGTTCAGGAGATGGGTGATGTCGAGGATCTTGGCGGCATCCTGCACCTGTTTATCGATGAAATCACGCGACACTTTGCGCAGCTGCAGGCCGAAGGCCATGTTCTTGTAGACGGTCATATGCGGGTAGAGCGCATAGTTCTGGAAGACCATGGCGATATCCCGATCCTTGGAGGGGACGTCGTTCATGACGTCGCCGCCGATCTTGAGTTCTCCGCCCGAGATCTCCTCGAGGCCGGCGATCATCCTGAGCGTCGTCGATTTTCCGCAGCCGGAGGGGCCGACCAGGATGATGAATTCCTTGTCTGATATTTCGAGGTCGATATCGTGGACGACGGTGAGGGCGCCGTAGGATTTGTTCAGCTCTTTAAGTGAAATGCTGGCCATCGGGTTCTCCTGACGTCACCAATAGGAAGACCAGCGGCGCGAAAGGCGCGTCAAAGCTTCCATGTAATAATAATCTCCCCAGGAGACGCACTCATCGACGCCCTCGCCACGGCAGGTGTTGAACGGCGATTTCTTCGAATAGGTGGCGTGCAGCACCAGTCCGTTGGAGACAGTGGGATCCTTGACCGCATAATGGTCGGTCAGGCTCTTCATCATGCGGCGCGCGAGCGTGCGATAGCGTTCGGCGGCTTCGGCGTCGACGAGCTCGGCCATTTCAAGCAGCCCGCAGGCGGTGATCGAGGCCGAGGAGCTGTCGCGCGGCTCGCCGTCGCCATCCGAAAACACCAGATCCCAATAGGGCACCATGTCGGCCGGCAGCCGGTTGAGATAGAAGGCGAGCAGCCGGTCGAAGCTCCTGATATATTTCTCGATCCGCTCGTAGCGATAGGAGATCGCCATGCCCGCTATGCCCCAGGCCTGTCCGCGCGCCCAGGCGCTGTCATCCCTGTAGCCCTGCTTGGTGGCGCCGCGCACCGGCGCGCCGGTGACTGGGTCCATGTAGAAGGTGTGATAGGTGGAATCATCCGGCCGCACCGAATTGGCAAGCGTGGTGCGGGCATGAATGAGCGCGATCTCGCGATATTTCGGATCGCCGGTTTCGCGGCTTGCCCAATAGAGTAGCGGCAGGTTCAACAGGCAGTCGATGATATAGCGGTATTCTTCCGCCTTGCCCTTGCGGCCCCAGGCCTGGATGAACTGGCCGATCGGCTGGAAACGTTCGATCAACTGGTCGGCGGCGAGGATCGCGGCTTTACGGCCGTCCTCGTCTCCGACGAGTTTCCAGGCGGCGATGCAGGAGGGCGAATAGAGGAAGCCCATGTCGTGGTGATCGGTCTCGATGCGGTTGACGATCCGATGCAGGAAGGACTGGACCTGGATCTGCGCGGCATGGCGGAACACCGGCTCGCCGCTATGCTCGAAGGCAAGCCACAGCTCGCCCGGCCAGAAGCCGGCGGTCCATTGGTCGTTCGCCACGGCGGGATAGACATTGTTCACGCTCGAATGGTTCTGCGCGGCATAGGTGAAATCGGGAAGGTTGCGCCTGACTTGCTCGACGGCAAGATCGAGTGCGGCATTCACTTCCTTGTCGGTGATCGGCTGCGGGGCAACTGTTGAAACGGCATTCATGGCTTTAACCCTTCAGTCCCGTCGAGGCGATGCCTTCGACGAAGAAGCGCTGCAGAGCGAGGAAGACGACGAGAACGGGCACGAGGGCGACGACGGAGGCCGCCATGATCAGCCCGTATTCGGCCGAATATTGCGAGATGAACATGCGCAGGCCGATCTGGACGGTCTTCAGCTCGGTCTTGGTGAGATAGATCATCGGCCCGAGGAAATCGTTCCAGGTGCTGACGAAGGTGAAGATCGTCAGCGTCGAGAGGGCGGGCTTGGAGAGCGGCAGCATGATGCGCGCCCAGATCTGATATTCGTTCATACCGTCGATGCGGGCCGCTTCGCAAAGCTCGGTCGGGATCGACATGTAGAATTGCCGCATCAGGAAGACGCCGAAGGCGGTGAAGGCCTGCAGGCAGATCAGCGCCAGATGCGTGTTGTTGAGGCCGAACTCGCGCATCAGCAGGAATTGCGGCACCATATAAACCTGCCAGGGCATGGCGATGGTGGCGATATAACCAAGGAACAGCGTGTTCTTATAAGGGAAGTTTAGCTTGGCGAAAGCGTAGGCGGCAAAGCTGGAGGTCAGGAGCTGCAGCAGCGTGACGATGATCGTCAGTTTCGAGGTGTTGTAGATGAAGAGCGCAAGCGGGATCTTCGTCCAGATGTCGACGTAGTTCTGCCATTGCGGCTCAGACGGTATCCATTCGATCGGGAAGGCGAAGACGTCGCGGCTGAGTTTCAGCGATGCCGAGAGCATCCAGGCGAAGGGCATCAGCATCACCACCGTTACCGTAATGACGATGGCATAGAGAAGGACCGTTTTGACGGTGACCCTGCGTCCGGCGATCCTCATGCTTCGTCCTCCCTCTGGCGGCGGAACTGGAACACCGTGACCGCGAGCACAAGGAAGAACAGCACCAGCGAAATCATGCTGGAATAGCCGAGATCCCAGGAAATGAAGGCCTCGTTATAGATGTGGTAGACGAGCACGAGCGTCGAGGTGCCGGGGCCGCCCTGGGTGATCATGAAGATCTGGTCGAACACCTTGAAGGACTGGATCGTCAGCATGACGGTGACGAAAAAGGTCGTCGGCCCGAGCTGTGGTACGGTGACATGGATAAATTTCTGCCAGGAATTGGCGCCGTCGAGGTCGGCGGCTTCATAGAGCTCGGCATTGATGCCCTGCAAGCCGGCCAGGTAGATGACCATGTAATAGCCCATGTTCTTCCAGATGCCGAAGAGGATCACCGTCACCATCGCCCAGTGACGATCGGCCGCCCATCCCGGCATGTTCTTCGGGTCGAGGCCGAGCGTGTAGAGGATCATGTTCACCGGTCCCATCTCGGGATTGAAGATCATGTTCCAGACGACGGCGACCGCGACCAGCGAAGCGACATAGGGAAAGAACATCGCCGTGCGGAAGAAATTCCGCCCCGCGATCTTCTGGTTGAGAAGGACGGCGAGGCCGAGCGCGCAGAGCAGCGTCGCCGGCACCGAGGCGACCGTATAGATGATCGTGTTCCAGAAGGCCGCGACGAAGGCCTTGTCGTCGAACAGCCGCCAGAAATTATCCAGCCCGGCGAAGGTGATGGCATTCGAGCCGTCCCAATGCATGAAGGCGAGCGCAAAAGCGAAGAGGATCGGGCCGAGCGTGAAGACGGCGAAACCGAGGAAATTCGGCGCGATGAAGGAATAGGCGACGAGCGCGCTGCGAATCTTGCGCTGGCGCTTGGACAGAGCCGCGACCTTCCGGCGTGGAGTTGCCGGGGCGCCATCCCTGGCGATGACCGAATTCGATATGGACACCGATGCTTCCTCCTGGTCGAGCATTCCGTTGGCGGCTTCCGGGCTTCTTTAACTAAATCCAGAGCCGTTCGGGCGGATGGGCGCCGCCTGTTCTTCCTCCTGCCAAGGACATAGCACATCTCCGGTATTGGTCAAACAAGTTCTGAATAGATCATACAAATTTTATGGCGAGCGCCGAAAACATATGATAGGTGAGGATGGAGGCCAGAGGCCGGTCGATGCTTTTTCCGCTACGGGGAGGGACATGTTCAGCGAGATTTCAGGCGCGTTGCCGGACGTCCTCGGCGATTTCACGCCGGGAGCCGTCTGCTCCGATCGTGAAAGATGGAACGGAGTGCCGCAGGCGGTGCGGGACGTGGTCGTGCGCGACGCCGAAGCCACACTTGTGCGCTCATGGCCTCTGATCACCGTTTCGGATTACCGGGAATATACGGCGACCGGCAATCGCTCGCGCTTCGAGGCGCTTTATTTCACGCGGCGGCGGATGCTCAACGATCTGGTGCTGGGCGAACTCGTCGAAGGGAGCGGCCGGTTCCTGCCCGGCATCGTCGACGGCATCTTCCTGATCGCCGAGGAGAGCGGTTGGCAGCTTCCGGCGCATAATGCCTATGGGCGCGGCGGCCCGCGTCTGCCGCTTCCCGACAACTCGCAGCCGGTCGTCGATCTCTTCGCCGCCGAAACGGCAGCCCTTCTGGCAACGATCGTCGCCTTGCTCGGCGATGCGCTCGACGGCGTCAGCCCGGAGATTGCCGCGCGTGTGAAACTCGAGATCGAGGCCCGCATCCTGACGCCCTATCTCGGCCGGCATTTCTGGTGGATGGGCCACGGCGACGAGCGGATGAACAACTGGACGGCCTGGATCACCCAGAACGTCCTGCTGACCACCTTCTCGCTGACGACCGATCAGCCGGTGCGCCGCGCCGTCGCCGAAAAGGCGCTCGGCAGCCTCGATGCCTTCCTGAAGGACTACGCCGAGGACGGCGCCTGCGAGGAAGGCGTGGTCTATTATCGCCACGCCGCACTCTGCCTGCATGGCGCGCTGACCGTGCTCGATAGCGTGGCGCCCGGCCTGTTCGGCGAGGTCTGGCGGCAGCCGAAGATCCGCAACATGGCCGAATATATCGCCCATATGCATGTGGCCGGCCGCCATTATTTCAACTTCGCGGATTCCTCCGCCGCGGTCGAACCCTGCAGCGCGCGCGAATATCTGTTCGGCAAGGCTGTTGGTTCCGAGATGCTGTCGGCCTTCGCCGCGGCCGACCGGGCGGCAGCCGAGAGCCCGCATCTGCCGGGGGAATGGAACCTCTGGTATCGCGTGCAGGAACTGCTGACCGGGCCGGCGATTCCGAAGGCCGAGCCGAATGCGGCGCCCGGGCGGGATATCTTCTATCCCGGCATCGGCCTGTTCGTCGCCCGCGACGGGCAGTTTTCGCTCGCGGTCAAGGGCGGCAACAATGGCGAGGGCCACAATCACAACGATGTCGGCAGCGTGACGCTCTACAAGAACGGACGTCCTTTCCTGATCGATGTCGGCGTCGAGACCTACACCGCCAAGACCTTCTCGCCGCGGCGCTACGAGATCTGGACGATGCAATCGGCCTATCACAACCTGCCGACATTTTCAGGCGTTATGCAGTCCGCCGGCGAAGCCTTCGGCGCTAGGAATGTCGAGGTCGAATTCGGCGAGGCGAGCGCGCGCATATCCCTCGAAATATCAGGCGCCTATCCCGAGGAAGCGCAACTTCGCAGCTATCGCCGCGCGGTCTCCCTGCTGCGAGGCCGCCATGTCGAGATCGTCGATACCCATGACGGCGACCGGCCGGCGCTCCTGTCGCTGATGACGTGCCTCGCGCCGACCGTCATCTCCGACAGGATCGATCTCGCCGATCTCGGCAGCATTTTTGCCGAGGGCGCCGGCGAAATCGAAATCGACGAGATCGAGGTGGACGACGCCAGGCTGAGATCGGGCTGGCCCGAAAAGCTCTATCGGCTGCGTGTGCCGCTTGCCGGCAAGCGCCTGAGATTGCAGATAAATTAAAGAGTTAGAGCATGATGTCCTCCGAAAACCGCTCACAGTTTTCGGCATCATGCTCTGAGGAGGACGAACATGGAGTTGACGCTGAAGATCGTGGATGCCGACGGGTTCGTGCTGGCAAGCGCCACCGGGCGGGACGAGACCTTTCTCGTCTATCGCCAGAGCTATCGCGACGGAGACTGCGTCGTCGTCGAGGCTTCCGAGCCTGGCCATGCCTTCCTTGCTCTCGATAGCGCAATCCACCCCGCTTTGGTCTACATCAGGGAAAGCGCCTATTACCTCGCCGTGCCTTTCGGAGACAAGCGCAAGTCCTATTCGCCGAACGCCTTCAAGGGCGATATCCACCGGCTTTCGGTGCGAAGCGCGCGGCCCGACGAGCTCGCCCAGCGGCGCAATCTCGCTTTGAACCCCTGGGACGATCACGCCAATCGGGCGCTCTTTCCGCATGCCCGCGCCAATGTCGAAACCCGCGGCGAAGCGGTGTTCGCGGCGCGCAACGCAATCGACGGCGAGAAGGCCAACGACAATCACGGTTTCTGGCCGTACACCAGTTGGGGCATCAATCGCGATCCTGAAGCCGCCCTGACGGTGGAATTCGGCCGGCCGGTTCGGATCGACGAGATCGTCTTCTACCTCCGGGCGGATTTCCCGCATGATTCCTGGTGGGAGCAGGCGAGCGTCACCTTCTCGAACGGCAGGACCTCCTTCTTTCCGCTGATAAAATCGGGCGCCGCGCAGGGTTTTTCCATAGAGCCCTGCATCGTCGAGTGGGTGGAACTGCACGGGCTGATCAAGGCGCAGGACGGCTCCCCCTATCCGGCGCTGACACAGATCGAAATCTGGGGAACGGAGGCGCCCGGCGCTGCAGCCGTCGCCGTCGAAGACGAGGCCCGGCACGCCGCCCTTCCTCCTACTCTATGAACCCGCGGCCGACCTCGGCCGAGCCGCGCTCGGCGGGCTATCGTGCAGCCTGTTCCAGGCGCGCCGCAACTGCCGGGCCGAGCCGAAGCCGGCGCGCATCGCTACGGCCTCCATATCCAGTCTCGAGCCTGCGAGCATCTCGCGGGCGAGAGCGACGCGCATGCGGTTGATGAAATCCGTAACGCTCATGCCCGTCTGCTCGTTGAACAGCCGCGAAAGGTTGCGCGGGCTGGCGCCGCTGAGGCGCGCGAGCGATGCGACCGACCAGTTCTGAGCCGGATCGGCGGCCACCGCATCCTGTGCACGATGAATGACCGGGTGGATGTGGTTGCGACCTTCGAGCCAGGGCGAAAGCTGTGGGTCCGAGCCGCCGCGCCTGACATAGACCACGAGATACCGCGCGACCGCGACAGCGCATGCGTGGCCGGCCGCTTCGGCGACGATATGCAACATCAGGTCTATGCCGGCGGTGATGCCGGCGCTTGTCAGGCGCTCGCCATCCTCGACATAGAGCCGGTTGTCCCGGATACGCGCCGTCGGCGCGAGCCTCGCCAGGTCCTCCACGCAGCCATGATGGGTGGTGCATTCGCGGCCGTCGAGCATTCCGGCCTCGGCCGCGAGCAAGGCGCCGGAGCAGATCGAGACCAGCCGAAGCCCCGGACGGATAGCGCGCTTCAGCCACGCGACGATGGCGGCCTGGGCGTCGCGCTCCTGCTCGTCCCACGGACGGTTGTTTTCCATCGGAGCGTCGGCGCTGCCGGCGATGACGACAAGCGCCTTGTCGGGCAAGTGCTCCGGCAGGGAGGCGACGCCGGTAACGGCAAGGCCGATCGAACTGCCGACCGTTGCCGACGGACCGATATAGGTGACGCTGAAGCGCACTGTCCGCTGTTCGAGGTTCGCCTTGCGCAGCACTTCAATTGGCCCGGCCACGTCGAGCAGCAGCACGCGCGGCGGCACGACGACGAAGACGGGGATATCGAGGGGCTGCGCGGCCTCGCTCATGCGGCGAGTTGCTCTGTGTGTGCCGCCAGCGCCTGTTCGACAGTCGCGATCCTGGCGAAACGGTCCGACAGGACCAGTTCCGTGCGGCCCCGGATTTCTGTGGCGCTCCAGGTGCGGCCCGCCGCGTCGGTCATCGGGAAGGTCAGAGTGGCTTCGCCGACATAATCGACCTGATAGCCGAGATCCGATGCGTGGCGGGTCGTGGTCTCGCAGCATTGTTCGGTGCGAATCCCGGAAACGATGATACGGCGCACGCCATTTTCGGTCAGCCAGACGTCGAGCCCGGAACCGACGAGCGCGCTGTGACGGCTCTTTCTAAAGGTCGCGTTCGGAGTGATCCGGAGCGGGGCGAGCGTCCTGACGAAGCCGGAGCTTTCCGAAAACGGCCCGCTTCCGTCGACATGGAAGATCTGGATGACGGGTATCCCGCTGGCCTGCGCGCCGTCGATCAGAGCCTGCTGACGATCGATATAGGCGGATGCGGGACTTTCGTCCCAATAATCGCGCTGCCGGAAGGACTCCTGAGCGTCGATGACGAGAAGGACAGTATCATGACCGGACATTTCTTGCTCCATTGACGTTGATCATGAAGCCATACTCTGTCATCCCAGGACAGAGGAAAATGCACGCTCCGGACAAATAGCGGACATTTCACGCCAGCATCTGCCGGGGCGGCATCCACGGGGCGGCAGGTAACATCCAACACCTGGCGGTCTTGAATTCGCCCGCTTCCGCTCGACCCTCTGCCCATGCTAAGGGGAACGGATGAGACTGCTTGTGGTGGAGGACAACAAGGATCTGGCGGCCTGGCTGGGCAAGGCCCTGCGGCAGGCGCAATATGCGATCGATATCGCTTATGACGGCGAGGATGCGGAGCATCTGCTCAAGGTGGCGGAGTATTCGGCGATGATCCTCGACCTTTCGCTGCCGAAGCTTGACGGATTGACGCTTCTGAAGCGGCTGAGACAGTCGGGGAACAAGCTCCCGGTCATCATCCTGACAGCCAATGCGAGCCTGGACGGCCGCGTGGCGGGGCTCGACAGCGGCGCCGACGACTATCTCGCCAAGCCCTTCGAAATCGCCGAGCTGGAAGCGAGGATCCGTGCGGTGGTGCGCCGCGGGCAGGATCGGGCATCATCCGAGATCACCGTCGGCAACCTGCGTTTTTCCGGCGGCACGCGGCAGTTTTTTGTCGAAGACGAGCCGCTGCAACTGACGCCGCGGGAATATGCCGTGCTCGAACAGCTTGTCATGAAGCTTGGCAACACGGTCTCGAAAGCCGCGCTTTCCGAAAGCGTCTTCGGTTTCGACGACGAGGCGGATCCGAGCGCCATCGAAATCTACGTCCACAGGCTCAGAAAGAAGCTCGAAAGCAGTTCGGTTCAGATCGCGACGTTGCGCGGGCTCGGTTATCTCCTCCGATATGTCGAATAGCGTCGTCACAAAGGCCGGTGCGACGATCGCGCGGCTCAGCCAGAGCTTGAGAGTGCAACTGCTCTGCTGGGTGCTGCTGACGCTGTTCGGCGCGATCGGCTTCAATCTTTACGACAGCTTCTGGACGGCTGATGCGACGGCAAAGCTGGTGACGGATCGAACGCTTCTGGCTTCGGCCCGCGTCATCGCCGAGGCCGTCCGTGTCGACGAGGGTGGCAATGTTCAGGTGGATGTGCCGCCGGCTGCACTCGAAATGTTCGACACGGGCTTCGGCGACCGGGTGTTTTACCAGGTGATCACCGCCTGGGGCAGCCTGGTGAGTGGCTTTCCCGATTTGCCCTTGCCGAGGGTCCAGCGGGCCGGTGAGGATCGGGTGTTCCATGGCGCCGACGTGCGCGTCATCATGCTCGACCATCCCGTCGTCGGCCTTCCCGATGACGGCACCATTTCCGTGACCGTCGCCGTGACGCATAACAGCCAGCATGCGATGCAAAAGCAGCTTTGGCTTTCGGATTTTTCGAAGCAGTTCGTGCTCGTCTTCGTCGCCAGCCTGGTGACCATCCTCGGGCTCCAACGCGGCCTGGCGCCTGCTCTGAGACTTCGGGACGCCGTGCGCCAGCGCGGGCGCAACCGTCTCGATCCGCTGCCGCCTGAGATGGTGCAGAGCGAACTGCGTCCGCTCGTCCATGCGCTCAACGACTATATGGAGCGTGTCCAGAACCAGATGGCCGCACAGCGACGGTTCGTATCGAATGCCGCCCATCAGCTCAGAACACCTCTGGCGCTGATTTCGACGCAGGCGAGTGTGGCGGCTCGCGAAGAAGATGCGGCTCGCCGCGACGAGGCGCTCGTCGCCCTTCGCACCAGCACGCGGCAGATTTCGCGCCTCGCCAGCCAGCTGCTGACCTTGTCGCGCGCCGAGCCGGGAAGCAGACGGCCCCGCAGCGATGCGACCGACCTCAGCAAGGCTGCCCGCGAGATCCTGGAAGCGCATGCCGAAGAGGCGCTCCGGCGCAATATCGACGTCGGATTGGAAGCGGACCGACCCGTCATCGTCGAGGGCGACGGCACGATGTTGCGGGAAATGCTGGTCAACCTCATAGACAACGCCATTCGCTATACCCGGGCCAATGGAAGGATAACCGTCGCGGTCGGACAGGCCGATGGACATGCCGTCGTCACTGTCGAAGACAATGGGCCGGGTATTCCAGAGGTGGAGCGCGAACAGGTGTTTGAACGCTTCTACCGGATCATGGGGACCGAAGCCGAGGGAAGTGGCCTGGGGCTTGCGATCGTTCGGGAGGTCGTGGAAGGCGCGGGAGGTTCGGTGTCGCTGGGGGATGCGGCAGGCGGCGGTCTCGTCGTGACCGTGCGGATTCCGCTCGCGTAAATCCGAGATGCATCGAATGGATGAAGGCCGGGCATCGAGCCCGGCCCTCGTTCGATCTGCCTTGGGAGGAGCTGATCTGATTATTGGGTATCGAGGTGTTGCTGCGGCCGCCACTTCGCCAGCCGGTTTTCGATCAGCGTCATAACGTATTCCGCAATAAGCGTGACGACCATGACGAGGAGGATTGCCGCGAACATGCCGGCTGCGTCGAAGGTGCCCTTGGCGATCGAGATGAGCTGACCGATGCCGAAGCGGGCGCCGACGAATTCGCCGACGATGGCGCCGATGATCGCAAAGCCGAAGGAGACGTGCAGGCTGGCGAAGATCCAGCTCATCGCCGAGGGAATGACCACTGTGCGGGTCACCTGCCAGTCCGAAGCGCCGAGGATGCGGGCATTGGCGATCATGTTGCGGTCGGCTTCGCGCACGCCCTGGAAGGCGTTGGCAAAGACGACGAAGAACACCATGATGAAGGCGAGCGCCACCTTGGACGGCAGCCCGAGGCCCATGATCATGATGAAGATCGGCGCAAGCACCACACGGGGGATCGAGTTGATCGCTTTGATGTAGACGGAGAAAATATCCGACAGGAAGCGGTTGCGGCCGAGGCCGATGCCGACGAAGACGCCGGTGATCGAGCCGGCGAAGAAGCCGATCAGCGCCTCTTCCATCGTCACCCAGAGATTGTACCAGAGCGACCCTTCGGTGGTGCCCTCGGTCGCCCATTCGTAGAGGCGCTCAACGACGCCGCTCGGGCTCGAGTAGAAGAACGGATCGATCCACTGCATGTTGGAGGAGAGCTCCCACATGCCGATTACGAAGACCAGGATGGCGATCTGCCAGAAGCGCACAAGCGTCTTGCGCCGGCGTATTGCCTTCAGAGCGGAGGCTTCGATCTCGGCATCCGAAGTACCCGGACGAAACAGCGCGGCCGAACCGGCCTCAAGAGTGGTGTGTGCCATGATATCCTCCCTCAGGCCGCTTCGCTTGCGCGGCGGTAGCTGGTCTCGACCTCTTCGCGCAGGTCCTCCCAGATCGTCTTGCAGTAATCGATGAAGCTCTGCTCGTAGCGGATCTCCGACACGACGCGCGGGCGGGGAAGATCGATCGTGTAGACCGACTTGACGGTGGCGGGGCCGGCTGTGAGCACATAGACCTTGTCGGCGAGCGCCACGGCCTCTTCGAGATCGTGGGTGACGAAGACTACCGAGGCTTTGCGCTCGGCCCAGAGCTTCAGGAGCTCCTCATGCATGACGGTGCGGGTCTGCACGTCGAGCGCCGAGAAGGGCTCGTCCATCAGCAGGATCTCCGGTTCGTTGATGAAGGTCTGCGCCAGCGAGACGCGCTTGCGCATGCCGCCCGAGAGCTGATGGGGGTAGTGGTGGAGAAACTTCGACAGGCCGACGCGCGCCAGCCAGTCGCGGGCGATCTTCTCAGCCTCGGCGCGTGACTTGCCGCGAAACAGCGGCCCGGCCATGACGTTGTCGATGACGTTCTTCCAGGGGAACAGCGCGTCGGTCTGGAATGCGAAGCCGACACGCGGATCGATGCCGGTGATCGGCCCGCCCATCAGACGGACTTCGCCGGCGGAGGGGCGTGCGAGGCCCGTCACGAGATTAAGCGTCGTCGATTTGCCGCATCCGGTGGGGCCGACGACGGCGACGAATTCGCCGCGGGCGACCGTCATGTTGAAATCGCGCAGCGCAGTGAGCGACTTGCCGGTCGGCGAGACGAAGCGGCGGCTGACATTGATCAGCTCGATCGCCGGGACCTGTTTGTTGTCCTGTTGCATGGTGATACCTGAGGCGTGCTTGAGGGCGCGCACGCAAAGCCCATGATCGAACGAAGGCCGCTCCCGCTTGGGAGTCGGGAGCGGCGCGACTGACTTACTTGACGTTCTTGACGAATTCCGTCGTGTAGGTCTTGGAAAGGTCGATCTGCTTGCCCTTGACGTTCTTGGAGAACTCCGAGAGCACGGCAAGCACGGTCTTCGGGCCATCTTCCGGCATGACGCCGTCAGGTGTGAACATGCCCTTGCCCTCGTCGAGGGCTTTGATGTAGCCGTCCTTGTCGCCGACGTAGAAATCCTTCGGCATCTTGTCGGCGATTTCGGCGGCCGAATGCGTGTTGATGTACTTCAGCGTCTTGACGAAGGCGTTGGCGAGCTTCTGCGCCTCTTCCTTGTGGGCGTCGACCCAGGCGGTTTCCATGTAGAGCGAGGCGGCCGGATAGGTGCCGCCGAGCGCCTTTCGGGTTGATTCGACCGTGCGCATATCGACGAGAACGCTGGCTTCGCCGGTTTTGACCAGCCGCGAAATGGTCGGTTCGGTCGTCATGCCGGCCTGGATCTGATCCTGTTGCATGGCGGCAATGAAGGTGCCGCCGGCGCCGACGGGAACGGTAACGACATCGCCCGGCTGAAGGCCGGCCTTCGAGGCCATGAAGAGCGTCAGGAAGTTGGTGGACGAGCCGAGGCCGGTGACGCCGAGGGTCTTGCCCTTGAAATCGGCCGGCGATTTGATCTCGGGATGCTTGCTCGAGACCATCTCGACCTCACCCGGCGCCTGGCTGAACTGGACGAGGGATTCGACGAATTTGCCCTTGGCCTGCAGGTCCACGCAGTGATCGTAGAAGCCGACGACACCCTGGACGGCGCCTGCCAGCAGCTGGTTTTCGGCATCGACGCCGGCAGCTTCGTTCAGCAGCTCGACGTCGAGGCCCTCGTCTTTGAAGTAACCGAGGGATTCGGCGAGTTTGGCGGGCAGATAGATCTGCTTCTCATAGCCGCCGACCATGATGGTGATCTTGTCGGCCGCATGGGCAGCTGTTGAAGCAAAGGATGCCGCGGTCAGCAGCGCGGAAAAAGCGACGGTGTGAAAAAGGCTGCGTGAAAAACGCATTGATATCTCCTCCTGGTGGTGTGACTGCATCGTCGTCTCGCCACTTCGACCGTGTCTCCTCCACGATGCTGCCCTTTCCTATGACCTCGAAGCTTTCAATTAGCTTTCAGCCGCAGACGGGGTAACCAGTCCGTCCATGCATCCCGCTGATGCGCGCCGTGCAGGGGCCTTCACAATAAAGGCGGCTGCGCAACCGGCCAACAGGTTCGTTCCTGACGACATATTCGCATGGCGGTTGGCTGGTTAATTCTGGAAAACCTGAAGTGCGGGCAGCGCTTCTGGCAGGCCTCAGCTCGTAAAGCTCCGCAGATCCTTCAGCAGGTTCCGATATCTGGCCTGGCTGCCGACCAGATGCTCCCGCATGGCGTTGCGCGCGGCCTGGTCATCCCTGTCCGAGATCGCCATGACGATCGCTTCGTGTTCCCTGTGGATCAGTTTTCGGTAAGCGGTCTGCTCGGCAGTTCTCGTTTCCGGAACGAGCCGCGACTGCGGGATGATCACGGTTCCCTGCGATTCCAGGAAGTGTTTGAACAGCGGGTTGTTCGTCGCCTCGGCGATCGCGACATGGAGGTCGAGATCCGCCTCGCGAATGGATTGATCCGTCTCGATGCGCTGGAGGATTTTCCGGTGGCATTCGAAGATCGCCTCCTCCTGCGCCGGCGAGCGGCGCAAGGCGGCAAGTCCCGCCGCCTCGATTTCGACAGGCGTCCGGATTTCGAGCACTTCCAGATCGGAGGCGACGCGGGCCTTGTCGAGTTTTCGGCCTGACAGCGCCGGATCGGCGCCGATCACGAAAATGCCCGCGCCCTGACGCACCTCGACCAGTCCGTCGGAACGAAGTGCGGCGACAGCCTCGCGCACGACGGTTCGGCTGACACTATGCGTCTCGGTCAGTTCATGCTCGCTCGGAAGCTTGTCGCCGGCGGAATACTGGCCGCTGAGGATGGCTTGCCGAAGGCTTTCGCCGACCTGTGAGACCAGCGATCCCGTGCCTCTGCTGCGATCCTTCGTCTGCATAGCCACGCCTTGACCCCCGCTCCGGCTTTGATCCGGATGCTGCCAAGGTCGGTGACATGCGACATCCTGATTCATCACACATGTATGACAAATTTCCCTTTCTTTCAATGGAGGAAAAGAGCGCTAACATTCATGGGGTTCGATATTGGACATAATCGGAACCAATCACTATGATTGATCATGATTGAAGGAGGTTTTGATGGAAACCAAAGTGCTGACTGCGCATGTTCCCCTGCCCCTTGCGCAAAAGGTCGATCAACTCGCCGCAAGGCTTGAGCGCTCGCGCGGGTGGATCGTCAAGCAGGCGCTGACGGCATGGATCGATCAGGAGGAGGAGCGTCGCCGTTTGACGCTGGAAGCGCTGGCTGATGTGGATGAAGGCAAAGTGGTCGATCATCAGTCCGTCCAGGCCTGGGCCGATAGTCTCGACAGTGACGCGCCGGTTTCGTTGCCTCGTTAATGGAACTCAAATGGACGAGCAAAGCGGTCTCGGACATTGACCGCCTCTATGCCTTTCTCGCTCCGGTCAATCGACAGGCGGCGGCTCGGACTGTGCAGGCCTTGACGGCAGCGCCGCTGCGGCTGCTTGAGCAGCCGCGCCTTGGCGAGCGGCTGGAGGAGTTCGATCCTCGGGAGGTCCGCCGCATTCTCGTTGGCCAATACGAGCTACGTTATGAAATACGGCAGTCGGCCATCTATGTATTGCGGCTCTGGCATACGCGTGAAGACCGGTAAAAACGAACAGGGGTTGGGCACGTTATTGAAAGTGTCCTCCAGAGGCGCTGCCGGCTGAGAGTTGCTCAAAGCCGCCTGGTTGACTCCCCGCGCACGAATCTCGGCGTCAGGATGAAATCCTGCGGCGGCTCGGCGGCGGCTTCGGGGCTTGATATTCTTGCCAGCAGGCGCTGCGCCGCGAGTTCGCCGAGCTTCTGAGCATCCTGCACGACCATGGTGATGCGCGGGGTGATAACGTTGCTCCAGGGCACGTCGTCGACCATCGCCAAAGACACGTCGTCGGGGCAGCGGAAGCCCATTTCCTGCATCACCTGCAGGGCCGCCAGGCCCATCATGTTGTTGGCGCCGATGATGGCGGTCGGGCGGTCGCGCCGTGTCAGCAGCCGCATCGCCTGCGCGTGGCCGCCGGTCCTGGTGTAGCCGCCTTCCACCACCAGCGAGGGGTCGATATCCGCCCCGGCGGCGGACATCGTATCCATAAAACCCTTCAGGCGCTCATCGGCGGTATGCAGGCCGGAGGGGCCGGAAATGAAACCGATGCGGCGGTGGCCGAGCTGCAGCAGATGCTCCGTCAGGATGGTCGTCGTCAGCGGATTGTCGGAGCCGACGAAATCGCGCGCCGCGCCCTCCACCTTCTGGTCGAACATCACGATCGGGGTCTTGAAGTCGCGCAGGAATGCCGCGTATTCCGCGCCGTGGCCGTTTGTCGCCAGCGCGATGCCGGCGATCTTCTGCGCTTCCATCCGCTCCAGCAACGCCCGTTCGAGTTCGGCCCGGCCGGAAGAATCGGCGATCAGCACGAAATAACCGTGGTCGAGCGCCTGGTGCTCGATCTCCCGGCGGATGTCACCGAAGAACATGTTGCCGAGATTGGCTGAGACGAAACCGATCAGCGAACTGCGGCCGCGCGCCAGCGTCTGGGCGACCGGATCGATGCGGTAGCCCGTCGATTTGATCGCCTGCTGGATGCGGTCGAGCGTCTCGGCGCCGACCCGCTTCGGGCTGTTGAGCGCGAGCGAGACGGTCGAGATCGAAACTCCCGCGAGCCGCGCGACATCTCGTATGGTCGTCATGTCTATCGAACCGGTTCTAAAGCCTTGTTATGTCAGTTTCTATTTCTCGGTGCAACAGACTTGTCTGAAATGGCCTATCGGAGCAGTAAAAACTTTTCAGCGACGGTTGTGGTGGAATCGGCTTGACAGGTGGGGCTTCAAGGAAGATGTTCAGTCACCGAACCGGTTCGATATGATGTCGAGCCGGAAAACAGGGAGGAGAAACCTGTGACGAGTTCGGAGCGCCAGCCGCAAAATCCGGTATCGGGAGTGGGTAAGCACACCTGGTTCAGCCATGACAGACTGGGCATGTTCATCCATTGGGGCCTCTATGCTCTCGGGGCGCGGCACGAATGGTTGAAGAACCGTGAAGAGCTGACCGACGAGCATTACCAGCGCTATTTCGACAATTTCGATCCCGATCTCTACGATCCCAAGGAGTGGGCTCGGCGGGCGCGTCTTGCCGGCATGAAATATGTCGTGGTGACGACCAAGCATCACGAGGGTTTCTGCCTGTGGGACAGCAAGGTCACCGATTATAAGGCGCCGAATACGCCTTGCGGCAGGGATCTGCTGACGCCGCTGGTCGAGGCCTTCCGCGCCGAGGGGCTGAAGATCGGCTTCTATTATTCGCTGCTCGACTGGCACCATCCTGATTTTCCGATCGACGTCCACCATCCCCTCCGCAACCATCTGGACGCCAAGGCGCTGAATGCCGGCCGCAACATCGCTAACTACGCCGCCTATATGCGCGAACAGGTGCGCGAACTCCTGACCGGCTTCGGCCGCATCGACATCATCTGGTTCGATTTCAGCTATCCCGGCCGCGAATATCACGGCCTGCCCGGCAAGGGGCGCGCCGACTGGGAGAGCGAACGGCTGATCGAGCTGGTGCGCGAGCTGCAGCCCGAGATCATCGTCAACAACCGCCTCGATCTGCCGCCGGGCCAGTTGCCCGACGTGACGACGCCGGAGCAATATACGCCGCGCGTGGCGCCTGCCATCGCCAGCCAAGGGGTGCTCTGGGAAGCCTGCCACACCTTCAGCGGCTCCTGGGGCTATCACCGCGACGAGGATAGCTGGAAGAGCCCGGAACAGATCATCCAGCTGCTGATCGATTCCGTCGCGCTCGGCGGCAACCTGCTGATGAACGTCGGCCCGACCGGCCGCGGCACCTTCGACGCGCGCGCCGTCGATGCGCTTGAGGTCTACCAGAACTGGATGGCGGTCAACGGCCGCTCCATCTATGGGGCCGGGCCATCGGAACTGCCGGTACCGGCTGGATGCCGCTACACCCAGCGCGGCACCCGTGTCTATCTGCATGTCTATAACTGGCCTTACCGCCACATCCACATCGAGGGCCTCGCCGACAGGATCGCCTATGCGCAATTCCTGCATGATGCCAGTGAAGTGCGCTGGCTCAGCCATACGAGGGATGTGGATTCCAATATCGGCGTGATGGTGCCGGAAGGCATGATCACGTTCGAACTGCCGGTCCGGCGACCTGACGTTACCGTCCCGGTGATCGAGATCGTCCTCAAGGCGTGAGCTCGGTCGCATCCGCGTGTTCATTGCGTCATGGAGGGAGGAGAAACCCATGAAGGTTCTGAAGAAAACGCTTTTGCTCGCCGCAATCGGCGGCAGTCTTTTTGCCACAGCCGCATCGGCTGAGCAGGTCAACCTGACCTGGCAGATGTGGACCGGTTCCGATGCCGACACCAAGGGCTGGCAGCACCTGGCCGACATGGTCACCGCCAAATACCCCGATATCAAGGTGACGCTGACGACGACGGGCTGGGTCGACTACTGGACGAGGCTGCCGGTGCTGGCGGCGTCCGGCCAACTCGCCGACATCGTTTCCATGCAGTCGCTGCGCATGCCGAATTTCTATTCGCTGCTTGAGCCTCTGAATGACCGGATCGCGGCCGACAAGTTCGACGTCGGCGCCTTCACCCCCTCGATCATCGGCGGCATGTCCGTCGACAAGCAGCTTTACGGCCTTCCCTACGACGTCGGTCCGTGGGTCATCTATTATAACCAGGACGCGCTGGAAGCCGCCGGCATTCCGCTGCCGAAGCCGGGCTGGACGCTCGCCGAATTCACCGATGCCGCCAAGAAGCTGACCAAGGACGGCAAATACGGTTTCGGCATCACCCCGCAGAACTATTCGGTCCTCGCCTCGGCCTGGGGCGATAAATATGTCAACGATTCAGGCGCGCTCGACCTGACCAATCCGGGCGCCATTGGCGCGGCCGAGAAGGTGATCGGCTTTGCCGCCAAGGACAAGATCGCGCCGCTGGTGCCGTCGAGCGCCGATGCCGGCACGGTCATCCAGGGCCGGTTCTATTCGGGCAATGTCGCCATGTATGTCGATGGTCCCTGGTCGATCATCGGCATGAAGGACAAGGTCAAATTCAAAATCGGTTCCACTTCCCTCCCGCGCGCAGACGCGGAGCTCACGGCCGTCACGGCGGGCTCAGGTTTCGGCATCGCCACGACGAGCAAGAACAAGGATGCGGCCTGGAAGGCGATCCAGGTGCTGACCAGCCCGGAGGCATTGCAATATCTCGCCGAACAGGGCCGCGCGCTGCCGGCGCGAACGGCATCGCAATCCTCCTGGTACAAGGTGGCAGCCAAGGACATCACCAATGGCGGCGAGGCCATCGACTATTCCTTGGCGCATTCCGTGCCCTACGTGATCACCAATAATTGGGCGGCGGTGGAAAACCTCTTCAACCAGTATTTCCCGCCGGCCTTCGGCGGCAGCGCCGATGCCAAGCAGACGATGGAGTCGATCCAGAGCCTCGCGCAGCAATAATGCATGTCGCCCGGAAGTGTGCAGCGGTTCCGGGACAACGACATGCATCAAAACAAAGGGCTAAAGCATGTCGCGCAAAAGTGTGCGCGGTTTTGCGGCGACGACATGCATGAAAACAAGAGGTTAAAGCGCGGCGGCAGGATTGCCGCGCATGGAGGAAGACATGTCGCAAAGCGCCGTCGCCGAAATTCCCCTGCAGCCCGGTCGGCCGCGGCGCTTTCTGAAACCCGAGACGCAGACGGCCATGCTGTTCCTGCTGCCGAGCTTTCTCGGCTTCATGATCTTCATGGCCCTGCCGATCCTGGCGTCGCTGGCGCTCTCCTTCACCAACTGGCAGCTGATCTCGACGCCGTCCTTCGTCGGCTTTCAGAACTATATCAAACTCTTCACCGTCGATCCGGCCTTCTACGCCATATTGCGGAATACGCTGTTCTTCGCCGTCGAGTATTTGGCTGTGAATATCATCGTCTCGCTGACGCTGGCGGTGTGGATATCCAGCCTGAAGCGCGGCAAGGCGATCTTCCGGGTGATCTTCTTCCTGCCGACCTTTACGCCGACGATCGCCGCCTCGGTGGTGTGGCTGCTGATCTTCACGCCGGACGGGCTGGCCGACACCATCATCCGCGCACTCGGCCTCGGCCTGCCGAATTTCCTGCTGAGTTCGAGCTGGGCGATGCAGGCGGTCGTGCTCGTTACGCTCTGGGCCAATGTCGGCTACAACGTCGTGATGTTCAACGCCGCGCTCGATCTCGTGCCGAAGCACTATCTCGAGGCGGCGACGATCGACGGCGCCAATGCCTGGCAGCGCTTCTGGCGCATCCGTCTGCCGCTAATCTCGCCGACGGTGTTCTTCGCGACCGTGATGACGGCGATCACCTCGCTGCAGGTCTTCGACGAGATCTTCGCGATGACGCGCGGCGGCCCGGGCTCGGCGACGGCGACCCTCGGCTTTGCCATCTACCAGAAGGGCTTCACCAACTTCCAGATGGGTTATGCCTCCGCTCTTGCCTGGGTGATGTTCGTCATGATCATGGCGCTCACCATCCTGCAGTTCCACATGCAGCGCAAATGGGTGCATTATGACGACTGACCCGAACTCACGGCATCCGCATTCCGTCTCTGCGGGCCGGCATCGCATCTTGCGGCGCATCGGCAACTTTTTGAGTTATGCGGGACTTTCGCTGATCGCGCTGCTTTTCCTCTTTCCCTTCTTCTGGATGGTGTCGAACGCGGTGCGCTCCAATACCGAGGTGATGGCCGTGCCGGTTCGCATCTTCCCCGAGGAGTATCATTGGGGCACCTTCGTCGAAGCGCTGGTGTCCCTGCCGTTCGGCACCTTCCTGCTGAATTCCCTTGTTGTCGCCTGCGGCGTTACGGCGATCGTGATTGCGGTATCCTGCCTTTCCGCCTACGCCTTCGCCCGGCTGAGGTTTCCCGGCCGCGAGGGGCTGCTGCTCACCTATCTCAGCACGTTGATGATCCCGCAGGTGATGCTGGTGATCCCGCTCTTTCTCCTGGTCAGCAAGCTCGGCTGGATCAACACCTATCACGGCATGATCCTGCCGGTCGCTTTCTCCTCTTTCGGCACCTTCCTGATGCGGCAGTTCATCCTCGGTATTCCCAAGGATCTCGACGAGGCGGCGATGATGGATGGCGCTTCGAGGCTGCGCATTCTGGTCAAGATCATCGTGCCGCTCGCCATGCCGGCGATCGGCCTTTTGTCGCTCTTCACCTTCATCGCCCAGTGGAAGAGTTTCCTGTGGCCGCTGATCGCCACCAGCGGGGTGGAAAAAGCCACGCTGCCGCTCGGGCTCACTTTGTTCCAGACCCAGCAGGGCACGGCGTGGAACTACATCATGGCGGGCGCGACGATCTCCATGCTGCCGGGTGTCGTCCTGGCCATCGTGCTGCAAAGGGTGATCTATAGAGGCATCACTGTCAGCTCCGGCTTCGGTGGAAGGTAGTTCCAGTTAAACAAAGACTTGAAGGCGCCGCATCAAGTTCGTCTCGACGTCCTTCAAGTCCGACCGAGTGCCGCCGAAGAACGCGCTTCTGCCGCCGCTAGATCATTCCCGCGCGCTTAACTTTCGCTTCACGTCGAAAAGTAAAATTTAACCAAGATTTGAAATAACGCGTTCATATCCGAATTGCACAGGGGAATTCATGAAAACCGCCACGCTTGCATCCATCGCCCTGGCGATATCGGTCTCTGTTGCCAATGCACAGACGATCGGGGTTTCGATGACCAATCTTGATAAGTTCAGAGAGATGCTTGTGAACGGCGTCGTCTCGCACGGGAAGACGATATCAGGCCTCAAGCTCGTCGCCCAGAATGCCAATGGCGACAATGAGCTGCAGAGGAAGCAGGTTCAGCAGTTCGTCGCGGACAAGGTCGATGCCATTATCATGATGCTGTCTGATGGCGATCTCGGGCCGCAAATGACCAAGATTGCAGCGGATGCCGGCATTCCGCTGATCTACATCAACACGACGCCCTCCAATCTCTTGGACTTGCCGGACAATCAGGTCGTTGTCGCCTCCGATGAGAAAGACTCCGGTACGCTGGAGACGAAGCAAGTATGCTCTCTCCTCAAGGGCAAGGGCCGCGTGGTCGTGCTGATGGGCGAGGTCTTCCATGTGGCCGCCCGCACCCGCACCCAGGACATATCAGATGTCATCGCGACGCCGGAATGCAAAGGTCTTGAGATCGTCGAGCAGCAAGCGGCCTATTGGTCGCGCGATTATGCCGATCAGCAGATGCAGGAATGGCTGGCGGCCGGCGTCAAGTTCGATGCTGTGATCGCCAACAATGACGAGATGGCGCTCGGTGCGATCCGCGCCATGAAGAAAGCCAATATTCCGATGAAGGACGTCGTCGTCGGCGGCGTCGATGCGACCGACGACGCGCTCGCCGCAATGGTAGCGGGCGATCTCGATGTCACCGTTCTCCAGAGCGCCGTCGGGCAGGGCGCGGCTGCGGTCGATGCCGCCATGAAGCTCATCAAAAAGGAGAAGGTGCCGCGCGAAAACAACGTTCCCTTCGAACTCGTCACACCTGAGAACATTGCCCAATACCTGCCGAAGAGCCAGTGAGCATAAGAGGCCTATGATGTTGCATTTCTGGAATAAATTCGGCATTCGCGCGCAGATCACCGCAGGTTTCGTGCCGCTGATCCTGCTGATGAGCCTACTTACCGTCAGCGCGATCTCCGGCATGAACGGGCTCGCCGCGATCTTCGCCTCCTATCGCGCCACCGCCGGCCAGAGTCTGGCCATCTCCGACTACAGCGACCAGCTGCACGAAATCCAGATGTCGGCGGAGGCTTTCCGCTCGACGCCGACACAGGCTGTCGTCGACAGCTTCCGCGCCGGTGTGAAGGCTTTCGAGGCGGACGATCCGCGTTTTGCCGGCAACAAGGACCTGCAGTCGGGGCTTGCAGAAATCCGCCAGGATATTGCCGCCTACGGCAAGGCATTCGAACAGATCGTCTCCCTGCAGGCCCGGCGCGACCTGCTGATCTCCAAGGTTACCGAATTCGGGCCCTGGACCAGTATCGCGCTCAATGACGTCATGCGCAGCGCCTGGCGCCAGAATGACGTGGCCCTGCTGCACATGACGGCGGAAACGCTGGAAGCCCTGAACCGCAGCCTTTATTTCTCCGAGCGCTTCGTCCATTCCAACGATTTCGCCGCCTATGACACGGCGCAGGCAGCGCTTGCCGAAGCGGTGGCGCTGAACGATGCCGCCGCCAAGGCCGCCAAGAACGAGCTGCAGAAGAAGCGCCTGATGGGCGCCGGCCAGCTCATGCAGAACTACACCGCCCGTCTCGGCGACATGAAGGAGGTACTGCAGACCTCCGGCAATATTCGTCAGACGCAGCTCGGCGTGCTTGCGCCAAAAATATCAGGCGAGTTCATGGATTTGCAGGCGACTGTGACGGGCGCCCAGAAGAATCTGGACGGTTCGGTGGACGCGACGGTCGCTTCCGCGACCAGCACGACGCTCGTCATCAGCGGCCTGCTGATCGTCATCGGCCTGGTGCTCTCCTATTTCGTCGGTCGGCTGATTTCCTCGGCGGTGCGCAAGATGGCCCAGTCCATGGAGCAGCTTGCCCGCGGCGAGGAGGGGATCGCGATAACGGGGGTCGAGCATCGCCACGAACTGGGAGCCATGGCGCGTTCGCTGAAGGTTTTCCAGGAGACGGGCCGTGCCAAGCTGATCGCCGAAGCCAATGCCGAGCGAGCTCGCCTCGCCGCCGAAGAAGAACGGCTGCGCCAGGAGGCCGAGCGGCTCAGCGATGCGCAGGTGATGGAACATGCCTTCCGCCAGATCTCCGTCGGCCTCGATGCGCTGTCGAAGGGTGATCTCACCGTTCGCGTCGGCGAAGTCGACCATCGCTACGTCAGGATCCGCGATCATTTCAACAACTCGGTCGCGAGCCTCGAGGAAGCGGTCGACTCCGTCATTCGCGCGGTCGCCACCATTCGGTCCGGTCTGTCGGAAATCTCCACGGCTTCCAACGATCTCGCCCGCCGCACCGAACAGCAGGCAGCGTCCCTGGAAGAAACGGTCGCCGCACTCGGCGACGTCACCCGCGGCGTCAACGGCACGGCCGAAGGTGCGGGCCGCGCCCAGGCTGTCGTGGCGACGGCCCGCACCAATGCCGAAAAGGGCGGCGAGATCGTCGCCCGCGCCATCGACGCGATGACGGAGATTCAAAATTCGTCGTCCAAGATCGGCAACATCATCAGCGTCATCGACGAAATCGCCTTCCAGACCAATCTCTTGGCGCTGAATGCCGGCGTCGAAGCGGCGCGTGCCGGTGAAGCCGGCAAGGGCTTTGCGGTGGTTGCCCAGGAAGTGCGCGAACTCGCTCAGCGTTCTGCCAATGCGGCAAGGGAGATCAAGCAACTGATCTCCACCTCCTCGGCACAGGTCAAAAACGGCGTCGAGCTGGTCGGCGAATCCGGCCTCTCGCTCGAACAGATCGTCGAGCAGGTCACCGCGATGAATGCGACCGTCGCCGAGATCGCCGTTGCCGCCCGCGAACAGGCAACCAGCCTGCGCGAGGTCTCGGCCGCCGGCGACCAGATGGACAAGGTGACGCAACAGAACGCCGCGATGGTCGAGGAAACCACGGCCGCCGCCCAGAGCCTGACCCAGGAAACCGAAAGCCTTGCCGAGTTGCTGCGACGGTTCAGAACGAGCAGCGGCCGGGCATCGGGCCACCGCCAATACGCAATGGCGTCCTGACGGCGCACCAATTTAAGCTAACGAACGCCGCCGCCTCGAAAGGGCGGCGGCTTAGTTCTTTGAAAAGCTCGCCCTTTAATCGGCGTTAGTCCAGGCATTGTGCTGCGGCTATCCGGTTGGCGGAAAGCTGCCCTCACCCCGGCAAGGGCTAGGGTGAGGGCGGACGTCGCCTCAGTGGCTCCCGGATGTCGGGCCATGCGGGCCGCCGGCGATGCTCTTGCGGACGTGGCGAACCGCGGTCCAGACGGCGAAAAGCACGAGCGGGATGGCGGCGAGCACGGCGAGCTTGGCCATGTGCGGATCGACACCGAGTTCGGAAATACTTTCGAGGCAGATCTTCGCCAGGCCGACGGTGTAATAGGTGATGGCGATGACGGAGAAGCCTTCGACCGCCTGCTGGATATGCACCTGGATGCGCGCCCGCTCTTCCATTGAGGTCAAGAGCGAGGCGTTCTGATCTTCGAGCTGGACCTGCACGGTGGTTCTCAATAGGTCACCGGCGAGACTGACGCGTTCGGCGAGTTCATCGAGGCGGCGTTCGGCGGCATGCACCGAGCGGACGGCCGGCTGGAAGCGCCGGCGGATGAAGGTGCCGATCCGCTGGCGCTGCTCGACGCGTTCTTCGCGCAGTTCCGACACCCGGCTGGCGACGATTTCGGCATAGGCTGTCGTCGCCCCGAAGCGGTGGCGGGCAAGGGCAGAGAAATTGAGAACATCTGACGAAAGCCTGGTGACCTCGGATAGCAGCGCCTTGTCGACTTTGACGGCGCTCTGCATGTGCGCGATCAGGAGATCGAGGCGCTGGTCGAAGGCCGAAAGCTGCGAGATCGTCTCGCGCGCCATCGGCATCGCCAGCATCGCCATCATCCTGTACGTCTCGATCTCCAGGAACCGCCGGACCATGCGGCCGGTGCGATAGGCGTTGAGGTTGCGGTTGAAGAACAGGAATTCGACGAAACCGCTGTCGCTCAGCCGGAAGTTCGTATGCACTTCGGCATCGCCGCCGCCGACCTCGGAGGCGACATAATCAAGATTCGGTTTTTCGAGAGCCTGTCCGTTCTTTTCGTCGCGCACGAGCACCCGGACGGCAGCGATCACCTTTCCTTCGATCTTGCGGTAGCAGGCCTGAAAGGCTTCCGGCGGATGGGTACCGGGCGCGGAGGCCGCGGGCGTGACGAAGGTCAGCGTCAGGAACTCGGTATGGGCCTCCCACTTCAGCCGGCCGTCGCCGAAGCGGCCGATGCCGTGGTTGCCTCCGTGGGTGGTCGAGACGTCCTCAAGCCCCGGCAAGGAAACCGGCAGCGGAGGCGAGCCGTTGTCGCCGACGATGGCGACGTGCCAGACATCGGTGTCGCCGTCGAAGTAAAGCGAGGGCCGCGCATGGAGCTCGTCATGCAACTCCCTGCGCAGCGGATGCTCGGAACCCATCGGCATGGAGATGCACCTCTATATGGTAGACAGATCGACGGCTGACATGACCGGAGTTGCCGGCTTTTGGAATTGACCACGACGCCTATAGCCTCTCACGAGGCTCGTGTCACGACGGCTTCACCATCGGATGTGGAGACTGCATCGGTTGCCGCTTGACTCATTCATAATTAAAAAATATATATTATATTAGAATATATACTGACTTTTTTTGCCACGGAGCCAATCATGCCTGTCACCGCAATTTCGGAGAAACTCTCGATCTCGCCGCAGCCAAGTATCGAGGACATCCGGTTGCTGCGTGATAGCGGGTTCCGGACGCTCATTAACAACAGGCCTGACCGCGAAGACTCCATTCAGCCGGGGACGCGCGCGCAAGGTCAGGAGGCGAGACGCTGCGGCCTGTCCTACACGTTCATTCCGGTTACGGCCGATACGATCACCGAGGCGGATGTGCGCGCTTTCCAGCGGGCCGTCGCCGAGGCGGAAGGGCCGGTCGTTGCGCATTGCCAGACGGGCAGACGGTCTTTGAGCCTTTACCTCATTGGTAAGGTTCTCGATGGTCGCATGTCTGTCGGCGAAGTCGTCGAGTTCGGACGCAGCCGCGGTTTCGATACTGCTTCCGCCGCAGCCTGGCTCGGGAAGCATGCCGCGCGCAGGCCGCAGGTGAAGGGTTTCTTCGACAAGCGCACCTGGAGCGTCCAGTACGT
This sequence comes from Rhizobium sp. RSm-3, assembly GCF_001854685.1. Taxonomy (NCBI): domain Bacteria; kingdom Pseudomonadati; phylum Pseudomonadota; class Alphaproteobacteria; order Hyphomicrobiales; family Rhizobiaceae; genus Rhizobium; species Rhizobium sp. RSm-3. The sequence continues at coordinate 13,547 of NZ_MAWZ01000010.1, read as the reverse complement.
GGTGTCCGATCCCGTCACGCGCAAATGTGCCATCATCGATCCGGTTCTCGACTTCGACGAGAAGGCCGGAGCAACGGCGACCATCAGTGCCGATGCTATTCTCAACTATATCAGTGATCGCGACCTGATCGTTGAATGGATTCTCGATACGCATCCGCATGCCGACCACTTCTCGGCGGCCCGGTATCTGAAGGGGAAGACCGGCGCTCGCACGGCTATTGGCGAGCGCGTCGTTGACGTCCAGAAGCTGTGGAAAGGCATCTATAATTGGCCGGACCTCGCGACCGATGGTTCGCAATGGGACCGGCTGTTCGCCCATGGCGAAACCTTTAAGATTGGTTCGATCGACGCGAAGGTGCTGTTCTCTCCCGGGCACACGCTAGCCTCCGTCACCTATGTGATTGGCGACGCTGCCTTTGTGCACGACACGCTTTTCATGCCCGACAGCGGCACGGCACGCGCCGACTTTCCTGGCGGCGATGCCCGTATTCTCTGGAGGTCGATCCAGGACATCCTGGCGCAGCCGGACGATACCCGGATCTTCACGGGCCACGATTATCAGCCCGACGGTCGCGAACCTCGCTGGGAAAGCACGGTCGCGGATCAGAAGAAATCCAATCCGCATCTTGCCGACGTGACGGAGGAAGAGTTCGTGGCGCTGCGAACGAAGCGCGACAAGACGCTGCCGATGCCGAAGCTGATCCTGCATGCCTTGCAGGTGAACATATGCGGCGGGCGCCTGCCGGAACCGGAAGCCAACGGTAAGCGCTATCTCAAGTTTCCCTTGAACGCATTGCAGGGAGCCGCATGGGCATGAGTTCCGATCCGAAAGAGATGATGAAAGCGGGGCTATCGCCCGCCGAGCTGTTGTCGCGTGCCGGCGAGGTCGCCGACCTGTTGAAGACACTGTCTCACCCGGCGCGCCTGATGATCGTCTGCACGCTTGTACAGGGGGAGTATGCGGTCGGCGAGCTGGAAGAGAAGGTGGACGTCCACCAGCCGCATCTGTCGCAGCATCTGACGGTGCTGCGCGGTTCGGGCATCGTCGAAACCCGGCGGGAAGGCAAGCAGATCTTCTACCGGCTGACGGAGGAGAAGGCGGCCCAACTGGTCGGCGCGCTGTACGACATTTTCTGCGTGAAGGAAGAAAAATGAGTGCCTATCTTCCATCGTTGATGGGAGGCGTGCTGATCGGCGCCTCCGCGGTCATGTTTCTCCTCCTCAACGGCCGGATTGCCGGGGTCAGCGGGATCGTCGGTCGACTGATACAAGGCGCCGGCATAACCGACAACCTTGCCTTCGTCCTTGGATTGCTACTCGGGCCGCTATCCTACCTCATGATGTTCGGCGACTTGCCGGCCGTGCAGATCACCGCCGGCTGGCCGCCGATCGTGGTTGCCGGACTGCTCGTCGGTTTCGGCTCGAGAATGGGATCGGGCTGCACCAGCGGACACGGTGTACTCGGGCTTGCCCGCTTGTCGCCAAGATCGATGGTGGCGGTCGCCACCTTTCTGACGGCAGGCGTGGTCGCCGTCGCAGCTCTGAGAACGTTCGGATCATGAACCTGAAACTTCGCCGATCCTCCGCAGCCTTCGCATCCGGCATCGTCTTCGGCTTTGGGCTATCCTTATCCGGCATGCTGAATCCAGTTCGCGTTCAAGGCTTCCTCGATATCTTCGGCGCTTGGGATCCAAGCTTGGCATTCGTTCTCGGCGGCGCGGTGATCGTCACTTTCATCGGCGTGCAGGTGATGAAACGGATGACGCATCCAGCCTTCGACGACAGCTTCCATGTGCCTGAGAGCCGTGAGATCGATGCTCCTTTGGTCGTCGGTTCCGCCCTTTTCGGTCTGGGCTGGGGGATCGGCGGATTCTGTCCCGGCCCGGCAGTCGCTTCCCTCTCAATCGGCCTTCCCCAGACGGTCCTTTTGGTCGCCGCAATGCTGGTCGGGATGACCTTGCATGACAGGGTATGGAACCGACGCCCGTGAACTATTCGAGTTTATCGATAATCGGTTCCGGCGGGCTCGTCGGGTTCATGCTCGGCCTCCTGGGCGGAGGCGGATCCATTCTGGCCACCCCACTGCTGCTCTATGTCGTCGGCTTGGCGCAGCCGCATGTCGCCATAGGCACCGGGGCGCTTGCGGTTTCGGTGAACGCATTCGCCAACTTTGCCGGCCATGCAATCAAGGGGCACGTTTGGTGGCGCTGCGCGGTCGTCTTCTCCTTACTCGGCATTGTCGGCGCTCTCGCCGGTTCCAGCCTTGGCAAGGCGATGGACGGAGACCATCTGATCTTCCTGTTCGGCATTCTGATGCTGGTCGTCGGCGTCCTGATGTTGAAGCCTAAAAAGGCGGTGGCGGCAGAATGTCGCCCGGTCGACTTGAGGATGTGCCTTGCCACCGGCGCCGTGGCACTTGCCGCCGGCGCGACATCCGGGTTCTTCGGCATCGGCGGAGGATTTCTGATCGTTCCCGGGCTGAGGCTGGCCACAGGCATGCCGATGATCAATGCGGTCGGCACCTCGCTTCTGTCTGTCGGTGTGTTCGGGCTGGCGACGGCCCTGAACTATGCCAGTTCCGGGCTGGTGGACTGGTGGCTTGCCGCCGAGTTCATCGGTGGCGGCCTCATAGGGGGAACGTTCGGCATGCTCCTTGCCGCCCGTCTAAGCGCGTACAAGAACGTCCTCAACCGCCTCTTCGCCGTGCTCGTCTTCGTGGTCGCGGGTTACATCCTGTATCGGAACGCGGGACCATTTCTGCCGAGGTGAGTGCGCCTGGAAGACAATGGATCGCACACGGTCTCCGCATCTGGCTGCGCGTTCAGAGCGACCGCCATGCAATGAAGCAAGCATCTGCACGCTGCCGCCGGCCGCCATCGCGACGATGAAGGCCGTTTCGGCTTCGCCGAGGAAAGCGAAAATAACGCCTAGGACGGCGACGTTGATCGTCGCTCCCACCATGCGGGCGACGTTGATCAGGGCGCTCGCCGTGCCGGCGCGATCGGCGGTCACGGTCGACACCGCGACTGCCGTCAGAGGCCCTGTCGCCATGCCCATGCCGACGCCGGCCAAAAAAGATAAGCCGAGCAGGAGGTTGCCGAGACTCATCGCCGCCAGCCCCGCCGAGATGGCGCTCTTCTTTCCCAAGCGTTCCGTGATCGAACCAGAGAAGGGCGAGATGGCGATGAAGCTGAGCGCCATCGGCAGCAGCGGCTGGACTGCCAGATTGACGACGGATGTATCGATCTGCGCCACGGCCACGCCGAGGCACAGAATTGCGAGTGCGGCAGGCTTCAGGTTTGAGCGGGACTGCCTGCTTCGTTCGATGACATTCATGACGCTACCTTTCCTTGGGGAAAGACCTAGCGTGGTTGAGTTGATCGACAATTCGAAACCGATCGAACTGTTCGAGACTGGAATGTAAGCAGGGCAAAAAAACGATCAGCCACGGCCCGTTGCGAGACCGTGGCTGATGCAGCGCGCATTCTGCGGAGGGCGCAGGCGCGGCCGATTACTTGTTGGCGGCGAGCGCCACGTTGACCTTGTCGACGTCCGCGCTCATCGCCTTGAAGGTGTCTTCGAGGGAAAGCTCGCCGACGATCAGCTGGCTCATCCGCTGGACGATGAGCTGATAGATGGCGGAAGATCCCTTGAGGCGTTCCAGGTCGCGGGCGGCCTTCGGGGCGCTGTCGCGGCTTGCGAGGAAGACGGCCATGGCGTCCCTGGCGTTCTTGCTCTCAAGCTTGTACTGCGGGTCTTTGATGTCGGCGCCGGTCAGGATGACGTAGTTTTCGGCGACTTCGCGCTGGACCTTTTCAGAGCCGAGGAACTCGATGAAGGAGGCGACGGCCTGCGGGTACTTGGTGCGCTTGAAGCCGACGATCGCGGTACCACCAGGCATTGCGTAGCAACCGGCATCGCCGCAGGGCGCACTGATCGCCGTCCAGTCGAAGGCGTCGCCGATCTTTTTCTGGAACGGATTGACCATCCAGTTGCCGGCGATATAGGTCACGACATTGCCGTTGACGAACTCGTCACCCATGTTCTTGTACTGGGTTCCGCCGGCCGCGCCCCACATTTCCTTCGGGAAAGAGCCGTCCTTCGTCCAGTTGTAGAGATCGGTGATGTAGTGCTTGGCGGCATCGTCGGGGAAGGCGAACTTGCCGTCCTTGACGTAGTTCGAGCCGTAGGAGAAGGCAGCACCCGAGAAGCGGTGGCCCGAGCGGTCCATCGTGAAGGGGATCTGGGCGCCGGTCGCCTTGGCGACGCGAGCGGAAGCTTCGACGATGTCCTTCAGCGTGGCAGTCGGCTTCGGAAGCGGTTCTTTCGCCTGTTCGAACAGCGTCTTGTTGACGAAGGGCAGGTTGAAGGTCTGAGACGCGACATAGCCGTTGATCGAGTTCGGATCGTTGACGCCGGGGAAACGAAGCGTGTTCAGGCTGTCGCCGTGCAGCTTGGCGAATCCGTCCGGGTCTTTCATCAAGGGGCGCATGTCGAGGTAGTAGGGCGCCAGCTGCCAGTCGGTGATCTTGGCGACATCCGGGCCTTCGCCGACGGCAAGCTGCACCGGCAGCTGCTTGGCGACGGCATCATAACCGGAGGAGACGAAATTCACCTTGATGTCGGGATGCGCGGTCTCGAATTCCTTGCTCAGTGCTTCCATCCGCTCGACATAAGCCTGGTCGTCGTCAGTGAAGAGAAAGGTGATCGTCTGGGTTTCGGCCATGGCCACGCTGGACCATGCAAAAGAAACGGTGGCAAGCGCCAGTGCGAAAGCCCCTGAAAGATACGTTTTCATTTTCATCCTCCCATGAAAACATTTTCATCAATCGCGGCCTCAGCCATCGATATGTAAATTTCATATACTTGACATTCGTCCCGTCAAGCTATTTTCTATGCGAATAGCGATGTTTTTGAGCAATTTTCAAAAATCAGGCGCCCAAATGACCTAATGAAAATATTTTCATAGGATTGCGGAGGAGGCGATCTGTGAAAGCGGAAAGCATCAAGCAGCCGGACGGCATGGCGCCGGCATACAGCGTGGCTGAGGGGCAGACGATAACGGCATGGGCCGTTTCAGCCCTCATTGTCCGCTATTTTCCCGGTGAGCCGGCGCTCGCCGAAGATCGGGTCAACTATCGCTTTATCAACGGTTTCGTCGATGTCGGCGACCTGCCTTGCCGCAAGGCCTTCTGGTCCACCATGGTCGGTCGCGAGCTCGCCCCCGACACCTCCTGGCCGACCGAAAGCCTTTATCTTCCCGGCTCGAACCGCCGCGTCGAGTTTACCAGCTTCTGGCATGTGCCGACGCATGTCAGCCGATGGCTGAAGGGCACGTTCAGGACGGAAGCTCCGCGTACGCTCAATCTCGCGCTCAAGACCTGCGGCGGCGTTCGCATCTGGGTCAACGGGCAGGAGGCGGTACGCTTCGAGCCCTTCAGGCGCAATGTGGAAAGTGCAACTGAAATAGTGCTGTCGCTCGACGCCGGCGACAACGAGATTCTCGTCCATAGCGAAGACCTCGCCGAGCGCGACACGACCTGGTTCTTCGAGCTCGAAATGCTGGACAAGGAGCCGCTCTCGGTGCTGCTGCCGGTATCGCTTGATCAGGATGAGGTGCGCGAGCTGGAAGCGCTTTCGCGCGGCGTGCGACCGGCCCGCGACGTCTTCGTCAACCAGCCGCTGGAGATCATCTTCGACACGGCGCCGGAGCGCGACCTGCCGGTGGAAATCAAGGTTGTCGGCCATGGCCACGAGCGGCCGGTTCTCGCCCATTCGAAACTGATCCTGCGTGCCCATCAGAACAGCCTGACGGCCGACGATGTCTGCGGCATTGCCGACGGTTATCACGGCATCCACATGACGATCGGTTCCGGGCCGGGTTCGGTCACCCGCGTCATCGATGCCGCCTTCATGTGCAGCCTTTCGCCCTTGCCTGAAGAGACCTCGCTTTCCGCCCGCAAGCGCCACGCCCTGGAATACAGCGCTCGCTTCGGGGCCAACCGCGCCGGGCGTCTCATCGCGATGATGGAAACCGGCCATCAAGACCATGAAAGCTTCGACCGTATCGTCGATGCGACACTCGCCTCGATCGATGCGCGGGAGGATTGCTCCGATTTCGTCATGGTGCCGCTTTTGTGGTTGCTCGGCGCCTATGGCGAGCGGATGCCCGAGGCGACGGTCGATCGCATCCGCCGTTCCGTTCTCTCCTACCGTTACTGGGTCGACGAGCCGGGCAATGACGCGATGTGGTTCTGGAGCGAGAACCATGTGCTCTGCTTCCATACGAGCCAGTTGCTGGCCGGCCTTCTCCTGCCCGACGCGGTGTTCTCGGCCTCCGGGCGGACGGGACGACAGCAGGCGGAGCTCGCCGCCGGGCGCCTCGGGCGCTGGTTCGACAGCGTCGAGGCTCATGGCCTGGCGGAGTGGAATTCGGCGGCCTATTACCCGATCGATTTCATCGGTTTGCTGGCGCTGGAGCGCTGGGCCGAGCGCGGGATCGCCGATCGTGCCCGCGGCCAGATCGATCTCATCTTCCGGATGATCGCCCTTCACACGCTCGCCGGCGTTCCGGCCGGATCGCAGGGTCGCGCCTACGACAAGGAACTGCGTGCCGGCCCGCTGACCGAGCTTGCGCCCTTCGCCCAGGTCGCCTTCGGAACTGGTTGGTTGAACAACGGTGTCGCCGCGCTGACGATGTTCTGCGCCGGCAGCTACGAGCCGCCCGCCGATCTGACCGAGCTTGCCGCCCTTCCCAGGGGCAGAAGCGTCGAGGCGCGTTACAGCCAGGGGCTCGAGAGCGGCAAGCTCGTGTTGTTCAAGAACGAGGCGGCGCAGCTTTCGACGGTCGTCGATCACAAGACCGGCCAGAAAGGCCACCAGCAGCATGTCCTCGATGTCAGGCTGGCCGGCCATCCGATGGCGAGGTTGTGGGTCAATCATCCGGGCGAAGACGATCCCTGGGGCAATCAAAGGCCGTCCTATTGGGCCGGCAATGGCATCCTGCCGCGCGTCGCCCAGCATCGCGACGTCGCGTTGCTGATCGAGGATACTCGCGACGCACGGCATGCATGGACGCATGCCTATATCGGCCGCGACGGCCTGGACGATCTCATCGTCGAAGACAAATGGCTGATCGCGCGGTCCGGCCGGGGATTTGCCGCCCTCTGGGCCTCGAACGGCCTGGAGCTGATCGCCGATGGGCCGACCGCCGGCCGCGAGGCGCGCTCCTACGGTCCGCTCTGCGGCTGGGCTGCTATCGTCGGATGCGGCAATGGCGACGCCTTCAAGGCCTTCCTCGAGCGCCTGTGCCAGACGACGGTTTCCTTCGATCCCGCGCTTCGGCATCTCTCATTGACGCCGCCGGGCGGCCCCGCGCTCTCGCTTTCCTATGCCGACGGTCTTTCGATCGCCGGCAAGCCCCGGCCGTACACCCATGACCAGCCGCACCCGATCCTCACCCACGACAGTGCCGCGTCCCAAGCCGGCACTGACGGACCGTTCTACTCGTAAAACATAGGTCTCCAGCATGAACACAACATCTGTCGATAACGCCGCGCTCCTGACGACGATCGATCGCGTGGCGACGGCTTTCAGCCGGCTCAGAGGCATCAAGGAAGGTCTCGTCAGCGAAAGCGCCACCACCGGGATCCAGTTCGACGAATGGGACTGGGAGGTCGGCGTCGGCCTTTACGGGTTTTTGCGACGCGCAATTTCCACCAATGACCAGAAGGCGCTGCAGGAGCTCGTCGCCTGGTATGCCGGCCAGATCGAACGCGGCCTGCCGCCGCGCCAGATCAACAGCACGGCGCCGATGCTGCCGCTGGCAATCCTCGTCCAGCATGTCGACCGTCCCGATTTCCGCGCGCTCGTCGAGGACTGGGCCGAATGGCTCGTCAAGGAATTGCCGAAGACCGAGGAGGGCGGCTTCCAGCACGTCGTCAAGGAACGCCTCAACGAGGGCGAATTGTGGGACGACACGCTGTTCATGGCCTGCCTGTTCCTCGCCCGGGCCGGCGTGCTCTGCGAGCGCAGCGACTGGATCGACGAGGCCGTCTATCAATTCGTGATCCACACGCGCTATCTCTCCGATCCGGTGAGCGGTCTCTGGTATCACGGCTGGACCTTCAACGGCCGGCATAATTTCGCCAATGCCTTCTGGGCGCGCGGCAATGCCTGGATCACCGTCGCCATTCCGGAACTCTTCGATCTCGTCCCGACGCTCGGCGAGAAGGACCGGCGTTTCCTGTCGAACGTTCTCGTCAGCCAGGTGCGCTCGCTGAAGACCTATCAGCGGCCGGACGGGATGTTCACGACGCTTCTGGACGATCCGTCCTCGCCGCTCGAAACCTCGGCCACGGCAGGCATCGCCTATGGCATCCTGCGCGCCGTCGACGCCGGCATTCTCGATAAGAGCGACAAGGTTCATGCGGAGCGCGCGCTTGCAGCGGTGCTGGCGCAGATCGATGAGGAAGGCGTTGTCCACGGCGTCTCGGACGGCACGCCAATGGGGCACGACCTCGATTTCTACCGGCGCATCCCGAACATCCCAACGCCTTACGGCCAGGCGCTGACCATGCTGCTGCTGACGGAAGTCTTTCTCGAAGGCGGTCAGCGCCAATGACTTCAACCTCCCTCGTCGCGATCGAGGCGTTCGACGGCGACAATACCGACCGCCTCCAGGCGGAGATCGACAGCCTTTCGGCTTCCGGCGGCGGACGCCTGGAACTCCTGGCGGGCATTCACCTCTGCCGGGGGCTCCGGCTTCGCTCCGGTGTCGATCTTCATCTGGCCGCCGGCGCGATCCTGCGTCCCGTTCCCGACTATGCGGCTTACGCGCATACGACTGTTTCGGTGATCGCCGAGAAGTCGGATCGCGGCATGATCGTCGCCAAGGGCGCGCGGCGGATCAGCCTGACGGGGCCGGGACGCATCGAAGCCGGTTGTGACAGCTTCATCATCGGCGACGACGAGACGGTCGGAACCTTCATCCCGGCCGAATTCCGCCCCCGCGTCGTCGTCTTCGAGGGTTGCGACGAGGTCGAGATCAGCGCGCTGCATATCAGCCGCTCACCGATGTGGACGCTGCATTTCGTCGACTGCACCGATGTCAGGGTCCGGAACGTGAGGATCGACAACGACCGCCGCCTTCCCAACACGGATGGCATCGTGCTCGATGCCTGCCGCGGCGCCGTCATCGAGGATTGCACGATATCGACGGCCGACGACGGTATCTGCCTGAAGACCAGCATCGGTCCTGAAGGTGTCGCCATCGGCCGGTGCGAAAACATTCTTGTCCGCCGCTGCTCGGTTCAGAGCCTCAGCTGCGCGCTGAAGATCGGCACGGAAACGCATGGCGACGTCACCAATGTCGTCTTCGAGGATTGCAGCGTTTCCGCCTCCAACCGGGCGCTCGGCATCTTCTCCCGCGACGGCGGCCGGATATCGAACGTCAGGTTTTCAAGGATAGCGGTAGAGTGCCGCGAAACACCCGATGGTTTCTGGGGCTCGGGGGAGGCGCTGACCGTCAATGTCGTCGACCGTGTCACCGAGCGTCCCGCGGGTGCGATTGAAAACCTCATCGTCGAGGACGTGACCGGGCAGATGGAAGGGGCGATCACAGTCATTGCGGCCGCGCCTGCAGGCATCCGCAACGTTTGGCTGCGGCGCGTCGGCATAGAACAGCGGCCGGGCCTGCTCGGCACCGGACAGACCTATGACCTGCGTCCGACCAATGCCGATCTCGCCCCGAAGGCTGACGGCGGTGGCCGCGCCAATGCCTGGACGCGCGGCTCGGACGGGCGGGTGATCGGCCTGCAGGACTATCCGGCAGGAATGCCCGCCGTCTATGTGGCTGGGGTCGCCGGGATTTTGATGAACGAGGTGCGGATCACAAGGCCGACACCGCTGCCGCAAGGCTGGAACGCAATCGACGTCGTGTTCGAAACGGCGGCACCCGATGGGAGTAGGGCATGGCAGAACTGAAACTTTCCACCGTCAACAAGTCGTATGGCTCCGTCAAAGTGCTGCACGACGTCGAACTCGATATCAAGGACGGCGAGTTCGTCGTCTTCGTCGGCCCGTCGGGATGCGGCAAGTCGACCCTGCTGCGCGTCATCGCTGGCCTTGAAGAAGTCACGTCTGGCGGAATTTCGATCGGGGCGAGGGACGTCAGCGCCCTTTCGCCGGCCGAGCGCAAGATCGCCATGGTCTTCCAGTCCTACGCGCTCTATCCGCATATGAGCGTTCGCAAGAACCTCGCTTTCGGCCTTGAAAATCTGAAGTTCAAGCGCGCCGAGATCGAGGCGCGAATTGCCGAGGCTGCCAGGATGCTGGCGATCGAACCCTATCTCGACCGGCGTCCGAAGCAGCTTTCGGGCGGCCAGCGCCAGCGCGTGGCGATCGGCCGGGCCATCGTGCGTGAACCCGACATTTTCCTCTTCGACGAGCCGCTTTCCAATCTCGACGCGGCGTTGCGTGTCCAGACCCGCGCCGAGATCACCAAGCTGCATCGCGAGATCAAGACGACGATGATCTATGTCACGCACGACCAGGTCGAGGCGATGACGATGGCCGACAAGATCGTCGTGCTGCGCGCCGGGCGGGTAGAGCAGGTCGGTGCGCCGCTCGAACTCTTCGACCACCCGCGCAATCTTTTCGTCGCCGGTTTCCTCGGCTCGCCGCGCATGAACATCATCAAGGGCAAGGTCTCGGCTATCGGTGAAAACGGTGTGGTCATCGATGTCGCCGGCGGCGGCAGGATCATCAGCGATGTCGATTCCACGGGCATCACGGTCGGGCAGGACGTGCTTGCCGGCATCAGGCCCGCGCATTTTTCCCGCTCCAGCGAAAAGGGCCTGCCGTTCATCGTCCAGTATCACGAGGGTCTCGGCACCGAGACCTATGTCTACGGCAACCTTGCGGGGCAGGAGGAGCAGATCATCATTCATGAGGCCGGCCATTTCGCGCCTGTTCAGGGCGACCGGATCATGATCGATGCCGTTCCGGAACGGGTCCATCTGTTCGATCCCGAAAGCGGCCTGGCCTTTGCCCGTCGATCAGGACAGGGGAGGGGCTGAACATGGCGGCGCTCAAGGCAGGTGCATTGCTGGCTCAGGCAGGCGACACGGCGATGAGGGTGGTCGAGGCTCCGATGAATGCGGTCGAACGCATTTTCGGCCGCAAGCGCATGCCTTGGCTGTTCCTGGCGCCGAACCTCGTTCTCTTCGCGATCTTCACATTCCTTCCGATTGCGATCGCGGTTGGCTACGCCTTCACCGGCGGCACCAATCTTTTCGTGTCGGAGCGGCCCTACGTCGGCCTGGACAATTTCCGCACGCTGCTTTCCTGCGGCAATTATCTGCAGCCGGGAACCTGCCAGGAATCGCTGTTCTGGACGGCGGTGTGGAACACGCTTTGGTTCGTGGGGTTCAACGTCGTCGCGACTTTGCTGGTGGCGCTGATCACCGCGCTGATCCTCAATCGGGCGATTTTTGCGCGCGGCTTTTTCAGGGCGATGTTCTTCTACCCCGTCCTGCTGTCGCCCGTCGTCATCGGCCTGATCTGGAAATGGTTCCTCGATCGCAACGGGCTGCTGAACGCCTTCTTTCAGATGATCGGCGTTCCCCCTGAAATCTTCCTGCTGGATGTCGGCTGGTCGCGCTTCTTCGTCGTCGTGGTGTCGGTCTGGTTCCATATGGGCTTCTACACGCTCATCCTGCTCGCCGGTCTGCAGGCGATTCCGAAGGAACTCTACGAGGCCGCTTCCATCGACGCCGCTTCACCGCGCCGCACGCTTTTCAGGATCACGCTGCCGCTGCTGGCCCCGAACCTGCTCGTCGTCTTCATCCTTCTGATGATCAAATCCGTGCAGATCTTCGACGAAGCCTGGGTTCTGACCAATGGCGGCGGCCCGGGCACGGCCAACAGCTTCATCGTCCAATATATCTACCAGATGGCGTTCAGCAGCGACCTCCGCCTGTTCGGACTGGCCTCGGCCGCATCGGTTCTGATGGGGCTGGTGCTTCTGGTTCTCACCCTCATACAGCTGCGCCTCGGCAAGCGAATGGAGTCCTGAGATGAATAGCTCTATGAACCCGATCAGCTTCCTCTCTCGCACGCGCCGGGCCGGGCGCGTCGACATCACCGATATTCTGTCATGGGTCTGGCTGATCGGCGGAACGCTCGCCGTGCTCGTTCCCGTCGTCTGGGCCGGCCTGTCTTCGCTGAAGCCGGCGGCCGAGATCACCCGTTTTCCGCCGACGCTGCTGCCGCGCGCCGCCGTGGAGCAGACCGTGCCAGGGTTCGACAAACCGCTCAGCCTCTGGCAGGTTACCGTCGACGGTCAGCCGCGCGAAATGGCGATGGTGCGGCGCATCGGCCTCAAGGCGCAGATGGTCGATCCCGCAAATCCGGGGCAGCCGGTCAGCGTCGACGTCAAGGGGATGACGCCGGTGCAGCATCTGACCGTCGCCACCGAAAATTACACCGATCCGCTGACGCGCTTCAACTTCCTGACCTTTCTCAAGAATTCGGTGTTCGTCACCGTGGTTGCGACGCTGCTGACGCTGATCGTCAACGCCATGGCGGCCTTCGCCCTGTCGAAATACAAATTCAAAGGCGACACGACGGTCTTCGTGATCATCATTTCCACCCTGATGATCCCGCTCGCCGTTGTCATGGTCCCGGCCTATCTCGTCATTGTCGGGGTCGGGCTCGCCGATAATCTCTGGGGCGTTATCCTGCCGACGGTGGCCTCCCCGACGGCGGTCTTCCTGCTGCGGCAATATATGCTGACCATACCCGATGAGCTGATCGAGGCGGCGCGCGTCGACGCGGCGAGCGAATTCTGCATCTTCTGGCGCATCATCCTGCCGCTGACGGCGCCCGCTCTCGCAGTGCTGGCGATCTTCTCCGTGCTCTGGCGCTGGAACGACTTCCTCTGGCCGCTCATCGTCCTCAACAGCCGCGAGAACTTCACGCTGCAGGTCGGCCTCAACGCCTTCCAGGGAGAGTTCTCCGTGCAGTGGCACTATATCCTGGCGATGACCTTCCTCAGCCTGCTGCCCGTCACCGTCGTCTTCCTGTTCCTGCAGAAATACATCACCACCGGTATTGCCGGAACCGGGATGAAGTGAACCGACCTGGCGCAGCCCCCAGAAATCGGGGCCGAGACGTGGAGCAATATCCTCCCAAGCCTTGAAGACCGCATTCCGCTCTCCCCGCGCCGGCTAAAGCCCGCCGCATCGAATTCGATCGATGCGGCGGGCTTCATGCCTTTATCGTGCATCGCTTCCCAGGGGGGATTTCTCGTTCGGGCTGTACAGGCCATGGCATTGGCACGCAGCGTCAGCGAACCGCCCCGCCTCGTGCGGCAATGTGGCTTTGAAGCAGGATGAGTGGGCCGAATTCTGATGTCGGTGTCGCAACGCCAGCAAAGCGTCCCAGCCTCCCGCTCTAGGAGCTGTGGACACTTATCTGAGCCATAGGATTGTTGCGGCCAGAGCGATCATGGCTTTGTAGTTTCGAACGGTTTTCTCATATCGTGT
>NZ_MAWZ01000009.1:0-163425 GCF_001854685.1 Rhizobium sp. RSm-3 | reverse complement strand
GGCCGAAGCTGGCCCGTCAACGTGAACGGTGGAAGCGCCATCAGGGCGAGATCAATCCTGATCGCCTCGTGTTCATTGATGAAACCTGGGTGAAGACGAATATGGCTCCGCTCAGGGGCTGGGGCGAACGAGGCAAACGCCTGATCGCCCATGTCCCCCACGCTCATTGGAGAACGATGACTTTTGTCGCAGCCCTCAGAAACGACCGGCTCGATGCACCATGGGTCCTCAACGGGCCGATCAACGCCAATGCCTTTCTGACCTATGTCGAGAAGGAACTCGTTCGGACCCTGTCGCCGGGAGACATCGTCGTCCTCGACAATCTCGGCAGCCACAAAGGCCTGGCGGTACGTCGCGCTATCAGAAAGACAGGGGCAAAGCTCTTCTTCCTGCCCCCTTACAGCCCTGACCTTAATCCCATCGAACAGCTCTTCTCCAAGATCAAACAGGCCATGCGCACCGCAATGGCCCGTTCCGAAGACACAGTCCACGACGCTTTGGCTCGAACCATAGAGACAATCAAACCAAACGAATGCGCAAACTACATCCGAAACGCAGGATATGGGTCAACCTAAATGCAAAACGGTCTAATCGGTCTTTTGTGGCGCCGCAGGGATGCGGCGCCACAAACATGAGAGTGAGCCGCCTGGCCTAGAGATCGCGCTATCTGCCGCCGCCGTTTTCGGCGCCAGCCTCAGGGGCGCGGCTGGGAATGAAGCGTTTCGAGATCAGCCAGCAGCCGAGTGCCCAGAGCGCCCCGGCGCACCATCCGGCGAAGACATCCGTCGGGTAATGGACGCCGAGATAGATCCGGCTCAAACCGATGATGACGGCCAGGAAAACCCCGGCCCCCATGACGAAGATCCGCGTCGAGGGGTAACGCTGTGTCCGGGCCAGCAGCGCGCCGAGCGTCAGATAGGTCACCGCCGAGACCATGGCGTGGCCGGAGGGAAAGCTGAGATCGCTGACCTCGGCGAGATGCGGCACGATATCGGGGCGCGGCCGGGCGACGAGGATCTTCAGCGTCGCGCTCGCCAGCCAGCCGGTCAATACCGAGGAGAAGAGGAAGAGCGCGATCGGCCAGCGCCGATCGAGCAACAGATAGATGGTGACGAGGACCGTCATCAGCGAGAGAACGGTGACGCCGCCGAGGCTGGTGATATCGCTGACGGCATGCGTCAGCCAACCAGGGCCGATCGGCATGCCAAGCTCGCCCGGCCGCCGCAGCGCCAGCAGGATCGCCTCGTCGAAACGGAACGTCTCACCCTCGAGCACCTCGCTCGTCAGCCGCTGCAGCACGAACAGCCCGCCGGCGACGGATGCCAGCGTGATCAGCGTCAGCGGCTCATATGCGGTGAGCCTCGCCAAAAATCCGCGTCGTTGAACCTCGCTCATGCCGCCATCGAACTCCCTTCACATCATGTCATTTCTCGCCAGATCGGCAAGGCGAGCCGCAAATTCAAGCCCTTGCGGCATTTGGAGACATGCTGAAGCCAACCGAAACGCCCGGTAGCAAAAGCTCAACCTTCTTTTGCTATGGCTGGAGCCGATTGTCTTGGAGATGGTTTCGGTGAAGAAAATTCTGACCACGATGGTTTTGATGGCAGCCGTCCTGCAGCCGGTCGCGGCGCTCGGCGAGACCGAATGGATGGGCGGGGCGAGACAATGGTCGGTCGGCTTTGCCAGCGAGCAGCCTGCCTATTGCCGGCTGCTGTGGAACAGCGAGCTCGGCAAAACCATGGAATTCCGCCAGAGCGCCACCGAGACCTTCTGGCTGGTCACCAAGACCACATGGGACATTCCGGCCGCCACCAAGACCGAGGTGACGCTGACCGATCGCAATGCGACGAAAGTGGTCGCCGCCGAATTCTTCGACAAGAACACGCTTCGCCTCTGGCCCGCGGGCAGCAAGGGAAGTGGCGGCCTGAAGAAGCTCATCAAGAATTCCTTTGCCGGAACGCCCGACGTGCAGTTGACCTTTGCCGGCGACGAAGGCGACTGGACGCTGCCGCTGTCGCGGGTGGACCAGCTCTACCCCACCTTCGCCCAGTGCCTCAAGCGCCTCGAGGCCGGCGAAAAGACCAAGCAGGATTCGGCGTCAAGCAAGCCGTTCTGACGACTCGCTTAGACAGCCGGCGGCGCGATCTCGCGGATCAGGCTGCGCACGGCCTCTATATCGCGATTGAGCGGCCGCTCGTCGCCGTAATGGGAGACACGCTGCCGCACGGCCTGGTAGACGACATCCGTGCCCGCCGCCCGCGGCGCGGTCGCCGCCAGGAAATCATGTGCCTGGGCAGCGGCCATCAGCTCGATCGCCAGGATATATTCGGCATTGTCGATGACGGCGAGCAGCTTGCCGGCGGCCGCCGTCGGATGGGCAAGGAAATCTTCCTGCAGGCCGGAGGTCAGGCCGCCGTCCAGGGCCGCCGGTGCGGCAAGCCGGCGGTTGTCGTTGCTGAGGGCTGCGGCGGTATATTGGGCGATCATCAAGCCGGAATGGCTGCCGGCATCGCTCGCCAGAAACGGCGGCAGGCCGCTCACCAGCGGATTGACCAGCCGGTCCATGCGCCGCTCGCTGATCGCGCCGATCTGCGCCAGCGCGATGGCGAGGCTATCGGCCGCCTGTCCGAGCGCCGGCGCCACCGCATGCGCCTCGGAGGAGACGATCGGATGCTCCGGCGTGCCCGAGACGGCGGGATTGTCTGTCACCGAGGCAAGTTCCTCATCGGCGATACGGGCGGAATTGTCGAAGACATCCCACGCCGCGCCATGCGCATGCGGCACCGAACGCAAGCTCAACGCATCCTGGGTGCGCCGGCCGAAGGCGGCAGCGACAAGGCCACTACCCTGAAGCCGGGCACGCAGCGCCGCTCCCACCTTTTCGATCCCCGCCGATGGGCGCAGCGCCAGCACCGCCGAATCGAAAGCGGCGATCTGGCAGCCTGCCGCCTCCAGCGTCAGCGCCGCGACCGCATCGGCCCAGTCGAGCAGCCGTTCGGCGCGCAAAAGTGCGGTGGCGGTCAAACCGGTGGCGCAGGCCGTACCGTTGACGAGGCTAAGTCCCTCCTTGGCGCCGAGCACCAGCGGTTCGAAGCCGATCGCGGCCAGCGCCTCGCGGCCGCTCAGGCGTTGGCCGCCCAACGTGGCGCTGCCTTCGCCGATCAACACGAGCGCCGTATGGGCATTATGGGTGAGGTAGCCCGCCGAGCCCTTCGACGGCACATCGGGAATGCAATCATGCGCCAACAGGGCTGTAAGATGCTCGACGATCTCGCGCCGCACGCCGGAATGGCCATGGGCGAAATTGGCGATCTGGGCGGCGATGATGGCGCGCACCGCGCGGGCATCGAGTAACGGGCCGACGCCGCAGGCGTGGCTGAGCACGATGCTGCGCGACAACAGGCTCTGCGAGGCGCGATCGACCACGGTATCGGCGAGCGCCCCGACGCCGGTGTTGACGCCATAGGCGCGCACGCCCGACTCGACGATGCTGGCGACGATGCGGCTTGCCTGCTCGACCCGCGCCCAGGCGGCCGGCGACAGCGCAAGCGCCTCTCCTGCCCCGACGCGCGCGACGTCGCGCCAGGTCAGCACTTTATCGATGGTGATGGTCATTGGCCGCTTCCGAAATGGCCGATGAACTGGCGGAAGGCGGGTGTGGCGCCGCCGGTGAACATCTCGTCCGGCTTGCCGCTGCTTTCGATCAGTCCCTCGCGCATGAAGACGACGCGGTTGGAGACGTTGCGGGCAAAGCTCATCTCATGGGTGACGACGAGCATGGTCATGCCCTCTTCGGCAAGCGCGCGCATGACGCGCAGCACCTCGCCGACGAGTTCCGGATCGAGCGCCGAGGTCGGCTCGTCGAAGAGCATCACCTTCGGCTTCATCGCCAGGGCGCGGGCGATTGCGGCGCGCTGCTGCTGGCCACCGGAAAGATGGGCGGGATAGGCATGGCGCTTGTCGGCGATGCCGACCTTTTCGAGCAACGCTTCGGCCTCGGCGATGCAGTCGGCGCGCGGCCGCTTCAGCACATGGATCGGGCCTTCGATGACGTTCTGCAGGATCGTCATATGGGACCAGAGATTGAAGGACTGGAACACCATGCCGAGTTCGGATCTTATATGATCGACCTGCTTCTGGCTGGCCGGTTTGCTGCGGCCGTTCTTGTGCACCATCTCGATGTGCTCGCCATCGACCCAGATCTCGCCGTCGCTTGCGGTCTCGAGCATGTTGATGCAGCGCAGAAAGGTCGATTTGCCGGAGCCGGAGGCGCCGAGCAGCGAAATCACATCGCCGTCCTCGGCATCGAGGGAAATGCCGCGCAGCACCTCGTGCGTGCCGAAGCTCTTGCGGATATTGCGGACCGAAAGTCGGGTTACGCCTGGCATGGTTGCTCCAATCAGGTCAAATCGCTTATGCCTTCAGCGGCTGCGGGGCCGCGCGGCGGTGTCGGGACAGCGAATATTCGAGCAGGGCCATGCCCTGCAGGATGATGAAGTTGAGGACGAGATAGATGATCGCCGCGCAGAGGAAGACTTCCATCGTGCGGTAGGTCTGCGAGATCAGCCGCTGGGCGACGCCGGTGACCTCCCAGACGGTGACGAGGCTTGCAAGCGCCGTCGACTTCATCATCAGCACGATCTCGGTGGAATAGGCCGGCAGCGCGTGGCGGAAGGCGATCGGCGCCAGGATGCGGCGCACCAGAAGGAAGCCAGACATGCCGATCGACCGCGCCGCCTCGATTTCCTTCGGCGAAACGGCGCGGATGCCGCCGCGGAAGATCTCCGCCGTGTAACCGGCCGTGCAGAGCGCCAACGACAGCACGGCGCAGACCATCGGCTCACGCAGGAACGGCCAGAGGAAAGAATAGCGGATGACGCCGAACTGGCCGAGGCCGTAGAACACCAGGAACATCTGGATCAGCAGCGGCGAGCCGCGGAAGACAAAGATATAGCCCTTGGCGAAGCCCATAAGCAGAGGGTTGCCGCTGACGCGCATCGAGACGATGACCAGCGCCAGCAGGCCGCCGAAGAAGATCGACAGAGAAAACAGGATCAGCGTCGTCGGCACCGCCTTGAGCAGCGTCACCATGGTCGAAGCGAGAAAGGTGAAGTCCATCATCGCCTCCTTACGCCTGGCCCATGGCGGATGCCGGCATGCTGCGATTGGCGCGGCGTTCGGCGCCGTTGAAGATGCGGTCGGAAAGGCTGGTCAGGATCAGATAGAGGCAGCCGCCGGCGATGAAGAACAGAAAATATTGCCGCGTCGAGCCGGCCGCGACCTGGCTGGTGCGCATCAGTTCGGCAAGGCCGGTGACGGAGATCAGTGCGGAATCCTTGAGGCTGAGCTGCCAGACATTGCCGAGGCCGGGAATGGCGAGCCGCAGCACCTGCGGCATGATGATCCGGCGAAAGCGCAGGCCGCGATGCATGCCGATCGCCGAGGCCGCTTCCAGCTCACCCTTGGAGATGGCGAGGAAGGCGCCGCGGAACACCTCCGCCTGATAGGAGCCGGAGATGATGCCGACGGCAAGCGCGCCGGCGGCAAAGGAAGGCAGGCCGAGAAAGCCTTCGTAACCCATCGCCTTGCCGATCGAGGTGACGGCCGAGGAGCCGCCGAAATAGATGAGATAGATGATCAGCAGTTCCGGAACGCCGCGAAACACTGTTGTATAGACGTTCCCCAGCGCGACGAGGAAGGGGTTGCCGGAGAGCTTCGCGCCCGCGACGAGCGCACCCAGCACCGCGCCGATCGCCAGCGCCGTCGCGGTGACGGCCAGCGTCATCAAGGCGGCGAGAATGAGCAGCGCGCCCCATCCCGTCGAGCCGAAGCCAAGCAGTTCCAAGCTTGCCATATCGTCCGTTCCCCGTCCGTGGCAGTGTTTTATGGATCGAGAATAACACGCGGTCTCCGGCGACAAAGCCGGAGACCGGCGCCTGCGGCCAAAAGGCCGAAGCGCTTACTGCTGCGGGCTGACGTCGACCTTGAACCACTTCATCGAGAGGTTCTTGACGGTGCCGTCGGCAAGCGTCGACTTGATCGCCTCGTTGAACTTGTCGCGCAGATCCGTATCGGCCTTGCGGACGCCGAGACCTTCGCCCTCGCCCCAGATCGAACCGACGATCTCCGGACCGGTGAAGTCGAGCGTGTCGTTGGCGCTCTTGAAGGCATTGGCGAAATAGACGGCGTCGTCGAAGCCGAGGTCGATGCGGCCATTCTGCAGGTCGAGGTCGCGGTCGGCACCGGTCTTGTATTCGCGGATCTCGGCGATATCGCCGAAATTGTCATAGACGAACTTGGCGTAGACGGTCGCCGCCTGGATGCCGATCGTCTTGCCCTTGAAGGCAGCCTTCAGCGCCTCGATCTCCTTCACGCCGGTCTGGCCGGGCGTCATCTTGATCGTGGCGCCGGTGCCGGCGGCTTTCGCCAGCGGGCTGTCCTTGGCGGTGGCGAAGGCGGCGGGCGTCGCAGCATAGGGAATGGTGAAGTCGATGACCTGCTTGCGCTCCTCGGTGATCGACAGCGCATCCATGATGACGTCGAACTTGCCGGCATTGAGCGCCGGGATCATGCCGTCCCAATCGGAAGCAACCAGCGTGCATTCGATCTTGGCGCGTTCGCACAGCACCTTGGCAAGCTCCGGCTCGAAGCCGCCGAGCGTGCCGTCGGCATTGGTCAGGTTCCACGGCGCATAGGCGCCTTCGAGCGTGATGGTCGCCTTCGTCCAGTCCTTGGCGAAGGCGGGAGCGGCAAAGGCGGAAAGAGCGGCGACGCCGCAAAACAGGATTGCGCTGAATTTCATTGATGAATTCTCCTCTGGAGTTGAAACAGACCTTGCGGCGCCACGCCGATCTTCGCCGGCTTGCCCTTTCCGTCCTATTTCTGTGTCCAGGACCGATTGGGAGGTTGTATATGGTACCATATGAGATATTTTGTGATATGCAAGAGGAAAGTCGGTTTATGTGGCGAATTCCATTCGTGCAAAAGGAATAGGCAATGAAGCGTTCCGGGGAGATGAAGCGCGAGCTGGCGGAAAATGATAGCACGCCGCTTTACGCCAGCGTCAAGCAGGTGATCCTCGACCGCATCCACAGCGGCGAATGGCCGCCGAAATACCGCGTGCCGTCGGAAAACGAGCTGGTCGTCGAACTCGGCGTCAGCAAGATGACCGCCAACCGGGCACTGCGCGAACTTGCCAATGAAGGCGAGCTCGTCCGCATCCAGGGTGTCGGCTCCTTCGTCGCCGAGCGCAAGGGCTATTCGGCGCTGTTCGAGGTGCGCAACATCGCCGAGGAAATCGCCGAACGCGGCCATGCCCACGAGGCCTCCGTCGTCGTTCTTGCCCAGGAAACGGCCTCTCCCGAGATCGCCGACGCGCTCGAACTGGCAATCGGCGCGGCGGTCTTCCATTCGCTGATCGTGCATAGCGAAAACGGCGTTCCGGTGCAGATCGAGGACCGTTTCGTCCATCCGGAGGCCGCGCCCGAATATCTCGATCAGGATTTCACCACCCTGACGCCGAACGCTTACCTGACGGCCGCCGCCCCGCTCAGCGGCTCCGAACACGTCGTCGAGGCGGCGATGCCGCAGGCCTGGGAATGCAAACTCCTGACCATCCTGAAGACCGAACCATGCCTGACGATCCGCCGGCGCACATGGTCGGCAAAACAGGTGGTCTCCACAGCCCGCCTCGTCTATCCCGGCTATCGCTACCGGCTCGAAGCGCGCAGCGGCAAGATGTTTGAGGAATGAAAACAGCCGCCATGTTGTATATGGAACATGGGATTATTGCGATGCCGGCGTGAAACGCGCCACCAGCGCGTGACGATCGCCGGGATAAGTGAAGCGCACATGCGTCACCGGGCCGGCGCTGCTCCAGGTGCGGCGTTCGACCACCAGACAGGCAGTGTTGCGGGCGATATCGAGTGCGGCGGCGACCTCGGCACCGGCGGAGACGGCGTGGATCCGGTGTTCGGCGGTGCTCCATGGCACCTGGTTGAGCAGCCACGGTCCCGGCGCCATCGTCAGGAAATCGGCATCGGCGGCCTCAGGCACGGTCGCCAGGCTGATCAGCCGCTCCTCCAGGCAGAAGGGCCGTGCGCCGGCATTGTGGATGCAGACGACCTCGACGACCGAGGACGCCACCGGCAGTTCCAGCCGGCGGCTATCCTCCGCCTTGGCCTTGCGGCTCGCCTTCTTCGCGACGGTATAGGAATAGGGCAGGCTCAGCGACTGCACCTCGGCCTTGATGTCGTGGATCTCCAGAACCGCCGATTGCGCCTGCGGCTGGGTGACGAAGCTGCCGGATTTCTTGCGACGCTCGATGAGTCCGGCCTTGGCGAGCTGGGTCAGCACCTTGTTCACCGTCATGCGCGAGACGTCATACTGCGTGGCGAGATCGACTTCGAAGGGAATACGGTGCCCCGGCGGCCATTCGCCCGAGACGATACGGCCCTCGATCTCGCCGAGGATGCGCTGGTGCAAGGTGGGATCCCTGCTCTGATTCATCGCCACGTTCCGATTGGTTTCCCGATCTAGTCCGAATGCCCCGCTCATGAAAAGCGCTTTTTCAGGCAGCCAGCAATTCCCCCATCGCGGCGAGGAAACGCCGGTCGATGGCATCGCGCTTGAGATGACGGCCGTCCGCCACCTGCTTGCGGCCACGCGCCCAGACGCAATCGACGGAAACGCCGCCGGCGAACAGCCAATGATCGAGGATCTGATCGCCGGAGAGATAGGGAACGGCTGACAGATCGAGCGAAACGAGATCGGCGGAATGGCCCTCGGCAAGGCCGGCTGGGGCTTTGAGCGCCGCACCGCCGCCGGCAAGCGCCTGGTTGAACAGGCAAAGCGCCGTCGATCCGCCGGGGGCTGCGACGACATTGCGGGCACGCAGCGCCAGGCGCTGCGAATATTCGAGCTGGCGCAGCTCCTCCGGTACGGAGATCAGCACGTTGGAATCCGAACCGATGCCATATCGTCCGCCCTCTTCGAGGAAAAGCGGCGCGGCAAAGGCGCCGTCGCCGAGATTGGCTTCGGTGATCGGGCAGAGGCCGGCGATCGCGCCGCTTTTGGCCATCCGCCGCGTCTCGTCCTCGGTCATGTGTGTTGCATGGATCAGGCACCAGCGCTCATCCACCGGCATATGATCGAGCAGCCATTGCACCGGCCGCGCGCCCGACCAGGCGACGCAGTCCTCGACCTCCTTCACCTGCTCGGCGACATGGATATGGATCGGGCCGTCGCCCGCCATCGGCACGACCCTATCCAGTTCCTCCGGGGTTGCGGCGCGCAGGCTGTGCGGCGCCAGCCCGAGTTCGGCGCCGTCGAGCCGGCCGGTCACTCCACGGCATCCCTCCATCAGCCTTTCGAAGCTTTCGAGCGAATTGATGAAACGCCGCTGGCCGTCGATCGGCTGAGCGCCGCCGAAGCCGGAATGGGCATAAAAGACGGGCAGCAAGGTCAGGCCGATGCCGGTCTCCTGGCTCGCCGCGCCGATACGTTCGGCAAGCTCGGCGATATTGGCATAAGCGCCGCCGTCCCTGTCGTGATGGAGATAGTGGAACTCGCCGACGCGGGAAAAACCTGCCTCCAGCATTTCCGCATAAAGCTTGGCGGCGACCGCCTCGACATGTTCAGGCGTCATCGCCAAAGCGAATTTGTACATGACCGTGCGCCAGCTCCAGAAGCTGTCGTTTGCCGGACCGCGCACTTCGGCAAGACCGGCCATTGCCCGCTGGAAGGCATGGCTGTGTAGGTTGCCCATGGCCGGAACGATCAGGGCGTGGCGTTCATCGCCGGGCGCGGCGGCAACGCCCACCTCGACCCGGGCGATACGCCCGGCTTCGAGCGTCAGCCGCACATCCTTCTGCCAGCCTTGCGGCGTCAGAGCAGTGCCTGCGTGAAGTATGGTCATGGCCTTTTCTCCCCTTCTGCCGCGCCGCCGATCTTTCTTTTCCAGAAGAGCGCGCAAAATTTCTCTTGTCACCTGCTTATTATGTATATACATGTTTCGGCATAAGGAAAGGCGCAAAGCTGATGACCGGGAACAATTTTTCAGAAGGCACCGCATCCGCCGAGGTCAGGCCGGCACTGTGGCGCAATGCGCGCCTGGCGACGCTCGCGCCTGAGAAGGAAGGGCTCGGCATCGTCGAGAAGGGCGCCGTTCTGATCGAAAACGGCCGCATCGCCTTTTCAGGCGCCGAAAGCGACCTGCCGGCCTCCGCCATCGAACATTCCGACATCGTTGACCTCGAAGGCCGCTGGGTCACTCCAGGCCTCGTCGATTGCCACACCCATATCGTTCACGGCGGCAATCGCGCCCGCGAGTTCGAAATGCGCCTTGAAGGCGCGACTTATGAGGAGATTGCGCGGGCCGGCGGCGGCATCGTCTCCTCTGTGCAGGCGACCAATGCGCTGTCGGTCGAGGAACTCGTCAGCGTGGCGCTGCCGCGGCTCGATACGCTGCTTGCCGAAGGCGTGACCACGATCGAGATCAAATCCGGCTACGGGCTGAACCGAAGCGGCGAAGTGAAGATGCTGCAGAGCGCCCGCCTGCTCGGCCATGTCAGGCCGGTCCGCGTCGCCACCAGCTATCTCGGCGCCCATGCAACGCCTGTCGACTATAAGGGCCGCAACGGCGATTATCTCGACGATGTCGTGCTGCCCGGCCTCGACGACATGTATAATCTCGGCCTTGCCGATGCCGTCGACGGCTTCTGCGAAGGCATCGCCTTTTCGACAGCCGAGATCGCCCGCGTCTTCGACAAGGCCAAGGCGCTCGGCCTGCCGGTCAAGCTGCATGCCGAACAGCTCTCCAATCTCGGCGGCGCCAAGCTGGCGGCCGCCTATGGCGCGCTTTCCGCCGATCATCTCGAATATCTCGACGAAGAAGGCGTTGCCGCACTGGCCGCGTCCGGCACCGTCGCCGTGCTGCTGCCCGGCGCCTTCTACGCCATTCATGAAAAGCAGAAGCCGCCGGTGGAAGCGCTGCGCCGGGCCGGCGTGCCGATCGCGATCGCCACCGATTGCAATCCCGGCACCTCGCCGCTCACCTCGATGCTGCTCACCATGAACATGTCGGCGACGCTGTTCGGCCTCACCGTTGAGGAATGCATCGCCGGCGCCACCCGCGAAGGTGCGCGCGCGCTCGGCCTCATCGGCGAGACCGGAACGCTCGAAGCCGGCAAATCCGCAGATCTCGCCGTCTGGAATGTCGAGAGCCTTGCCGAGCTCGTCTACCGCATCGGCTTCAACCCACTTCATGCACGTGTCTTCAAGGGCGAAAGGAACGGTCGATGACCATTACGCTCCACCCGGGCTCCGTCTCGCTCAAGGATCTCGAAATCATCTATTGGACGGGGGAGCCGGCAAGGCTCGCTCCCGCCTTCGATGCCGGCATAAACAAGGCTGCCGCCCGCATCGCCGAGATCGCTGCCGGCAACGCGCCGGTTTA
Organism: Rhizobium sp. RSm-3; assembly: GCF_001854685.1. Classification (NCBI taxonomy): domain Bacteria; kingdom Pseudomonadati; phylum Pseudomonadota; class Alphaproteobacteria; order Hyphomicrobiales; family Rhizobiaceae; genus Rhizobium; species Rhizobium sp. RSm-3. Next base: position 151,970 of record NZ_MAWZ01000009.1, on the reverse strand, counting down.
CGGCATCAATACCGGCTTCGGCAAACTCGCCTCGATCAAGATCGACAGCGCCGACGTCGCCACGCTGCAGCGCAATCTCATCCTGTCGCATTGCTGTGGCATCGGCGCGCCGCTGCCGGAAAATATCGTCCGGCTGATCATGGCGCTGAAGCTAGTCTCGCTCGGGCGCGGCGCCTCCGGCGTGCGGCTGGAGCTGGTGCGGCTGATCGAAGGCATGCTCGATAAGGGCGTCATCCCGCTGATCCCGGAAAAGGGCTCGGTCGGCGCCTCCGGCGATCTTGCCCCGCTCGCCCATATGGCGGCGGTGATGATGGGCGAGGCCGAAGCCTTCTTCGCCGGCGAACGTCTGCCCGGTGCCGCAGCCCTCGAGAGAGCCGGGCTGAAACCGGTCGTGCTCGCCGCCAAGGAGGGCCTGGCGCTGATCAACGGCACGCAGACCTCGACGGCGCTGGCGCTGGCCGGCCTTTTCCGCGCCCATCGCGCCGCCCAGGCGGCGCTGATCACCGGCGCCATGTCCACCGATGCCGCCATGGGCTCTTCGGCGCCATTCCATCCGGATATTCACACCCTGCGCGGCCATAAGGGTCAGATCGACACAGCCTCCGCCTTGCGCGCCCTGCTCGAACGATCGGTCATTCGCCAGAGCCATATCGAAGGCGACGAGCGCGTGCAGGATCCCTATTGCATCCGCTGCCAGCCGCAGGTCGACGGTGCCTGCCTCGACCTCTTGCGCTCGGTCGCCCGCACGCTCGAAATCGAGGCCAATGCGGTCACCGACAATCCGCTGGTACTCTCGGACAATTCCGTCGTCTCCGGCGGCAATTTCCACGCCGAACCCGTCGCCTTCGCCGCCGACCAGATCGCGCTTGCCGTCTGCGAGATCGGCGCCATCTCGCAGCGCCGCATCGCGCTGCTGGTCGACCCGGTGCTGTCCTACGGCCTGCCGGCCTTCCTCGCCAAGAAGCCGGGCCTGAATTCCGGCCTGATGATCGCCGAGGTCACCTCGGCAGCGCTGATGTCGGAGAACAAGCAGATGTCGCACCCGGCCTCGGTCGATTCGACGCCGACCTCGGCCAACCAGGAAGACCATGTCTCCATGGCCTGCCACGGCGCTCGCCGTCTGCTCGGGATGACCGAGAACCTGTTCGGCATCATCGGCATCGAGGCGCTGACCGCCGCGCAAGGCGTCGAACTGCGCGCGCCGCTGTCGACCAGCCCCGAGCTTCTAAAGGCGATCGCCGCGATCCGCAGCCAGGTGCCGAGCCTCGACAGCGACCGTTATATGGCGGGCGACCTCGCCGCCGCGGCCGAGCTGGTGGCGACGGGTGCGCTGAACGCCGCCGTTTCATCGGGCATTCTGCCGGTTTTGGAGGGTTGATCGTGATCTATGTGCACCTGGTACCCCCCTCTGTCCTGCCGGACATCTCCCCCACAAGGGGGGAGATCGGCTGGGCGGACCCACTCGCTCCAACATCGATTGTTTGGGGAGATGCCATCTGCGAGTCGATCTCCCCCCTTGTGAGGGAGATGTCCGGCAGGACAGAGGGGGGTGACGCCCCAAACGCCGGAGCGCTTTGCCCATGACCACACCATACGAAATCCATCGGGGCACCTCCCCCGTCATCCTCGCCTTCCCCCACACCGGAACCGAGGTGCCGGCGGAGATTGCCGGCCGGCTCAACGACAACGGCCAAATCCTGGCCGATACCGACTGGCACATCCACCAGCTCTATGACGGCCTGCTCGATGACGTCACGACCGTACGTGCCACCTTCCACCGCTATGTGATCGATGCCAACCGCGATCCGGCCGGCGTCAGCCTCTATCCCGGCCAGAACACCACCGGCCTCGTCCCGGAAACGGACTTCGACGGCAAGGCGATCTGGAAGGATGGGCAGGCGCCTGACGAGGCCGATATCGCGGCGCGGCTCAAGGATTTCCATGCGCCTTATCACGCCGCCCTTGCCGCCGAGATCGAGCGCGTCAGGGCGATCCACGGTGTCGCGATCCTTTACGATTGCCACTCGATCCGCTCGCATATTCCCTTCCTCTTCGAAGGCAAGCTGCCGGATTTCAATATCGGCACCGATATGGGCAAGACCTGCGACGGCGCCATCGAGCAGGCGACCCTCACCGTCGTCGAGGCCGCCGAAGGTTACGACAGCGTGCTCAACGGCCGCTTCAAGGGCGGCTGGACGACCCGCCATTACGGCCGGCCCGAGACCGGCGTGCACGCCATCCAGATGGAGCTTGCGCAGTCGACGCATCTCAAGACCGAGACGCCGCCCTTTGCCTACGACACCGCGAGGGCAGACCGACTTCGCGTCCATCTCAGAGACATTCTGGTGCGCATCGTACAGATCGCACCAGGCCTGAAACGATAACAACAGGGGAACCGCCATGACCAATCCACGTCACAATATCCGTGAAATCCGCGCGCCCCGCGGCAACGATCTCAATGCCAAGAGCTGGATGACCGAAGCGCCGTTGCGCATGCTGATGAACAATCTCGACCCCGATGTCGCCGAAAATCCGAACGAGCTCGTCGTTTACGGCGGCATCGGCCGCGCCGCCCGCACCTGGGAGGATTTCGACCGTATCGTTGCGACGCTGAAGACGCTGACGGAAGAAGAAACGCTGCTCGTCCAGTCCGGCAAGCCGGTCGGCGTGTTCCGCACCCACAAGGATGCGCCGCGGGTGCTGATCGCCAATTCCAACCTGGTGCCGCATTGGGCGACCTGGGATCATTTCAACGAGCTGGATAAGAAGGGCCTTGCCATGTACGGCCAGATGACGGCCGGCTCGTGGATCTATATCGGCACGCAAGGCATCGTGCAGGGCACCTACGAGACTTTCGTCGAGGCCGGCCGCCAGCACTACGGCGGCAATCTCAAGGGCAAATGGATCCTGACCGGCGGCCTCGGCGGCATGGGCGGCGCCCAGCCGCTGGCTGCCGTCATGGCCGGCGCCTGCTGCCTCGCCGTCGAATGCAATCCGGACTCGATCGATTTCCGCCTACGCACCCGCTATCTCGACGCCAAGGCCGAGACGCTCGACGAGGCGCTGGAGATGATCGACCGCTGGACCAAGGCGGGCGAAGCGAAATCCGTCGGGCTGCTCGGCAATGCCGCCGAAATCCTGCCGGAAATGGTCCGCCGCGGCATCCGCCCCGACATGGTCACCGACCAGACCTCGGCGCACGACCCGATCAACGGCTACCTGCCGAAGGGCTGGACGATGGCCGAATGGAAGGCCAAGCGCGAGAGCGATCCCAAGGCGGTGGAAAAAGCGGCACGCGCCTCGATGCGCGAGCATGTCGAAGCGATGATCGCTTTCTGGAATGCCGGCATTCCGACCCTCGACTACGGCAACAATATCCGCCAAGTCGCCAAGGAAGAAGGCTTGGAAAACGCCTTCGCCTTCCCAGGCTTCGTGCCGGCCTATATCCGCCCGCTGTTCTGCCGCGGCATCGGCCCCTTCCGCTGGGCGGCCCTCTCAGGCGACCCGGAGGATATCTACAAGACCGATGCCAAGGTCAGGGAGCTGACCCCCGGCAATACCCACCTGCACAACTGGCTCGACATGGCCAGGGAGCGCATCGCCTTCCAGGGCCTGCCGGCGCGCATTTGCTGGGTCGGTCTCGGCGACCGTCACCGCCTGGCGCTGGCCTTCAATGAAATGGTCAAAAACGGCGAGCTTTCGGCGCCGATCGTCATCGGCCGCGATCATCTCGATTCCGGTTCCGTCGCCTCGCCGAACCGCGAAACCGAAGCGATGAAGGATGGCTCGGACGCCGTCTCCGACTGGCCGCTGCTGAACGCCCTGCTCAACACCGCCTCGGGCGCCACCTGGGTATCGCTGCATCACGGCGGCGGCGTCGGCATGGGCTTCTCCCAGCACTCCGGCGTCGTCATCTGCGCCGATGGCACCGACGATGCGGCAAAGCGTCTCGAGCGGGTGCTCTGGAACGACCCGGCGACCGGCGTCATGCGCCACGCCGATGCCGGCTACGACATCGCCCTCGACTGCGCCCGGGACAAGGGCCTGCGCCTGCCCGGCATTCTCGGGAACTGAGCCTCGTGAGGATCCTGCGCGCTGCCGATCACAAGCGCATGCCGTGGAAAAACGGCGGCGGCGAAACGGTGGAGATCGCCGTTTCGCCCGAAGAGGCCGGCCTTGCCGGTTTCGACTGGCGCGTCAGCATGGCGACCGTCGGAGCCGACGGGCCGTTCTCGATCTTTCCCGGCATCGACCGGACGCTTGTGATTCTCGACGGCAACGGCATGGCGCTCGACATCGAAGGCAAAACGCCCGCGCTGCTGACGACGGCGAGCGATCCGCTCGCCTTCCCGGCGGATATCCCGGTCGCCGCCAGGCTCCAGGACGGCGCGATCACCGATCTCAACGTCATGACCCGCCGCGACGGGCTCGTCCACACGCTGGTTCGGATCGACATCGATGGCGGCAGGATCGTACCGCTGACGTCGTCGACATGCCTGCTTCTCTGCCATCGCGGCGGCCTGTCGTTCCGGCAGGGCGACGGGACCGGCACGCTTGCATCAGGCGATGCGCTGCTGATGACGGATGCGGCGGGAACCGAACTCAAAATCGATGGCAAGGCAATCTGTTATCTTGCTTCGATCGCCACCGGCTGATCTTAGCGCAACCGATTGAAAAAATTGGACAATCGAAAAACGGCCCGGGCATTCGCGCGAACCGTTGCTTTTTCGGGCCATGGACGTCATTCCTGCTTTCGGTCTAAACTTCGCCTTTCTGATGCAGAAGAAGACCTAGACTGCCCACCACGTTGGGTAGCAAGGGAGCAGGCGTGACGGATCCATACGATATTCTCGGCGTTGAACGCGATGCGAACGAGACGCAGCTGAAGGCCGCCTATCGGCGTCTGGCCAAGGTCGCCCACCCCGATTCGGGCGGAGATACAGACGCTTTCGACACTTTGCAGAAGGCCTATGGGCTGCTTCTCGATCCCGTCCGCCGCAAGGTTTATGACGATACGGGCTATGACGTCGAACTCGCCGACGCCGCCGAGTTGCAGGCGCTCGTCATGATCGAGAAGCTCGTCACCGACGCCGTGCTCGACGAGCGCGTGCCTGGAAGTTTCGATCCCGTCGCCGTCATGCAGGAAAGCCTTTCGGAGGAACTGCGCAAGGCGCGGTTCAGCAAGAGCGAGCTGGAACGCCACGCCTCGCGCATCGGCCTGCATCTGGAACGGCTCGAAAAGCAGTCCGGCCGCGATGTGCTCGCGCACATGTTCCGTGCCCGCATCGAAGCCATCGGCAAGGCGGTCGCGGAAACCGAGGCGAAGATCAAGGCAGCGGAACGCGCCGCCGACATGCTCGCCGGCTATGTCTACGACGTCGATCCGTCACCGCTGCCGGAGGCTTCGGTCGCCAATCTCGAATGGATCGAAACGTCGAGAAACCGCTCCACCGGCTGACGGAACAATCTGGCCGGGGGTGACCGGAAATCAGCGCAGCCCAAGGTATGCCAATGGCGGTTTGCCGAACGCACGTTTAAACATGATCGTAAACGCGGCCGGGTTCTCGTATCCCAATTCCATCGCCACTGAGGTCACAGATTGACCGGCGGAGAGTTGTGGCAAAGCTGAAAGAAGACAGGCCTGCTGCCGCCACCCGACAAAACTCAACCCGGTCTGCTGTCGGAAAATGCGTGTGAAGGCACGCCGGCTCATTCCAAGCTCCCTGCTCCAGTTATCGATCGTCTGACGAATGTTTGGCTGCCCCACGAACTCCCTGCACTTTTTGGCCAAGCGTTCGTCCGATGGAAACGGCAGTGACAAAGGCAGACCCGGCAGCCGTTCCATCTCGTATAGCGTTAAATCCATCAGTGCCTGACTGCGGCCATCGGCTTCCTTATCGAGAGAAAGTCGCACCACTTCGCCTATCAGACTCCTCATGAATAAAGTGATCTCAAGAACCTGGCAGTGCAGTGGCATAGCTTCTACGCGGTCGGTTTCGACATAAAGGCTTTGCATTCGGACCAGGCCCACCGCGCGAACGCTATGCCGCATGCCCGCCGGGATCCACATACCGCGATGCGGCGGCATCACCCATTTTCCTTCCGGTGTGGTCAGGACAATAAGGCCTGAGGTCGCGTTCATAAGCTGGCCGCGTCGGTGTTCGTGGGGCTCTATCAAAAATCCGTCGGCGTAATCGTGGCCGAGCCCGATTACCGGCCGGGGAAGGTGATCAACCTTATCGATGCGAGGACTGCGCATGCCGTGGCCCATTCTCGTAATATTGCGGCCCAATATCGGTGGATGGGCAGCGAACAGAGCCTTAATCTGGAATGCACGATGGGGCAACCCGCTCCACTTTTCCGCATCGAGGTTGTCGAAATGTCGATTGCTGCGTCACCGCCGCCCATTAAAGCCGAAACGGCAGTTTTCTCGGTTCTGGGTGCAGCCAGCTTATGTCATTTTCTAAATGACATGATGCAGGCCCTGCTGCCTGCGGTTTACCCGATCTTGCAAAGCAATTTTACGCTTTCGTTCGCGCAAATCGGAATTCTGACCCTCATTTACAACCTGACAGCGTCAATTCTGCAGCCGTTCATTGGGGCATACACGGATCGGCGGCCTATGCCGTATTCACTCCCGGTCGGGATGGCATCTTCCATGTTGGGCCTCATCACCCTTGCCTATGCCCCAAGCTACGAGGTGCTGCTTGCGGGCGGGGTGTTGCTGGGGCTTGGCTCATCGATCTTTCATCCGGAGACCTCGCGGATAGCTCGTCTGGCTTCAGGTGGATCGCACGGCCTGGCACAATCCCTGTTTCAAGTCGGCGGCAATTTCGGGTCAGCTGTCGGCCCGCTCGCGGCGGCCTTCATCATCCTTCCGCGCGGGCAAGACGGCCTTGCGTGGTTCGCTCTGGCCGCGTTGGCAGGCATGATTATCCTGACGGCTCTGGGACGTTGGTACAAACAGAATGGCCACGCGGAACGCCCGAAATCTGGCGCTGTTGTTCGACATTCGACCCTTTCCCGAAAAAAGGTGTTGGTCGTCATGGCGGTGCTGATCGCTCTGCTGTTTTCGAAATACATCTACCTCGCCGCCTTCACGAGCTACTACATCTTCTACCTGATGGAAAAGTTCGGCTTGAGCACTCGGGACGCACAGCTTTACCAGTTTGTGTTCTTCGGTGCGGTCGCGGCCGGCACGATCGCTGGCGGGCCGATCGGCGACAGGCTCGGCCGGAAACTGGTGATCTGGGTTTCCATTCTAGGGGTTCTTCCCTTCACCCTGGTTCTTCCGCACGTGGGTCTTGTCCCGACCGTTGCCTTGAGCGCCATCATAGGTTTCGTGCTCGCCTCCGCGTTTCCGGCGATCGTTGTCTATGGGCAGGAGCTGATGCCAGGCCGGGTTGGAATGGTTTCCGGGCTGTTCTTCGGATTCATTTTCGGGATCGGTGGTATCGGCGCGGCGATGCTTGGCGCATTGGCTGACTGGAAGGGCATCGTTTTCGTATTCGATATCTCCGCCTTCCTTCCGGCGATCGGCATCCTCACCATTTTCCTCCCGAATGTGCGGGAAATCAAAGCATGAGGCCGGCGAACTCACATGGCGGTGCAGTGAAAAAAGTGACGCTTATCACCGAGCATCTGCGCACACCGATCGGAACCCTCTTCCTTTTCAGCGAGGAAGACGGGACACTTCGTCTGGCGGATTGGGAAGATCTGTCGGAGCGGATGAACAAGCTTTTGATCCGCCATTTCGGCATCGACGGCTTGATAAACCGAGCCAGCAACCAGCGAAGCCCGTCCCACGAAGCCCTGGAGGCCTATTTTGATGGTGACCTCAACGCCCTTGCAAACGTACGCGTGAAAACAATCGGAACCCCATTTCAGATCAAGGTGTGGGAGCAACTTTGTCTGATTCCGCCTGGTTCAACGATCAGCTACGCCGAGCTTGCCCGCCGCGTCGGGAACCCGGCCGGTACCCGGGCAGTGGGCGCGGCGAATGGAGCGAACTTCATAAACATCGTCGTCCCCTGCCATAGGGTGATCGGATCCGATGCCTCTTTGACCGGGTATGGGAGCGGCCTTTCGCGCAAACGATGGCTCCTCGATCATGAAAACGGAGCAAAACCTCTCTTCGTTTGAACAGACCGGCTCAGCGAGACATGTGCCTGACAGCCTATTTGATCCCGGGGAGGCACTCCATTCTCTCCCAATTGGGGAGCGCCACGGGTGCTCCCCTTTTTTTGCTTGAGTGAAAATACCGCCTTGCTGGGAAGACACAGCTGTCCCTCGCCAGCTCCTGTCGATGGGTCCGTCAAACTCAATAGGACAGCTTCGGATACCAGTCCGGTGCCCGGCCTTCCGGCGTCGTGTCGATCAGGGTCCAGAGCGGCATCAGGTCGGGCGCGCCGCGAGGGTCCTCGCCGGGATCGGAGGTGACGTCGCCCATTTCCTGGCTCCAGAAGTGGCGGATGGTCCCGTCGCGCCGCGTGAAGACGTTGAAGGCAGCGCCATCGCCGCCGTCCCTGCCGACCGCGTGATAATCACGGCTGTATTCATCGGTCAGGTCGGAATAGAGCGGCAGGTGATGCCAGCCGCGCTCCTTCTTGAAGGCGAGCAGCTTTCCGATCGGCGAGCGGGCAACGACCACAAGGGCGGCGCGCTGCTGGATGTCGCGCACTTCGCCGTCCCAGGCCGACAGCAGCGAGGTGCACATCGGGCACGGGCGCTCGCGTTGGGGGCCGAACATGTAGCTGTAAACGATCAGCGTCTGCTTATCCGCGAAGAGCTCGCTGAGCGAGATCGGCCCGCCGACGCCTTCGAAGCGATAATCCTTCTTGACTTCGCCGCCCGGCGGCAGCGCCCGCCGCTGCCTCGCGACACGCTCGATGTGCCGGCGCAATTCGATCTCTTCGGCGAGCAGCGCGTCGCGGGCGCTACGATATTCCTCGGTCTCATTGGGAAACCGGACGCCATTCTTTGCCGCAAGCACGGCTGCAGGAACCAGATGCTGGTTATCCATGACATGTCCTCCTTCTGTTGCCGCGCGTCTCTGACGCGCCCAAGGACGCGCTGAAGCCGCAAAGGGAATTCTAGCACATCGTTGGCATGACGATCGGAGGATGCGAAAACCGACAGGGGCGACAGGAAAAATCCGCCTTTGAGGAGCAGCGGAACAGAAAAACTGCACAAGCGGCCGAGACGGCCGGCATGAAGAACGTCGTGCCGGTCGATGGGGTTTACGCGCCGCGGGGCCGCGTCTCTATCTTTCAGTGTTTGAGAACGACCTTGCCGGGAGCCCCTGCCGCAACCGCGTTCTGGGCAAGGCCGATCTGCTCCAGCGTGAAGGTGTGGGAAATCGGGATCGCCAGCTCACCGCTGGCGGCGGACGCCAGAATAGCCTCGAGCATGGCCGCGTCGGTGCGGTGGTAGAGTTCACGGACGATAACGCGGCCTGCGGCATTGGCGCCTTCCGGCACCGGAACGATGCTCGCAACGGTGCCACCGTCGCGGACATGACCGATGAGGTTGCCGGCCACCGGGCCGGCCGTGCTGATCGCATAGTCGAAGTTCGAGCTTGCGGCGGGAACCGTGATGTCGAGCGCTTCGCCCGCCAGCCCCCGGCCTTCGTTGAGGCGCTCGGGCCGGACGCCGGCAACCGGCTGGGCGCCGATCTGCTTGAGGTATTGGATGGCGGACCGTCCGACCGTGCCGAGGCCGCCGGAAACCAGAACCCGGTCGCCGGCCTTGACGCCGAGCGCTTCGACGGTCTGCCGGCCGGTAAGACCTGCCTTGACCAGCGAGGCGCCCTGCTCGAAGCCGAGTGCGGCGGGCAGCCTTGCGATGGATGTCGAGGGAACGACACCATACTCTGCATGGGCGCCTTTGCCGTTTGCGGCAAAATCGGCGACGACCCGCTCGCCGACCGCAAAACCGGTCACGCCTTCGCCGAGGGCCGAGATGGTGCCGGCGGCGTCACCGCCGAGCACGGCCGGCAGCGGAAGCGGGATATACTGGGCCATGAAGCCCTGGCGGAGAATGAGATCGAAAGGGTTGACGGCGGATGCCTCGATCTTGATCAGGACTTCGCCCGGTCCGGGCTTCGGCGCCGGAAGGTCCGCGATTTCGAACTGGTCGACATCACCGTAGGATTTGAGAAGTGCCGCTTTCATGGCGTCTCCAGAATTTCAGCGTTTCGTTGCGCCTATGCCCAATTGCCGCCCGGCAGCCGGGCATAGGCGATTTCCGGATGGCGCCGTCTCAGGCCGTGGCGGGACGACGCGTGTTGTCGAGCGTCCAGGCACCGCCGCCGGCAAAGGCGATATAGAGGAAGATGAAGCAGAACAGGATGGCGCCTTCGCCCATGTTCAGCGCCGGCCAGAAGCCATACGGCATATGGCCCATGAAATAGGCGGCAGCCATTTCGCCCGAAGCGATGAATGCTGCGATGCGCGTTTGAAATCCGACGAGCATCAGAGCAGAGGTGATCACCTCGATTGCGCCTGCAATCAGCAGGAGGGCGGGCAGCGGATAGGGTACGCCTTGAATCGGACCCGGAAACTGCAGAAACTTCATGGTGGCATGTTCGAGGAAGAGCAGCGCCGCCATGATGCGCAGAAGTGCGAGGACGTATGGCGTCCATTTGCCGGTATTGATCATCGAGTTTGTCCAAAGAGGTTGATGGGAGGTCAGGCGGCGGAGGCCGCCTTCTTCAGTTCCTGGTTTTCTTTCCAGAGCTTCATCGACATGGCGAAGACCCCATCGACATAGTTCCGGTAAACCGTCATGCCCGCCGGATCGCGGCCGACCTTCGCTGCAAAAAATACAATGATATCGTCGGATTCGGTGACGTAGCGGCCGGGCTCGAGCTGCGCCGAAGGAAAGCTCACTCTGTCGAGATGCGGCGACAGCTCCGCCCGGATCTTCTCTTCCTGCTCGGTTCCAGGAACGAAATCGCGGCTTTCCACGTCCGATGCCAGACCCGATTCCAGAAGGAAGAGGCGAACCTTGAGGCAGAAGGGGCAGTTTTCCTTGAGGTAGACGATCGGCTTGAAGGTTTCGCTGGTCATTGCGCATATTCATGTGATTTCGAGGGCACGCGGCCGAAACGGAAGCTCGATGCGGCGAGCCCGCCGGCGAAGTCCTTCTGGTGATAGGTGGTGGCGCCGGCTTCGTTCTCGGCGGCGCCGACCACCACCATCAGCGGGATGAGATGGTCTTCGCGCGGATGCGCCGCCCGCGCAGCCGGCGCCTGCTGCCAGTCGATCAGCCGCTCGGTGCGCTTGTCGCAGGCCGTGTGAACCAGCGTTTCCTGAAGCCAGGCGTCGAAGCGGCGGGACGGCTCATATCCGCCCGTGCCGCGCATCGCCGAAAGGTTGTGATAGCTGAGACCGCTGCCGATGATCAGGACGCCCTCGTCACGCAACGGCGCAAGTGCCCGGCCGACGCTGATGTGCAGCGCCGGATCGTAACCCGCATCCAGCGAAAGCTGCACGACGGGGATGTTCTCTTCCGGATAGAGCGGCTTCATGATGCTGAAAGTGCCGTGATCGTAACCGCGGGTCGGATCGAGCGCCGCTCCGATGCCGCTCGCCCGCAGCAGATGCCGCACGCGGTTTGCGAGATCGGGCGAACCGGGGGCATTGTAGGTGATGTGATAGAGGTGTTCGGGAAAGCCGTAATAATCGTAGACCATGCCCGGCTTGACGCCCGACGATATGGCAAAACCATCCTCTTCCCAGTGACCCGAGACCACGAGGATCGCCTTCGGCGCATCACCGAGTTCGGCGCGCATGTCGACCAGCGACTGTTCGAGCACATCGAAATTGCGGCGGAATTCACCTGTCATATAGGGCCAGGGGCCGCCGCCATGGCTGACGAAATAGGTCGGGAGTCTGGAATTTGTCACCGGAATTGTCCTTCGCATCATTGCCACGAGCATGGGGCGGTGCTTCGATGGGAAGATTTTGATTTTTTCTCTGTTATTGATCAATGTGGCGGATATTGAAGAACCATTTCCTGGATGTTGATGATCAATGGACGCGTTGATGAGCCTGCGGGTGTTCTGCACCGTCGCCGAACTGAAAAGCTTCACTGCTGCCGCCGATCGCCTTGGCGTTTCACCGGCAATGGCGAGCAAGCATGTGATGCAGCTCGAGAACCGGCTGGGAACGCGGCTGCTCAACCGAACCAGCCGCCATGTCAGCCTGACGGAGACCGGGCGGCTTTATTTCAACCAGACCAGGGAGATGCTCGAACGGCTGGACGAGGTGGAAGACGCCATCGGCAATGTGACGGTGGCGCCCCGCGGTACCCTGAAATTGAGTGCGCCGGTTTGGGCGGCAACCGGCTGTTTTACAGACATGCTGGCAGCCTATAACCGGCGCTACCCCGATGTCTGCCTGGACTTGGATCTCAGCGGCCGGCTGGTGAACCTGGTTGACGAAGGTTTCGATCTTGCGCTGCGGGCAACGTCGCAGGACCGGCTCGATCCCGGTCTCGTCGCCCGCCCACTGACGAATGTGCAGTTTCGTCTCATGGCCTCGCCGGACTATCTCGCGCGAACCGGACGGCCTCAGAACGTCGCCGAACTCAACGGCCATGCATTGCTTCGCTACTCCGGCGTCAACCTCGGGGAAAGCATGTCGCTGGAAGGTCCGGACGGGCCACACAAGATCACCTTCCGCACCGTGATGCTCAGCGACAATGAGACAATTATGCATCTCGCGGCCCTGCGCGGCATGGGCCTCGCCTTCCTGCCGGCATGGATGGCCGAGCAGGATATCGAAGCCGGCCGCCTGGAAATCGTGCTTCCCGCCATCACACTCGGTTTCAACAGCACACTTTACGCCGTCTATCCGAGCCGCAAATATCTCTCCGCCAAGGTCCGCACCTTCATCGACTTTCTGACGGCGAGCACCCGGGAGATGGGATAATCCTGCTCAGCGAGAAAACGGCGGGGCGAAAAAAATCCCACTTCGGAATCCCGAAATCCCCCCGCTTCGGGATTCCGAAATCCGACGCGTTTTCAGCGTCGTCGCCGCAGGAAAATATGCAGCGATTTCAACGGTGCAGCCAATTTCGGGATTCCGAAGTGCTATATAGAGTATGGTGGGAGTTGATCCCCATCGCACCAGCATGAACCCAAGGCCGTTAGAGCCTTTCCTGGTTAGATTGAAGCATTCTGCCGGAGCAGGTTTTCGTCAGGGCAAAGGCGATTGGCGAAGGACATACCTCTTGGTACGTCCGAGCCGATCGCCTTTGATCCTGGCTAGAGATGCCCGGCCCACCGGCCGCACCGCTTCGCCACGGCGAAGCGATCAGTGCGTCCGGCGATTCCCAAGTCTTGCAGATTTGCCAGGCAAATCTGCGGGAGGGTTGGCTGAAACGGGCCGGCTGATCGACCGGCCGGCTTGGCCGTAGAGCTGGGCTACGACGCGCGCCGGCCGGTCGACCATCCGACTCCGTTTGAGCCAACAGAATGCTTCAATCTAACCAGGAAAGGCTCTAGTCCAGCCGATATCCGAAAAGCAAAAAGGGCGCTCGACCCTTGCGGGGAGCGCCCTTATCCTGTCGGACAGCGAACAGTTCGACGACGTCGATACCGCGCGCATCCATTTTTCAGGCAGGAGCCGTATATGGACCCTTCAGGCCTGACTTTCAAGGGACAGTTTTGCCGATGTCTGACAGGTTTCTCCTTCAAGGCCCCCGTGATGCCCGCTTCACCATTCTGCTGGCGCATGGCGCCGGCGCGCCGATGGATTCGGCATCGATGACATCGGCGGCGGAGGCGCTCGCCACGGTCGGTTTCCGTGTGGCCCGTTTCGAATTCGCCTATATGGCGGCGCGACGCACGGCGGAGGGCCGCAAGCCGCCACCGCGGGCCGAAACGCTCAATCCCGAATATGAGGCGGCGATAACCGCGCTCGGTGCCGATGGTCCGCTGATCATCGGCGGCAAGTCGATGGGCGGCCGGGTCGCCAGCATGATCGCCGACGATCTCTATCGCAGGGGAAAAATCGCCGGGCTGCTCTGCCTCGGCTATCCCTTCCATCCGCCCGGCCAGCCGGAGAAGCTGCGCACCGGCCATCTCACCGGGCTCGCGACGCCCGCGCTGATCTGCCAGGGGACCCGCGATGAATTCGGCACCCGCGACGAGGTGCCAGGCTATGATCTCTCCGACAGGATCGAGATCCTCTGGCTCGAGGACGGCGACCACGACCTCAAGCCGCGCAAGACGATCTCGGGTTTTTCGGCTGCCGATCACCTTGCCACGATGGCGAAAGCGGCCAGGGCCTGGGCGGAACGCCTCTAGCTTGCAAGCTTCCTGACATCGATGCGACGGTCGGTGGGGGAGACGGTGATTTCGAAGTGGTCTGCCTGCACCACATCGCGAATGTTGCGCGGCCGGTGCGCGGCGATGTTCACCCCGCCTCTCAGCCGGACGCTGTCATAGAGAATGCCGGCGCCGCCGCTCGAACGCACCTGCTCACCCAAAATCTGCGACACCGCATAGCTCGCGCCGTCATAGACGTCGGGCCGCAGCGCCTGTTCGCCGCGAATGTCGAGATAGTCGCCGATCAGGATGGCCGAATAACTTCGATAGGTGCGCGCCATCGTCGCCACTCCGCGCGCGACAGCCTCGCGCCGGAGATGATGGCCGACCTCGGCGGCGGCTGTCTTCAGATTGTCGGCGGCATACCAGGCGCCGAGATCGGGGCCGTTGAAGCGCATGCCGCCGGGGGCGACATGCAGGAAGGCGGCCATGACGATGCTGGCATTCGCAGTGCCGTAAACCCATTCATCCCTGGGAAGCCGCTGGATGCGGTCGGCGACGAGGCGATCATTGGTCCAGCCGACGAGTTCCATCACGGCTTCGAGGTCGGCCGCCCGCGTCACCGTGTCGAAAAGCCCGATCGGCGGAAATTGCGATGGGATCAGCCGGCAGGAGGGACGCGGCGCCTCGACAAAACGGTCACTCACCGGAAGACGATGTCCGCATCTTCGTAAGGCGTGAAGGCCTCGTCGAGCTTGTTCGGCTGCATATAGACGCCGCCGCGGGCGCCATCGAGAAAGCGGCGCACGGTCATCAACCCGTCCTGGGTTCCGTTGGTGACGATATCGAGCGGTGGATGGCCGCCGAAAACCGGCGCCTGATGCGGCATGCGCAGCCAGGCGACGCCGGCGCGTTCGTCGGCAAACAGCACGCCGAGCGCCTGATGGATGCCGAGCACGGCTGAAATGCGGGTCAGCGTATCGGCATCGAGCGTGAAGGCTCCGTGCTCGCGCGCCTGCTTGGCCCAGTTGTGATAGGTCGACCGGGAGGGATAGCCGAGCACAAGCAGCCGCTGCTCTTCGCTCAGCCGCCAGAGATCGGCGATCGCCAGGAAGGTTCGTAGCGCAGGGGCGCTCAACCTCTTGCGGCTTGCCGGAGCAAACCGCTCTGTGTCCAGTCGCTGTGGCCCCAGGCTTTCCCGTTGCTCCCTGCGTCGTGCATGCTGCATAACAGCCTCCAGTCTCGACTTAGACATAGTCCAAATCTGGGCATACATCAACCAGATTTCAAGAGGTTGCCATTTCCGATTGCCGGTTCGGGCGTCACCATAAACCAGGCAGTAGCCGGTAGCGGACCTTGCGGCGGTATTCGGCATAACCCGGCAGGTCTCTTACCAAATGCTTCTCCTCGTCCAGCAGCCGCGCGACGAGTCCGCCTAAGGCAGGAGGGATGGCAAGCAAGCCCCAATACGAGCCGAGCGACAGCGGTATGCCCATGAAGAGCACAAGCGCCGCCGCATACATCGGATGACGCATGATGCTGTAGAGCCCGCTCGAAATGACCCGCTGATCCCTGCGGATCTCGACCGTCGCCGAGGCGAAGTTGTTCTGCCGCAGGACCAGGAAGCAGCCGTAAAAGCCTGCTGCGACCAGGATGTTGCCGAAAATCACAACCGACGCCGGAACGGCCGAGCCGCCGAACCGATAATCTAGCGCCGAGCCGATGAAGAGCGCAATCAGCACGATGCCGTTGAAAAGCTGAATACGCTTCTGTGCCGGCTCCCGCTCCGCGGCCGGCCCGACATGCAGCCGCTGTTCCAGCAAGGCGCGGTCATATTTCAGGAAATAGGCTGTCGTCGAAACGATCCAGGCGGAGAAATTGAGAAAGAACAGCCAGCCCTGCCAATAGGACAGCGAACCTGCAGCGACGAAGATCATCACCGCGAGCACGGCGACGAATTTCACCGTCGCCTCGGTCGCCCGCCTGCCGAGATTCTTCTTTTGACCCTCCATCGGCCCACCTCCATTATATCAGGAAACCTCTCCTGCCGCCTCGCGGATCGTCTGCATCAGGATCGATTGCGGCGCCGACGGCACGGCATCGGCGCGCATCGTCAAGCCGACCGGGCCTCTGGTCTCGCCGGTATCGACCGGCAGCAGCGCCAGCCGCCCGTCGGCGACGTCATCGGCAACCACGCCGTTGGAAATGATCCAGATCGCATCGCTCGAGCGCAGGAAAGCCCGGCCGAAGGAATCCGACACCGTCTCGATCTGGTTCGGCAGGCTGGAGACGCCGTTGGCGATGAGGAAGTTTTCGACCACCGGCCGGATGATCGAACCCCGCGTCGGCATCAGCACCGTGTAATCGCCGAAACCTGAGAAGGGCGATTGCCCGGCGTCGAGCAGCGGATGACCGGCGCGCACGGCAAACACCACCTGCTCGGAATAAAGATGCTCGAAGGAAAAACCCGCCATCTTCTCCGCACCCGCCAGACGTCCGACGACCATGTCGAGATCGCCGACGCGAAGCTGCTCCAGCAGCACGGCATTCTCGCCGGTGACGATCTTCACCCGGCTCCAGGTCTGTTCTTTGAGAAAGAGCTCCATCGCCCGCGGCATGATGCGCGACGACACCGTCGGCAGGGCGCCGATGCGGATCGGTGGCGCATCGGCAAACTGCTCCTGCGAGACGGAATCGAGACCCTGGCGCAAAGCCGTCAGCGCCGCCCCGGCGTGCCGCAGAAAGACCTCGCCGTACCGGGTGATCTTGATGCCGCGGCCGTCGCGCTCGAAGACGTCGACACCCAGCGCCTGCTCCAACTCGCGGATCGTCTTCGTCACCGCCGGCTGGCTGACATGCAGCAACTCAGCCGCCTTCATGACACTCTTCTGCCGCGCCACCTCGACAAAGGTCTGCAGATGGCGAAACTTGACGCGGCTGTCGATCATCGCTCGCATAACTCCTGGGTTATCGAAAGGCTGATAAATATCATTTTACTTAACCGGATCAACCGGTCAATTTTGCTGTCGGAGTATTTCTGATTGGATGGGCGAGTTTGGCGAGAAGCCTACCCGTACTCTGTCATCCTCGGCCCTGAGCCGAGGATCCATGCCGCGGCGGCTGGTGGATGCCGCGTGGATGCTCGGGTCAAGCCCGAGCATGACGGAGGGTGGAGAGACGGACAGAGCCATTCGCGGCGTTTGACGCCCGTGTCGGAAACGCGCTTGCCGGCGGAACTGACCTGATGAAGATGGCAGTGACGTGCAATTTGTGAGGGGCGCCTCCCCCACTCTCTGTCATCCTCGGGCTTGACCCGAGGATCCATGCCCCGGCTGCCGGTGGGGGCCGCGTGGATGCTCGGGTCAAGCCCGAGCATGACGGAGAATGGAGGGACGGACAGAGCCATCGCGGCGTTGTCGCGCTCCCGCCAGCGGAACCAAACAATGCCGGCCCCTCGGCTGAGCCAACTTGATGAGGACATGACGTGCAGTTCGCCAGCATAAACGACGTGACGATCCACTATCAGGTCATCGGCGCGCCCGCCGACCGGCCGGTGATCGTCTTCATCAACTCGCTCGGAACGGATTTCCGCATCTGGCGCGACGTCGTGGTGCGGCTTGCCGGCGACTTCGCCATCGTGCTTTACGACAAGCGCGGCCACGGGCTTTCCGATGTCGGCCAGCTGCCCGCATCGATCGAGGACCATGCCACCGATCTCGCCGGCCTGCTCGATCTGCTCTCGGTCAAGAATGCGGTCATCTGCGGCCTCTCCGTCGGCGGTCTTATCGCCCAGTCGCTCTATCAGCGCCGGCCGGATCTCGTCGGCGCGCTCATTCTCAGCGACACCGCCCCTAAGATCGGCACGGCGGAAAGCTGGAACGCCCGCATCGCCGCGGTCGAGAAAAACGGCATCGCCAGCATTGTCGACGCCATCATGGAGCGCTGGTTCACGCCTGCCTTCCGCCGGCCCGAGAACACCGCCTATTCAGGCTATTGCAACATGCTGACGCGCCAGCCGGTCGAGGGTTATATCGCCACCTGCGAAGCGATCCGCGATGCCGATTTCACCGGAGCGGCCAAGAGGATCGCTGTCCCCACAATCTGCATCGTCGGCGACCAGGACGGCTCGACGCCGCCCGATCTCGTGCTTTCCACAGCGAAGCTCATCCCGGGCGCCCATTACGAGGTCATCCCGGATTGCGCCCATATTCCCTGTGTCGAGCAGCCGGAAGCGCTGACGGCGATCATCCGCACCTTCCTGACATCTCTTCCTGCTGGAGGAACCAACCGATGAACGAGACCGCCTCCGAGCGCTACCGGCAGGGCATGGCGACCCGCCGCGCCGTGCTCGGCGACGCCCATGTCGACCGTGCTGCGGCCGCGGCAACCGAGTTCGACCGGCCCTTCCAGGAACTGATCACCGAAGCCGCCTGGGGCCATGTCTGGTCGCGCCCGGGGCTAAGCAAACGCGAGCGCTCGATCGTCACCATCGCGCTGCTCGCGGCACTCGGGCAGGACGACGAGGTCGCCATGCATGTGCGCGCCACCGCCAACACAGGTGCGACCCGCGAGGATGTCTGCGAGGCGCTCCTGCATGTGGCGATCTATGCCGGCGTTCCCGCCGCCAATCATGCGATCAAGATCGCCAAGCAGGCCTTTGAACAAATGGACGCCGAAAAGGCGGCCTGAGGGAGGAAAATGTCCGAATTAGTCAACCGCAAGCCGGAGACCGGCGCCTTCTTCGCCCGCGACCGCGCCTGGCACGCGCCGGCTCTGACCCCCGGCTACAAAACCTCTGTGCTGCGGGCGCCGCAGCGCGCGCTGCTCTCGCTCGACGGCACGATCTCGGAGACGACAGGCCCGGTCTTCGGCCATTCGATGATCGGCGATCTCGACAACGACCTGATCCTGAATTATGCGCAGCCCGGCGAAAGCGCCATCGGCGAGCGCATCATCGTCCATGGCCGGGTGCTGGACGAGCGGGCAAAACCGGTTGCCGGCGCGCTGGTCGAATTCTGGCAGGCCAATGCCGGCGGCCGCTATCGCCACAAGAAGGAAAGCTATCTCGCGGCGATCGACCCGAATTTCGGCGGCTGCGGCCGCGCAATCACCGATGAGGAAGGCCGCTATCATTTCCGCACGGTGCGGCCCGGCGCCTATCCCTGGCCGAACGGCGTCAACGACTGGCGCCCGGCCCATATCCATTTCTCGATTTTCGGCCATGGCTTTGCCCAGCGGCTGATCACCCAGATGTATTTCGAGGGCGACCCGATGATCTGGAAATGTCCGATCGTCGGCACCATCCCCGACAAGGCGGCGATCGAACAGCTGATCGCGCCGCTCGACTGGGGCAACACCATCCCGATGGATTCACGCGCCTATAAATTCGACATCGTGCTGCGCGGCCGCCGCTCGACGATGTTCGAAAACAGGCTGGAGGGCAACTGATCATGCAGCAGCTCGGCTACCTCAAGGAAACCCCGTCGCAGACGGCCGGCCCCTATGTCCATATCGGCCTGACGCCGAATTTCTGCGACATAACGGGCGTCTACGACAGTGATCTCGGCACCCGGATGGTCAACGACAAGACGCTCGGCGAACGCATCACCGTTACCGGCCGCATCCTCGACGGCGCCGGCGCGCTGGTGCGTGATGCCGTTATCGAGATCTGGCAGGCCGACAGCGCCGGCCTCTACAACAGCCCGTCGGAAATGCGCGGCACCGCCGATCCCAATTTCACCGGCTGGGGCCGCTGCCCGACCCGCAGTGAAGACGGCGTCTACAGCTTCGACACCATCAAACCCGGCCGTGTCCCCTTCAAGGACGGCCGCAGTCAAGCCCCGCACATCACCGTCTGGATCGTCGCCCGCGGCATCAATATCGGCCTGCACACGCGCATGTATTTCCCGGAGGAGACGGAGGCCAATGCCGCCGACCCGCTGCTTGCCCGCATCGAACATCGCGAGCGTGTCGCCACCATGATCGCCACCCGCGACGGCGCCACCTGCCAATTCGACATCCATCTGCAGGGTGCCAACGAGACGGTGTTTCTGGATATTTGAAGGGGCTTGGCCAGCGGCCTGTACGAAGAGCCTTGTGCCCGTAGCCCCCTCACCCTACCCTCTCCCCGAGGGGAGAGGGTATGTGCCAGACGAGATGACATGCCCATAGGCGCCGACACCGCCCCAAATCCCTTCTCCCCTCGGGGTCCGAAGGACGGGTCGAGACCGGCGGCTCGACCCCGGCGGCAGCCGGATGAGGGGGCCACCACCAAAAACGAGCAATCCATGACCGCATCGCCCTTCGACCACCCCTTTCTCTCCGGCCTGCTCGGCGACGATGAAATCGCGCCCTATTTCTCCGCCGAGGCCGATATCCGCGCCATGCTCTCCTTCGAGGTCGCGCTGGCGAGGGCGGAAGCCGCGCATGGCCTGATCCCAGCGGAAGCGGCAAGAAAGATTGCCGAAATCTGCGCCGGCTTTTCGCCCGATCTGCCCCGTCTGCGGGCAGCAACGGCGCGGGACGGTGTTGTCGTTCCCGAGCTCATCAAGCAGCTGCGCGCCGCAGTCGGCGAGGAGGCGGCGAAAAACCTGCATCTCGGCGCCACCAGCCAGGATGTCATCGATACCAGCCTGATGATCCGGCTGAAGGCGGTGGTCTTCCTGTTCGCCGGCCGGCTTTCCGCCATCGTCGCAGGGCTCGATGGGCTCGACCGCCAGTTCGGCGGCAACCGGCTGATGGGCCATACCCGCATGCAGGCGGCGATCCCGATCACCATCTCCGACCGTCTCACTGCGTGGCGCGCGCCGTTGGAGGCCTATCGCGACCGCCTCACCGAGCAGAGTTTTCCCGTTCAGTTCGGCGGCGCCGCCGGCACGCTCGACAAGCTCGGCCCGCAGGCCGCAACCGTTCGCGCCGCACTCGCCCAGGAACTCGGCCTGACCGACGCCAGGCAATGGCAGAGCGGCCGTCTGCCGATCGCCGATATCGCCGGCCTGTTTGCGTCGATCTCCGGCAGCCTCGGCAAGATCGGCCAGGATATCGCCCTGCTTGCCCAGGCAGGCGAAGAGATCGAAATCGCAGGCGGCGGCACCTCGTCGGCGATGGCCCACAAGCAGAACCCGGTCGCCGCCGAAACCCTGGTCGCGCTCGCCCGCTTCAACGCGACGGCGCTGTCGGGCATCCACCAGTCCCTCGTCCATGAACAGGAACGCTCCGGTGCCGCCTGGACGCTCGAATGGCTGCTGCTGCCGCAAATGACGATGGCAACGGCCGCTTCGCTGCGGCTGGCGGGGGAATTGACAGGGAATATCAAGCGGCTTGGAACTGCCTAAAGCCACGCGAAACGAGCATCAACCAAGCTTGGCGATGGCCCGCAGATTGTCGGCCGTCGTTGTCGGGAATTCGAAGAATTCGAGATAGGCCGGGATTTGTTCGAACAGCATATCCGTGCCGACCTGAAAGGCGCAGCCGCGCGCCCGGGCCGCCTCCAGGAACGGGGTGATCTCCTTGCTCATCACCACCTCGCCGACGAAGGTCGAGGGGGAGATGCGGTCGACGTCGATCGGCAGAGGGTCGCCCCGCCGCATTCCAAGCGGTGTCGCGTTGACGACGATGTCGAAGCCGGCCGGATCGAGTGAGCCGATCGTGACGTGGAGGTGGGGATAATGTGTCTTCAGCCGGTCGAGCAGCGCGGTGGCGGTCGTCTCGTTGGCGTCGAAGAGCGCGAGATGGGCGACACCCGCCTTCGCGAGGGATGCCGCGATCGCCGAGCCGACACCGCCGGCGCCAACGACCAGCGCATTTGCGCCTTCGACCTTTTTGCCCTTGCGCAGAACGCCCCGCACAAAGCCTTCGCCATCGAACATGTCGCCGATCAGCCTGCCCTTCGAATCGAGGCGCACCGCATTGCACGAGCCTGCGACTTTGGCATTGGTCGAGGTTTCGTCGAGCAGCGCCATCGTCGCGATCTTGTGCGGCATGGTGATCAGCGCGCCGTGAATATTGGAGAGCCGGAAGACAAGCTTCAGGAACGCCGGATAATCCTCCGGCATGCAGCCCATCGGCACGACGACCGCATCGATGCCGTTCTTCTCGAAATACGGATTGTAGATCAGAGGCGCCTTGAAGGACTCGGTGGGATAACCGAGGTGCGCGATGAGTTTGGTCGTCCCGGTGATCATGTGGCTAGACTTTCTCAGGATCGGCAGAGGCGCCGGCGTCAGAGAGGTGGATCATCTGCCCCGAGCGCGCCGATCTCTTGATCGCTTCGACAACCCCGAGGGTGGCAAGGCCTTCCTGCCCGCTCACGAGCGGCGGGGCATCGCCGCGAATGACATCGCAGAAATGGCTGAGCTGACGGCAAAGCGGATCGGCGGCTTCGTAAGCCACGCGCTCCTCGGCAAGCGGCGCCAGCCAATCCGGCTCGGCCGTGCTCGTCCAAAGCGTCAGATCGGGAATGCCGAGCGATCCCTTCGTGCCGCCGATCTGGTAGCAATGTTTGGGATAGAGGGGAAATGCAGGATTCTCGCCGGTGGTCGCCTCCCAGCTCCAGGGTGCGGCCACCGCATCGCTGCCGGTCAGCGTGGCGAGAACGCCGTTTGCGAACCGCAACGAGACGACAGCCGTGTCCTCGACGGCGTGGTGGCGCACGGTGTGCGATTCCATCGCATGCACGGCCTCGACCTCGCCGAACAGAAACCGGAACAGGTCGACATCATGGATCAGGTTGACGAAGATCGGGCCGGCGCCGGCTTCCCGCCGCCAGGGGATGTCGAAATAGTTGTCGGGCTTGGCGACCCAGAAGGTGCCGTGCACCGTGACGATCCGGCCAAGCCTGCCGCCGTCGACGATCTGTTTGGCCGCCTGGATCATCGGGTTGTGGCGCCGGTGATGGCCGACGAGGAGCGGTATGCCTGCCCTCTCGCCGGCGGCAACGAGCGCTGCGGCAGCGTCGACGTCGTCGGCGATCGGCTTTTCGATGAGAACGGGAATGCCGGCGGCGATAAGCTCCATGGCGTTCTCGACGTGAAGCTGGTTCGGCGTTGCCACGATGACGCCGTCGGGCCTGTCCTCGCCGGGAATGTCCTGGAAGGAGGCGTAGGATGGGATGCCGGCATTGCGGGCAAAGTCGCGGCCGACCGCAGACGGATCGATCACGGCGGAGAGAATGGTTCCGGGCTCGGACATGACGCGCTCGGCATGGCGTCTGCCGATCAGGCCGGCCCCCATGACTGCAATCTTCAATGGCTTCATGATCGGCTCCGGAATTTGACGAGGTATCGGCCTTGAGACCGCTTATTTCCGCAGGATTTCGCCGAGAAACTTTCTGGTGCGCTCGTGCCGCGGGTTGGTGAAGAATTCGGCGGGCGGAGCTTCCTCGACGATCGCGCCGCTGGCCATGAAGATCACCCGATCGGCGACCTGGCGGGCAAAGCCCATCTCGTGGGTGACGCAGATCATCGTCATGCCCTCGTCGGCCAGCGCGATCATCGTATCCAGCACCTCCTTGACCATCTCCGGGTCGAGCGCCGAGGTCGGCTCGTCGAACAGCATCACTTTCGGCCGCATGCAGAGCGCCCGGGCGATGGCGACGCGCTGCTGCTGGCCGCCCGAGAGCTGGACCGGATATTTGTCGGCCTGTTCCAGGATCTTGACCCGCTCGAGCAGCCCGCGCGCCCGCTCCTCGGCCTCCGCCCTGCCGACACCGATCGCCTTCATCGGCGCCAGCATGCAGTTCTGCAGCACGGTCAGATGCGGAAACAGATTGAACTGCTGGAAGACCATGCCGACCTCACGGCGGATCGCATCGACAGTCTTGGCCTGATCGCTGAGAACGATACCGCCAACCCGGATTTCGCCTTTCTGGTAGGTCTCGAGATGGTTGATGCAGCGAATGAGCGTCGATTTTCCGCTGCCGGAAGGCCCGCACAGGACGATCCTCTCGCCGCTGCGAACCGTCATGTTGATGTCGTGAAGGGCTTGAAACGAGCCGTACCACTTTTCCACCTGCGCCATGGTGATCATGGCTTCCGCGCGTTGGGGGGGAACGGGTCTGGTCATCGGTAGAACTCCAGGATTGGCGGCCAAGGCCGCATCGAAGAAAAAAGGCTGCGGATCAGCGCGCCGAAGCGGCGAATTTCCGCTCGAGGCGCGCGCCGAGGATCGTCAGCGGGCAGCACATCAGGAAGTACAGGATGCCGACAACGCCGAAGACCGTCAGCGGTTGGAAGATCTGGTTGGAGATGATGTTGCCGGCCCGGGTCAGCTCGGTGAAGCCGACGATCGAGGCAAGAGAGGTGCCTTTGATCAGCTGCACGAGGAAGCCGATCGTGGCCGGCAGCGAGATGCGCAGCGCCTGCGGCAGGATGACATCCCTCATGCGGGAGACGTAACGGAGGCTGAGCGCCTTTGCCGCTTCCGTCTGGCCGCGCGGAACCGCTTCGATCGATCCGCGCCAGATCTCGCCGAGATAGGCGCTGGCATGCAGCGTCAGCCCGATGGCGACGGCCACCCAGGCATCGAGCATCAGTCCGAGCAGGGCCAGGCCGTAATAGACCACGAAAAGCTGCATCAGAAGCGGCGTTCCCTGGAAGACGGCGATATAGCCGGCGGTCAGGCGTTCTAGAAGCGGGTTGCCCGAGACGCGGGCGAGAGCGACGCCGAGCCCGGCAATGCAGCCGCAGACGAAGCCGACGGCGGACAGGACCACGGTCCATTTCAGGCCGATCAGGAGGAAGACGAACTCATCGTGACCCATGGAATTCCTCCTACTTGACGGGATATTTGAAGTAGCGGGCCGAAAACGCCGCAAACAGGCGCATCATCACCCAGGAAATCACGAAATAGAAAAGCGTGACCGTGAAGTAGACCTCGAAGCTCCGGAAGCTCTCCGATTCGATCCGCTGGGAAACGGAGGTCAGCTCATAGGCCGAGATCGCCGATGCAATGCTGGTGGTCAGCGTCAACAGCACGAACTGGCTGGTCAGCGACGGATAGATCGCCCGCAGCGCCGGCTTGAGGATGATCAGCCGGAAGACCTGCGCCTTGTGCAGGCCAAGCGCCAGGCCGGCTTCCATCTGCCCCTTCGGGATCGACTGGACGCCGCCGCGAATGATCTCGATCGCGTAGGCGCCGCCGTTGATGCCGAGCGCGATGATCGCCGTCGGCGTCGGATCCAGCCGGATGCCGGCGAGCGGAAGCGCGAAATAGATGAAGAAGATCTGCACCAGGAACGGCGTGTTGCGGATCAGCTCGACGAAGGCGATGACCAGCCACCGCAAGGGTTTGAGTGCGGAGTCGCGCAGGGCAACGCCGCCGATCCCGATGACGATCGCCAGCAGCATCCCGCAAATGGCAAGCAGAAAGGTCCCGAGACAACCGAGCAGAAGGCTCGGCAGCCCATCGATGACAGGGGTGAAATCCAGCTTGTAATTCATGCTTTCGCTGCTCCCGCCATGTCGGCCATTGCTTCGATGGCAAGCTCATAACCGCGGGCGCCGAAACCGATCATGATGGCGGTGGCGACGCGCGAGATCAGCGAATTGTGGTAGATGCTTTCGCGCGCATGAACATTCGAGATGTGCAGCTCGATCTTCGGCGGATCGAACATCTTCAGCGCATCGAGGAGGGCGATCGAGGTGAAGGTATAACCGGCCGGGTTGATGATGATGCCGCAGGCCCCCTTGCGGGCCTGATGCACGCTTTCCACCAGCTCGCCCTCGAAATTGGTCTGGCGGAAGTCGACGGCAAAGCCGAGACTGTCGGCCTTCGCCAGGCACTTCTCCCTGATATCGGCCAGCGTCGTCGAGCCGTAGATGGCGGGCTCGCGCTCACCCAGCAGGTTGAGGTTCGGTCCGTTGAGCACAAAAATGGTTCTGGTCATGTCGCGCACCTCAGGGCCTTGGCATGGCGGTTGCGTTGACGGGCATGGCTGCCCGCCTTCATGGGTAAGGTTCGTCTGAAGAGAGCCGCCTGTCCCTCATCCGGCTGCCGCCACCTTCTCCCCGTAAACGGGGCGAAGGGACCAAGCCGCAATCTCTCCGTCCCTCACCAGCGTCTCGCGGGGCAAGTCCCCTCGCCCCGTTTACGGGGAGAGGGTTAGGGTGAGGGGCAATCGGCAGCCACCGACGTGAACCGACGCTTGGCTCAGTTCGCCGCGAACGGAATGCCTTCCAGCTTCTCCGGGAATTCCGGGACCGGGACCTTCATCCACTTGTCGTAGACGGCCTTGAGATCGCCGTTTGTCTTGATCTTGTCGATGAATGTGTTGAGCGCCGCATTGATTTCCTTCTCGCCGAGACGCGTGCAAGCGCCGTTGTAGAGTTTCTGGAATTCAAGCTTGTTTTCGAATTCGCCCGGACGCGCCTTGTTGACCCGGTCCATATAGAAGATGTTGCCGCCCAGCGTATCGACCTGGCCGGACACCAGGGCCTGGACGCTCGCAGCGTCTCCGTCATAGCGGCGGATCGTCGTGCCTTCAGGCGCGTTCTTCGTCACCTGCGTGTCCTGTGCAGCACCCTTGGCGACGCCGACACTGAACTTGGCCATATCGGCATTCGTCTTGATCTCCGCCGATTTGGGACCGATCAGGACGATGGCATTGGCAACATAGGGCTTGGAGAACTGCACGGCCTTGGCGCGATCCGGCAGCATTGCCATGGTCGCAAACAGAACGTCGACGCGCCCCGCCGTCAGCGCCGGAATGCGGTTGTTGACCTCGAGCGGCACGAACTCGACGGAAACGCCAAGCTCCTTGGCGAACAGCGTCGCGATGTCGGCGTCGAGACCGTCCTGCTTGCCGCCGCTGGTCACAAAGCCCCACGGCGGGTTGTCGCCCTGAATTCCGACGATGATCTTGCCGCGAGCCTTGATTTCGTCAGGCGTGATGGCAGCGGCCGGTTGCGCCACGGTGACGGCAGCCACCAGGGCCGCGGCTCCGAGCATCGCGTTTCGGCGCGTCAGCATAGATTTGAACATTAGGTTTCCTCCTCTTTGGCGGTCGTTCGACCGGACAGCCACCTCACCTTTTGACTGTGGGAGGAATGATTGCCAGAGACGGGCGCGTAAATCAACAGAGTTTTTCAAAATCGTATGAGATTTTATAATGCATCAAGCTATTTGAATTCCTCACGAGATTTGCAATAATAGGTGAGAGCGATTTTTCGCGGCTGGGCGATGGATGCCGAAAGGGCTTTGATATGAAGACCTCGATTGCGACTGTGACGATCAGCGGCGAACTGCCTGAGAAGCTTGAGGCGATCGCCCGAGCCGGCTTCGACGGCGTCGAAATCTTCGAAAACGATTTTCTGGCCTTCGACGGCAGCCCGGCCGATGTCGGAAAACTGGTGCGCGACCACGGCCTGGAAATCACGCTGTTCCAGCCGTTTCGTGATTTCGAAGGCATGCCGGAGCCGCTTAGAAGCCGCACCTTCGATCGCGCCGAACGGAAGTTCGACGTGATGCAGCAGCTTGGAACGGATCTGGTGCTGGTATGCTCGAACGTCTCGCCGGCCGCCATCGGCGGCATCGACCGGGCGGCAGACGATTTCCGGGAACTCGGCGAACGTGCCGCCCGGCGCGGACTGAGAGTGGGCTACGAGGCGCTCGCCT
This sequence comes from Rhizobium sp. RSm-3, assembly GCF_001854685.1. Taxonomy (NCBI): domain Bacteria; kingdom Pseudomonadati; phylum Pseudomonadota; class Alphaproteobacteria; order Hyphomicrobiales; family Rhizobiaceae; genus Rhizobium; species Rhizobium sp. RSm-3. The sequence goes on along the minus strand of NZ_MAWZ01000009.1, from coordinate 124,084 downwards.
GGGGTCGCCATATCAGCGACCACCGCGACGCCTGGGAGATCGTGCGGCGCGCCGATCATCCGAATGTCGGCCTGATCCTCGACAGTTTCCACACCTTGTCGCGCAAGATCGACGTCAATTCGATCCGCTCGATTCCCAAAGAGAAAATCTTCATCGTCCAACTTGCCGATGCGCCGCTGATCGACATGGATCTGCTCTATTGGAGCCGCCACTTCCGCAATATGCCCGGAGAAGGCGACCTTCCCGTCACGGCCTTTACCGAAGCCGTCGCCGCCACCGGTTATGACGGCTATTTCTCCCTGGAGATTTTCAACGACCAGTTTCGAGGCGGCCTGTCGCGGCCGATCGCCGCCGATGGCCACCGCTCCCTGATCTATCTCGGCGATCAGGTGCGCCGCGATCTCGGCACCCAAAGCATGACCGGGGCGGCGATGCCGGAAAGGGCCGCCGTCAAGGGTGTCGGCTTCGTGGAGTTTGCCACGGACGAACAGGATGAGGTCGAGCTGGTGGCCTTGCTGCGCACCCTCGGCTTCAGACAGACCGCCGTCCACCGCAGCAAGAAGGTCTCCCTGTTCGAGCAGGGCGAGATCCGCATCCTCGTCAATGTCGATCAGGCGGGATTTGCCAACGCGGCCTACGCCGTGCATGGCACGTTTGCCTATGCCATGGCCCTGGTCGTCGACGATGCCGCAAAGGCATATGCGCGTGCGCTTGCTCTCGATGCCGAGCCCTTCGCCCAACCGGTGGCGGAGGGTGAACTCGAACTGCCGGCCATTCGGGGCGTCGGCGGCGGCATCGTCTATCTGATCGACGACAAGAGCGCTTTGGGCCGCTTTTCCGAAATCGACTTTCACCCGGTCAGCGACGACACCGGTACGGCGTCTGCCGGCCTTCTCCGCGTCGATCACGTCGCCCAGACGGTCGGCTATGATGAAATGCTCACCTGGCTTCTGTTCTACACGTCGATCTTCGAAACCCATAAGACCCCGATGGTCGACATCATCGATCCAGCCGGGGTGGTCCGCAGCCAGGTCGTCGAAAACCAGTCGGGGGCGCTGCGCATCACCATGAACGGAGCCGAAAACCGCCGCACCCTGGCCGGACATTTCATTGCCGAGAAGTTCGGATCCGGCATCCAGCACCTGGCGTTTTCGACCGACGACATCTTCGCAACCGCCGAAAAACTTCGCAGCTGCGGTTTCAGATCCCTGCATATTTCGCCGAACTACTACGACGACGTCGAAGCCCGCTTCGGGCTCGATCCCGTCATGGCCGAGCGGCTGAAAGCGGAGAACATCCTCTATGACCGCGACGAGCATGGTGAATATTTCCAGCTTTACAGCGGCACTTACGGCGAGGGTTTCTTTTTCGAGATCGTCGAGCGCCGCGGCTATCGCGGTTATGGCGCCCCGAACGCCATCTTCCGCATCGCCGCGCTGAAAAGACAGATGCGCCCGGAAGGAATTCCAAAAGACGCTTACTAATTTAAAGAATGCGGCCGCTCTTCAGCACATGCGCGACGCCGCTCTGCACGTGCCGTCTGACCACCTCGGTCGCGCCGGCGACGTCCCGTTGAATGGACAGTTCGAACAACAGCCGGTGGTCATCGACGACAGGCTTTCCGCGGAAGCTTTCAGCCAGCATATGGTAACGAAGGAAGCGGTCGAAGACGGAGGACAGGGTCGCCATCAGCGTCTCCGAATTGCAGGCCGAGACGATTGCCTGATGGAACTCCCAATCGTACCGGACCCAGTCGACCGTGCGCGACATATCGCCGGCCAGCAGCTTGCGCTCGGCGGCGGCCAGCCGGTGATGGGCAGCGACGATGCGCCCCTCCCATTCGAGATTTCCCGCAGCGAAAGCAAGGCCGATCGCATGGGTTTCAAGAACGATCCTCAGGTCGGCGAGCTCCAGCAGTTCCCGCCGCGAAGCCGGGCTGACTTCGAAACCACGCTGCCCTTCGGCGACGACGAGGTTCTCCGTGGTCAGGCGGCTCAGAATTTCGCGCAGCGACGAAATGCCGATGGAGTAGCGCTCCTTGGCCTGCTCCAGCTTGATCTTGGCCCCCGGCGGCAATACCCCCGATATGATATCCTCGCGGATCTGCCGGAAAACGACATCGCTTACGGTTTCGGCCGGGTCGTGGACTTGCTTGAGCATGGCTATTTCAGCGTCCCTTTGGCGAGCGCGTGTTCCACCCCGCCTTCGATATGAAACGCAAGCACCCGCTTGGCAGTCTCCGCATCCCGCCGCAAGGCCGCATCCAAAAGCTGCTGGTGTTCTTCGGCGGCGACGTCGCCGCGGTAGGACAGGGCGACCATCTGATATCGCAGATATTTGTCGAAGATCACCGAGTGAGTCTGCATCAGCAGTTTCGACCCGCAGGCGGAAATCAGCGCCTGGTGGAACTCCCAGTCGTAGCGCTTCCAGTCCTCGGCCCTGCTGGTATCGCCTGACGCCATGACCTTCTCCATCCGCGCCAGCTTGTAATGGGCCGCGACCAGCGGCGCCTCCCATTCCACGTCTCCACGCGCGAATGACTGCTCCAGGGCATGGCTCTCCAGGAGCAGCCGCATCGCCGCCGTCTCCCTGAGGTCGGAAACCGACACCGGAGAAACTTCGAACCCCTTCTGTCCCTCGGCGACGACAAGCCCCTCGGAGGAGAGCCGGTTCAGCACCTCCCGCAGCGTGCTGATACTGGTCTCGTAGGACTCTTTCAGGCTTTCCAGCTTCAGCTTTTGTGCGGGCGCCAGCCGCCCGAAAATGATGTCGGCCCGAATGCGCCGGTAACTGCTCTCGGCGATGGTCTCGTTTACGACAGGCTGCAGCATCACCGAGTCTCTTATATTTCCACTATCGTCGGATATATCGCTTTTCGGCGGCGGCGATCAAGGAAACATTGGCGCGGAAGCGAACACACTTTTCTCAGAGGATGTTGTTTCTGCCGACATGCAATGCGGACGAGAAAATCCGCTCGCGCCGCACTGGCGCCTGCAGCTGTATCAGGCTGTCGCAAAAACGTTTTAGCGCAAATGGTTGGCACCCGGATTCGAGCCGAGATGGCGGCAATTGTTTTTTCAATCGCGCGCAACCATCTAATAGGCATGACTTACGGGAAAATGTCCCGCCCCCGCAGCCCGTTTACCGAAAACCAACCATACCGGGTTGCTTTCCGACGCGAAAGCCGATTGCTTAGGAAAATCTACTTCTTCTTCCGCTAGCGGTTAGGAGAATGAAAGGGGGTACAGGCAAACCCGTGGAATTCTGCTGCTTCGCATCGGGATAAACTATGTTTACGATGGCGGGCGGGAAGGCCGGTTTGAAGAACGATGACGACAGAACTGTTTCAGGTTAAATTTTGGGGCGTCCGCGGCAGTATTCCCGTCTCGGGGCCCGAGTTCGACCGCTACGGCGGTAACACTTCCTGCATCGAAATTCGCTGCGGAGAACACAGGATGATCTTCGACGCGGGCTCCGGCCTGCGCGAGGCCGGCCTGTCGTTGCTCGCCGACGGCGTCAGCGACGTCGACCTGTTCTTCAGCCACTGCCACTACGACCACATCATCGGCCTGCCCTTTTTCAAGGCGATCTATTATCCCTCGATCAACGTCAACATCTGGTCGGGCCATCTCGACGGCAAGATGAGCACGCGCGAAATGGTCGAGCAGTTCATCAGCCCGCCCTGGTTTCCTGTTAAAACCGATATCTGCCAGGCGACGATGAACTTCCGCGATTTCCATCCCGGTCAGGCGCTGACGCCGCACGAAGGCATCGAGATCAAGACCTTCATGCTCAACCATCCGGGCGGCGCCATCGGCTACCGCATCGAATGGCAGGGCCGTTCGGTCGCTCTGATCTACGATATCGAGCATATTCCCGGCAGCCACGACCCGGTCTCGCTGGAGATGATGAAGGATGCCGATCTCGTCGTCTACGACTGCACCTACAATGAAGACGAGATGCAGCGTTTCAAGGGCTTCGGCCATTCGACCTGGCAGCACGGCACCGAACTGGCAAAGATTGCCGGCGCCAAACGCTTCGCCCTCTTCCACCACGCCCCCTCGCGCACCGACGAGCAGCTGGCGCAGATGGAAGCGCAGGCGCAGTCCGCCTTCCCCGAGTCCTTTGCCGCCCGCGACAATCAGACCGTGGTGATCTGACAGGCTGCAGGCCGCGCTTGAGCTTGCCGGGGAACAGATCCCGAGCCAGACCGTTTTCTCGGCATCGTTAGATCCTTGAAACGGATATCAGCCATGACCGTAATTTCCGGACAATGCCTTTGCGGGCAGGTGCACATCGCCGTTCGCGACGAACCTATTCGCGTTGGGATCTGTCATTGCATGGACTGCAGGAAGGAAAGCGGGTCGGCCTTCACCTTCTATGGGATCTGGCCCGCCGGCCAGTTCGAACATTCGGGGGAAACCGGCGCGTTCCAAGGCCGGCATTTCTGCACCGGCTGCGGTTCGCGGCTGTTTTCCGTCGATGGCGAGGAGGCGGAAATCAAGCTCGGCATCCTGTCCGAGGCGCCGACGCCGCTTGTTCCAGGCTACGAACTCTGGATCAAGCGCCGCGAGCCGTGGCTGCGGCCGGTCGAGGGCGCCGAGCAGTTTGAGGAAGACCGACGATGAGTGGGGACATCGGCGACCTTCCGATGGCAAGCCTCACGGCTTGAGAAGTGCCGATGCCGCCGACCAGTGGACGGCAGGATGCCGGCCGGTCGCCGTAAACAGGGCCGACAGGAAATCCCAGGCGGCCGCGTCATGCACCAGATGGTGGGTGAGCACGCCGATCGGCTCGTCGCTGCCGGCAAACCGGTCGCGCAGCTCCGCCACCAGCTCGGCCACCAGCTCCGCCTCGCTCCGCCCGCCGCGCGTGCCGTGCCAATCGATGATATCGACATGGGTGTTGAGAAGCGGTATCGGCCCGCCCTGCCTTGCCCGCCCATAGACCGAAAGCGCGGTAAAACCGAGGTCCGGCAGCGCCGGGATGAGGGTGGCGTCGATCCGGTTCCACGGCGGCACCAGCACCGGCAGGAAGCGAGCCGGATGGAGCCGCTGCAGCAGCCGGACCCCCTCGCCCAGCTCGCCGAGCACGATTTCCGCCGGCCGGTCGCCACCGAGTTCCTGCTTTTTCCGCTCCGGCCCGGCATGGTTCGTATGCGACCAGCCGTGCACCGCGACGCTGACACTGCTTCTTCCGCCAGCCGCGCCGCCAGTGCCTCGCCCGTCAGGCCGGGAATGACGGCAAGGGTCAGTGGGACCTCGTTCTCGCCCGACGATGCCAGCAGCCTCTCCAGATCAGGCGTCGGCTCGATCGCATCGTCGTCGCGCAGCCAGAAGCGGGCCACGCGGCCGGCGGCCTGCCAGCGGTCGAGTTCGCGGCGCAGCGGCTCCCAGCTCGTCCTGTCGGTCATTGCCTTACTCCTGTTGCCGCATTGGCTCGCAAAATTCCGTCCAGCCGCTCGGCCGCAATCGCCAGCGAGCGTTGATCGAGCACGAAGCTGCGTGCCGCCTGCCCCATGGCGCCGCGCCTCTCCCCGTCGTCCAGCAGGGCAGCCACGGCCGCGGCATAGGCGGCGACATCACCATCCCGTGTCAGCAGGCCGGTCACCCCAGCCTCGACCACCGCAGGCACCCCTGCCGTTTCCTGCGCGACGACGGGCAGGCCGGCAGCCTGGGCCTCAAGATAGGCAAGGCCGTAAGCCTCGCCGCAGCCCGGCCAGACATAGAGGCCGCCGCGCCCGAGCAGGCCGGCAATCTCAGCCCCATCCCGCTCTCCCAGCCACTCGATGCGGTCGGCGGGAACGGCGGCAAACAGCGCCTGCACCTCCCGGCGCATCGGGCCATCGCCGATGACGGCAAGCGTCCAGGGCCGGTCCTCGATCAGCCGCAGCGCTTTTGCAAGCATTGCATAACTCTCCATCTTGTCCCCTGCCCGCATCATCGCCACCACCATCAGACGCAGCGGATCGGGCGCCGGCGACACCGTCTCGAACAGCGCCGTGTCGATGAAGGGGTTCAGACGAGCAAGCCGCGCCTGCGGAAAGGCGGCCGCAAGCCCGGCGTCATCGCGCCCGGTGAAGCTGATATTGACCGCCGCCTGCAGGATTGCCGCGCCCACGCGCTTCTGCTGAGCCGCCCAGCCGGTGCTGTCGCGTTTGGCCGCATAGGAGGCTTCGGCGGTGACATAGGGAATGGCGAATTCGGCGGAGATCACAGGCCCGAACGGATCGGGCGATTTGTAATAGGGATGGTAGCAGAACCAGAGATGGGGCCGCGGCACTGATGCCCATTTTTTCCGCAGCCGCTGCAGCTCGGCAGCGATCGCCGGTTCGAGCACGGCTGCGGCTTCCGGTGTCGCGGCATAGGTGCGGAATTCCGAGACGACCTCGACCTCATGGCCGGCAAGCTCCAGCGCCCGGATCAACAGCCGCGCCATCAGCCGGTCGCCCGACGGCACCGGATGGTTCGGCGATTTCATCGGCGCGTAGAAAGCCACCCGCATGCATAACCCTCACATGAAGACACAGTGTTTCCAACCGGCATGGCCGCGGGCGAAACTCCGCTATTGTCCATTTCCCTAAAACTTGCGCATAAGCATATGGAATGTGATCGCGATGGAAGCAATTCCGCCTCTTTCTCAATTTCTATGAGCCTGCGGTTGCATCGACAAGAACGGGAATGAATGACGACGGTCTCGGCCACAGGGATTTTTTCGGAGCGTACGATCAGAAGGGCGAGGCTCGGTTCCGGCCTCGTCATTTTCGTCTTCGTCCTCATGCATTTGTCGAACCATGCGATCGGCCTGATTTCAGTCTCCGCCGCCGATAAAGCCGCCCGGCTGTTCATGGCGATCTGGCGCAATCCTCTCGGGACCGCCATTTTCTATTCGTCGGTTCTCACCCACATGGCGCTGGTGCTGCGCGCCATCTATATGCGCCGCAGCCTGGTCATGCCAAAGGGCGAGATGGCGCAGATCGTGCTCGGCCTGCTGATCCCGCTGCTCCTCATCGATCACGTCATCGGCACGCGCATCGCCCACGAACTCTATGGCTATATCGATGACTACGAGACGGTCGTCGGCTCGCTGTGGATCAGGGCGCCGGCGAACGGCTTGCGGCAGGCATTCGGTCTCGTCGCCGTCTGGATCCACGGCTGCATCGGCCTGCATTTCTGGCTGCGCTACCGCCCCTGGTACCCGGGCCTGGCGCCGCTGCTGCTGGCGCTGGCGATCCTCGTGCCGGTGCTCTCGCTGCTCGGCTTCGTCGAAATGGGCCGCACACTCGCCGACCCGTCCTATCAGCAGGCAATCGCCAACAGCCCCTATAAGGCGACGGTCAATGCCCGTTACGCCTCGAACCCGGAAGTCCACCGTGAGGTCTCGACAATCCGCGCCGGGCTCTACGGCGCCTTCTCGGCCTCGCTGCTGATCGTCGTCGCCGCCCGCGCCCGGCGCAAGCTGAAGGAGCGTCTCGATCAGGTCGCCGTGCATTATCCGGGCGGCGAGGTGATCCGTGTGCCGCGCGGCTTCTCGGTGCTGGAGGCAAGCCGGCTCGGCGGCCTGCCGCATTATGCCGTCTGCGGCGGCAAGGGCCAGTGCTCCACCTGCCGGGTGCAGATCCTCGGCGACTACGAAAATCTACCTGTCCCCGACAAGATGGAGCAGACGACGCTGAGGCGCATCAATGCCGGTCCGGATGTGCGGCTTGCCTGCCAGCTTCGCCCGAACCGCGATGTCGCGGTGGCGCCGCTGCTGGTGCCGGCGCTCGAAGCGACCCTTCCCGTCAACAGCCAGGAGACCAGCCCGGGGCGCGAGCGCGAGATCGCCGTGCTCTTCGTCGATATCCGCCATTTCACCACGCTGACGGAAACGCGCCTGCCCTTCGACGTCGTCTTCCTGCTGAACCGCTATTTCGCCATCATCGGCAAGGCGGTGGAGCAGGCAGGCGGGCGGCTCGACAAGTTCATCGGCGACGGCGCCATGGCGCTCTTCGGCCTCAACACCGCGCCGGAAGAGGCCTGCCGTCAGGCGCTCAAGGCGGCCGCGGCGATTGTCGCCGAGATCGAGAAACTGGCCGCCGAACTCGCCGAGGAACTGGCGCTGCCGCTGCGCATCGCGATCGGCATTCACACCGGCCCGGCCGTGGTCGGCACGATGGGCTATGGCCGGGTGCGCAGCATGACGGCGATCGGCGATACCGTCAATGTCGCGAGCCGGCTGGAAAGTGCGGCCAAGGAATTCGAAGCGGCGATCGTCATCTCCGAGCCGGTGGCGACGCTTTCCGGCGCCGATCTTTCCGGCATCGAAAGCCGCGACATCAGCGTGCGCGGCCGCGCCCTGCCCTTGAAAGTCTATGTCATTCCGAGAGAGAAAGCGGCAGAACCGCTCGAAGGAAAAGACTGATGCCCGGCACACCGTGGCTGACCGCCAAATATTGGAGCCGCCGGCTGCGCAAGGCGCGTAATGCCGCCGCCTCGCGCTTCTTCGACACCCGTTTCGGCCGGCGGCTGCTGATCGAAAATATCGGCCCGCGCGTCGTCTCGATGACGGTCGATGCCGGCGACCATCTGATGACTTTCTCGCCTTCCGACTATATCGGCCGCAAGGTCTTCCGGAAGGGCCATTTCGAGCGCGACGCCGTCGACCGGCTGATCGCCATCCTGCGCGAGCGCGGCCTGCTGAGAAAAGACGCGACGCTGCTCGAGATCGGCGGCAATATCGGCACCCAGACCGTCTATTTCGCCTTGAGCGGCACCTATGCCGGGATCGTCAGCATCGAGCCCGACCCGCGCAATTTCCCGCTGCTTGAACTCAACATCCGCCAGAACCGGCTCACGGAAAAGGTCCGCCTCGTCAATTGCGCCGCCGGCGAGAGTGAAGGCGAGATCGACTTTTTTTTGAACCGCAACAATCACGGCAAGAGCAGCGCCCTCCGCCAGAGCCCGACCGACAGGAAGATCAGCGTGCCCGTGAAGCCGGTCTCCGAGATCCTCGCCGGCCTCTCGATCGACCCTGGAGCAATCGGCCTCGTCTGGATGGATATCGAAGGCTATGAGCCGGTCGCCTGCCGCTCGATGCAGCCCCTGCTTTCCCGCCGCGTGCCGCTCCACATGGAGTTCACGCCGCTGTTCTATGGACCAGAGGGAACGAAAGCCTTCATCTCCATGCTTGCCGGCTACTACGAGGACTGCCTCGTGCTGTTCGAGGACCGCGAGGTGGAGATGAAGGTGCGCGATCTGCCGGGGGAGTTTGATCAGTATAACGTGCTGTTTTTGCCGTAGAGCGAATTTTGAACGGGCTGCAACGTATTGATTAAGAGCGGCCCAGATTGGGGTAAGCGTTATGGGCATCCGGACATTCCGCAATTGTTACAGATGTAGATGCTGCTGGCAACATAACAAGATCCGTATACGCAAGCGATTACGGCATTAAATCGTCAAACCGGGGATCGATTCAATATAAATTATCGACCTTTCTTAATATCATTACTACAACTGGGACGAATCTAGGTTTGGACAATGATAATTGCGAATTTACTCAAGACAACCTCAGCAATTCTTGTTGGAACATTCGCAGGATATTTTTTCAAAGCTTACCTTTATCATAGGACTGCAGAATACCCAAAATGCATCATTGCTGACAACGGAACACTAAAGTCTGCGACCGGCGGGCCAGTAATCGAAGTTGGAGAAATTCCCGACGCCGTTATGGTTGGGTACATTTTTGACAAAACCTGTGGGGCAGACCCCGTGATCGATCAAACGATAGCTCTCGCTTATCTTCAACAAGGCGGAAGGGTCTCCTTGAAAGAGACCGCGATAATACTATCGGAATCAAAAGCCCGCGGGTACGTTGCCTTGCAATCCCTTATAGAAAATACTGAAAGGCAACATTCTGCCGAACCGTGAGCGACCCTGAAGCAATCGGTTTCGTCTGGATGGATATCGAAGGCTACGAGCCGATCGCCTGCCGCTCGATGCAGCCCCTGCTTTCCCGCCGCGTGCCGCTCCACATGGAGTTCACGCCGCTGTTCTACGGAGCCGAGGGCACGAGAGCCTTCATCTCCATGCTCGCCGTCTACTATGAGGATTGCCTCGTCCTCTTCGAGGACCGCGAGGAGGAGATGAAGGTGCGGGATCTGCCGGGGGAGTTTGATCAGTATAACGTGCTGTTTTTGCCGTAGAGGCGGCTTCTTGTGTCATTGATGCCGTCCACCACCTTACGGCATTGGCCAAGCAATCGTTGCAACGCCAGTAAACTTCCTGACTTTCGCAACTTGGTAGAGTTCAGAAGCAAAATGCGCTTGTTTTCCTGCGTCCTCGTTTTTCTCGCTTATATGTTTGACAATGCTCATGCTGCATCCCGGCAGCAATTCACCGTACCGACGCCGGGCGGCCGGATCCTGGTCGAGAGCTTCGGGAGCTGCGCGAAGACAATATGCCCGGCTGTTCTGATCTTGAGCGGCAGCAAGGGCTTTGCAGCGGCCGCTTATGATGAGACTGGCCAGACGTTCCGGGCTGCGGGTTTGAATGCCTATCTCGTTCATATCCTGTCGGCAGCCGACCTCGACACTATCGCAGCAGCGAGCAGCGCACGGGCGCGGAGCGATTTTTATGCGCAACGGTTGCCGGAGTGGACGTCGGCCGTTCAGGCCGTGGCCGCCTATGTTGAGGGGCAATCGGGCCACGGCGGCAAGGTAGGCGTTCTCGGAATCTCCCTTGGCGCGCAAATCGCTTCGGCCGCTACGGTTGGACGCGCCGATATAGACGCCCTGGTGCTGGTCGATGGCGGCTTCCCGAACGGCTATTCGCAGCCTGTCCGTTCATTGCCGCCCTTGCTGCTCATCTGGGGAAGTGCTGATCGTACGTTTCCCTTGTCGATCGGCCGAGAACTGCAACGGACGGCACAACGGCTTGGAAGGGCCTGTTGCCCTCGATGTTTATGAAGCCGGCGCGCACGATTTTTTCCTGAGATCGACAAGCCCAAACGCTGCGACAGCACGCCAGAACGCAGCCGATTTCCTGGCATCGCAGCTGTCGCGATAGTTCCGACCTCCGATCTGATGTCGGTTCCGTGCTGTAGGCGGACACAACGGTGATCGCATATTGTCATCGCCAAACACACCTTTGCGCCCCATGCGCTAAGGTATCAGCAAAATACTGCCTGCGGCCCGCCCGGACTCCAATTCGATATGTGCTCTTGCAACATCTGCCAGGCTGAATTCCGCGGCGATCTGGCAGACGATCCCTGCTTCCATGGCCTCGACTGCCGCCTGCGCCGCCTCGTGGTATCTTGCGACATCGGCGCACCAGGCCATGATGCTCGGATGAGAGAGCGACTTGCCGGGCCGAAGCTCCTCGACCGGAACCGGTGGGACCGGACCGGCGGCTTGCCCGATGGTCACAGCCATCCCGAAGGCCCGGACCGAACGAAGGCTTTTGACCAGCATATCGCCGCCAATTCCGTCAATGGCGACGTCAACGCCGTTGCCATTCGTGAGCCGTTGGACCTCGGCGACGATATCGGCCCCTCGCCCGACGACGAGATGATCCGCGCCGAAGGACTTGGCGAGCACTGCCTTTTCGGGACTGCTGACGGTGCCGATCACCGTGACATCGAGCGACTTGGCCCAGCGGACGAGGATGCTTCCAAGCCCACCGGCGGCGGCGTGGATCAGAATACGACTTCCGTCGCGAACATCGCACGTCTTCTTCAGCAGCATGTAGGCCGTCATGCCCTTGAGCAACGAGCTCGCAGCCGTTTTCGCCGAAACCGCGTCGGGAAGCCTGATCACTCTTTCAGCGGCAATGGTCCTTGTCGTGCAGTAGGCTCCGACCGGCGGCCCCGCATATGCCACCCGGTCGCCCTCTTGCAAACCCGTCACGTCAGGACCGACCGCTGCCACGACACCGGCAGCCTCGGCACCGATCACGGCCGGATAGGAGGGCATCGGATAGATACCCTTGCGATGATAGACGTCCAGGAAATTGGTGCCGATCGCTTCATGACGAATTTCTATCTCGCCGCGACCGGGAGGAGCGGAACGATGATCCTGTACCTGAAACCGGCTGACGTCGCCTGGGGCATTCAACGTTATGATCTGATCTGTCATCGTTCGATCTCCTTGATGCGCACAGGCTAGCGGCTGGCCAAGCGTGTGAAAATTCCCTATTGTTTCACAATGAATGGGAGAAAATTCACACAACTCGATTGGGACGACCTGCGGCATTTTCTGGCGCTGGCACAATCGGGAACGTTTTTAGGCGCAGCAAAGCAGCTCGGCGTCGAGCACGCGACCATAAGTCGGCGCGTCTCATCGCTTGAAGCAACGCTCGAACGCAAGCTCATCGACCGTCGCGGGCGGCGCATTCTCCTCACTCTGGAAGGCGAGAAGGTTGCCAGGCATGCAGCTGTCATTGCCTTGCAGACTGCCGCGGTCGAGCAGATTGGGCGCAGCAGCGCGACGGAAGTGCGCGGACATGTGAGGATCAGTGCCCCGCCCGCTCTTTCGAGCGTGCTTCTGGCAAAGCCGATCGTGGCGATGCGGCGAGATCATCCGGGTGTGCAGATTACGCTTGTTGGCGAGAAGCGGTTTACGTCGTTGAACAGGCGCGAGGCGGACATCGCGATCCGACTGTCAAGACCGGAAGATGGCGACTATTCGATCACCAAGCTCCAGGAGCTGACGTTCAACCTCTTCGCTTCGAAGCGTTACCTCGAAACCGTTGCACCGTCCGAATGGACGTTTATCGGCTACGATGAAGCGATGAATTCCTCGCCGCAGCAATTGCGTCTCAACGAGGTGGCCGCCGGCCGCCAAATTGCGTTGCGATCATCCGTTCTGGAGTTTCAGGTCGCGGCCGCAAGGCTTGACGGGGGTGTCGTCATGCTGCCCGAGTTCGCGGTCCCTTTCGATCTTCAGCGGATCGAGGGCGAACATGCTCTCGTACGGGAACTATGGTTGGTCGTGCACGCGGAGATCAAGGACGTTCCGGCTGTTCGTGTCGTCCTGGACGCGTTGAAGAACGCGTTCAAAAAGAAGCCTCATGCCGACCCGCCCCGTTTGTCCGAGTAGATCACGATATCGGCCGGGAACGGAAGATCGGCCTTGCACGCGTCGCCGCATTGACAGGAACGGCAGCGACGCGGCGACATCCTCACGGGGCGTGGGCGCTGCGCGCGCTATTCACGGCAGCGGCGCCGGCGTGTCGGCGAGCGTTCTGAGATAGGCGATCACATCAAGCCGATCGGCTTCGTCAGGTGCGCCGCGGATTTCCATGTCGACGCCAGGCGTTGTCAGAGTGGGACCGGCGAGAAAAATATTGAGGTCCTCATACGTCCAGGACCCCTCCCAAGCCGACAGCGTTTTGGAGTAGCCGTCGAACTTGGTCGAGGCCTTGTCGCGTCCGACGACATTCCACAGATTGGGTCCCCTGGTGGGTCCACCTTGCGCACGGATGGCATGACAGGAGGAGCAGTTGGGGGCAAAGAACGCCGCGCCCTTTGCCGGGTCGCCTTTCGCCAGCTTCGCGGAAATCGGCTCGGGTTTCAGAATGGTGACCCCATGTTCCAGCAGATAGGCGGCGATGTCGGCATGATCGTCGTGCTTTGCAAGATGGTAGGCCGTCACAATGGCCGGGAGACGGGCGGGGTCGCCGCGGGTCCAAACGGCGTTGACGTCTGCGCCCGCTTCCACGAGCAGCTTGACGCAATCGAGACAGCCGTTCGCGACCGCGAAGTGCAGCATGCGTTCGCCCCGCGCGGCGGCATTCGGATCAGCACCGTGCGCCAACAACAGCCGCACGAGGTCGACGGCGTTGGTCAGGACGGCGCCGGTCAGCGGCAGGCCCATCGCCGACGGATTGTTCACACCCGCCCCGCGCTCGATCAGCAATTCCACGACTTCGGGATGGCCGCTACGAATTGCCAGGAACAGAGGCGTGGCTCCCTTGTCCTGCTCCTCAATGTCGGCGCCGGCATCGAGGGCCGCCGCGATGGCCGTCACATCGCCGCTCTTGACCGCCTCGTGAAGCGGACCGCCATGGGCGGTTAAAGCAGCACTCAAATAGATGAGAAGGCTTCCGATCAGCTCACGCATCTGGCTCTCCCCCGGCCAATACGGTGACTGAAAATTATATATCCGATCAGCCTCATCGGCCAGCACAACCTAACCCTGCTACAGGGGCGGCAGGCGGCGTTTGACAGAAGTGCCCTTGATGACAGCCGTGCTGGTGACGGCGTGTTCGGAGAGAGCTTCGAGAACATCGTCCATCTGCTCGATCGAATGGACGACCAAGCGGGCCAGGAATGGATCGTCGCCGGTAATCTTGTCGCATTCGACAAACTCCGGGCGCTCCTGAATGAGCCTTTCGACCAGGTGCAGCTTGCCCGGTAAAGGCCTGATCCTCACCATGGCCCGTATCTGATAGCCGATCGCACGCGTATCCACGTCAACGGTAAAACCCCGGATAACACCGGTCGCCTCCAGCCTGCGAACGCGCTCCGAAACGCTCGGCGCGGACATGCCAACGAGGCGGGCAAGCTCGCTCATCGACAAGCGGGCATCCGAATCGAGCGTTGCCAGAATGCGCGCGTCGGTCTCGTCCAGGGTCGAGTTTCCAGATTGAAGGTTATGCGGTGCCTTTGCCTTTGACATAGAGAGGAAGTTAATCGCTGATCCTTTGCTTTTCCATATAAAACTGCCGGATCACATCGCATGATCGTCACCAAAAGGAGATCATCATGCTGCTTGGGATCATCGCCGGCCTTACGACTTGCGCATTGTGGGGGCTGACGTTCGTCGCCCCACGCGCCGTCGCGCCGTTCACGGCATGGGATTTGACCATTGCCCGCTACGGCATCTTCGGTCTTGCCTGCCTGCTACTGATGATCGATCGACGGTTTCGGCCTGCCGGAATGGCGCCGTCCCGGCTTCTGGTCGGCCTGCTTCTCGGGGGCGCGGGATATGTGGGATACTTTGTCAGCGCCGCCTTCGCTGTCCAGTTCGTGGGCGCTGCTATTCCACCTGTCATCATCGGCACCATGCCGGTGTTTCTGGCGATTATCGCCAATATCCGTGACCGCTCCGCACCATGGCAGGTTCTCGCCTTGCCTTTGATGCTGATCGTGGTCGGGGTAGCGATCGTCAATGTCGCGACGATCCACACAGCAGATCCATCTATCAAGGCGACAATCACTCTCGGCATCCTCGCCAGCTTCGTGGCGCTTGCGATCTGGATCGTCTACGGGTTGGCAAATGCGGCCGTGATGCAGTCAGCCGACGCGCCTGACGGGCTGCAATGGACAGGGCTGCAAGGCATCGGCGCGGCGATCGGCAGTCTGTTCCTGTTGCCGCTGGCGTCGTTCGATCTGGTGGATACGGCGTCTATTTCCGAGGTCTTGCGTTTCGCCGGGTGGGCGTTGCTGATGGGGCTGGCCGGTTCGTGGTTTGCGACCTGGTGCTGGGTGATCGCGTCACGTCTTTTGCCGCTGGCCCTCTCCGCCCAGCTCATCGTTGCGGAAACGGTGTTCGGCCTCGCCTACGGCTTCCGTTTCGAGGCGCGATTGCCGTCTTCTGCGGAGGCGATTGGCGCAGCATTACAGTTTGCCGGCGTTTGTGCTGCCGTCGCAGTGTTCAGCAAGCCACGGGCTCTATCCAAATTATCTCAAAGCCCTGCCGCAAAAATTTGAGTTTTGCGACAATAAATCCGAGATTTTTCAGCGACGGCCGAATCTATCACAAAAACTAGAGATTCCGTGCCGAAATCGCCTCACACAAGCCTCTTCGCCTCTGCCCGCGTATGCTCGTGATACTTATTCTCCCGCAGCGTTCCGAATAGCTTCAAGCTCTCCAGATGCTCGCGCTGGGCGCGGTAGAATTCGTTGAGGAAGAGCAGTTCCTGGCCGGGCTTGACGGTGTCGGGATAGCGGATCCTTCGGGTGATGGTGCGCACGATCTGGACGATCTCTTGGCTCTGGGGGTTCTTTGTCGTGTCGCGAAGCACGTCTTCCAGCGTCTGCAGCTCATATTTGCCGTAAACATCGAGATGCTCGGGCAGGAATTCGAACTCCGGCTGCGCGGCGGCGGTGGGTGCGGACAGCGCGAGGTCGGACAAAAGCACGGAGCGCGGATTGTCGATCACCAGCGTGCCGGCGATGATGTCGCCGAGCCGTTGCCGGCGCCGGTTGGCGAGGGGAACGATCACCACCACCAGAAGCCAGGCGCTCGTCAAAGCGATTTCCCAGCCCGACTGCGTGGCGACCGATGCCAGAAGGCTCATCGGGCCAAATATCTCCACCTCTTTCATCAGGTTGCGCGCGGTCACCTGGTGCGGCGTCAGCCGCCGGCCGCCGGCATTGATGACGCGGATGCCGGTTATCTTTTTTCCGGGCGTACGCCCGTTCCAGATGAGCTCAGAGAGAATGTAATAGGGGGTCCGCACCAGGAAGCCGAGCAGGACGATCAGCATCGCCTCGACGTTCGAAGGCAGGATTCCTGTGAAAGCGATCAGGAAGGCGCAGATGAAGATGAGGATATTGGTGAAGATGATGTCGAGGATTTGCGCGCCGAGGCGGCTGCCGATGGAGCCGATCGCGAAAGTGATCGGAACCCCTTCGGGCGGGATGAACCGTTCGACGCGTTTGCTGTCCTGGACTGACTGGTTCATCGCACAGGCTCACTCGAAACTTTGCTGTCGCGGCCACTAAACAGCAGCCAGCCCACCCAGAAAAGGCCCATGCCCCAGCCGACGGCGAGGCGCCAGATCGGATCCTGTATCAGCTGGCGCAGGAAGCCTTCGATGAAGGCCGCCACGATCAGCATCAGCGCCGCCAGGATCGCGAGCTTGACGGCATCATGCCCCTGGTGGCGCAACGCCTCCCTGCGCGTTCGTTCACCCGGCAGAAGAACGGCAAGGCCAAGCCTTGCGCCGCCGGCACAGGCAATGGCGATGGCCGCAAGCTCGGTCACGCCGTGGATCGAAAGCCAGCCGAACACCTCGTAACCCAATCCCTTGCGGGCAAACATCGCGAAGAAGGCGCCCAGGATCAGGCCGTTGTAAAAGGTCAGGATGAAGCTCGGCAGCGACACGAAAATGCCGAGCGTGAAAATCAGCACGGCGATGGTGGTGTTGTGGGAAAACAGAAAGGCGGAAAAGGCGGCCAGCCTGTCGCTGTCATGCCCTTCATTGCCATAGATCGTCGAGCGGAGATATTCGGCCGATGCGTCCGGGGTGCGCTGGTCGGCCAGCCCCGGCGGCACCAAGGTATAGAACCAGCTCGGGTCGCTGTTGCAGAGCTTGTAGCCGGCAAGCGCGCCCAGAACCAGCGCCAGGAAACCGATGAACAGAGGTAGCGCCGATCGGCGCACTGCCTGCGGGATGCCCTGCACCAGCAGCCGGGTGAGCAGGCCGCCGAGGCTTTCCTGCGGCGCATAGACGACCAGATAGGCCCGGGCGCAGAGGCTTTCGAGATAGGCGATCAGCGCGCGATCGAGGGAAATGTCGCGCGCCACGCTCAGCGAGTTCATCGCCTGCCTGTAGCCGCCGGCGAGATTGCGGACCTCGTCATAACCAAGCGCTGCCGCGCCACCCTTTTCGGCCCGCGTCACGAGGTCATCAAGCTGACGCCAGTGCGCTTCACGCTCCACCCGGAAGCGCGCCGAGCGAAGCATATCGGTCTGGATGGCGTCGATGTTGACCGCCCCGCCCGTATCTCTCCTGTCGCCGATACCGATATCCATCATATCATCTCACGGGATTTGATTTCGATGTAACGCGCAATGAGATCCGAAGTCAGTGCCTCCGGCGTGCTGTCGAGGCAGAGTACGCCGAGACGCGCCAGCTTTTCCATCACGGCGCGCCTCTCCTGCAGGATCTGGCGCGCTGCCACGGAGCGGGCGACGGCGTCCAGCGTCACCTCCTCGGGTTCCGTCAGCTTTGCCAGCATCGGATCGCGCAGGGCGACGTAGACGATGAAATGATGCCGGGCGAGCACCTGGATGTTCTCGATCATCAGTTCCGCCGTGATGCTGTCGACGAAATCGGAGAATATCACGATCAGCGACCGTCGTTTCAAACGCCCGGACAGATGTGTCAGTCCCAGCGTATGGTTGCTCTCCTGGGTTTCGTAACTGAGCTCGGCGCACATCGTCTGCAGCCGCGGAAAGGCCGTTCTCCCGGGCAAGGCCGGCACGAACAGGCGCGGACGGCTGTCGAAACTGTAGAAACCCACGAGATCGCCGGCAAGTCCCGCGGCCCAGCACATGGCCAGCGCCGCGTTGATGGCGCGATCGAGTTTGGAGAAGCCGCCGAGCTGTTCGGCCATCAGCCGCCCGGAATCGACGCACAGGATGATCTGGTGGTTTCGTTCGGCCCGCATTTCGCGCACGACAAGATTGCGCATCCGGGCGGACCGCTTCCAATCGATGCTGCGCGGATCCATGCCGCTGGCAAATTCACGCAGCTGATGGAATTCCGATCCTTCGCCGCGCAACCGCAGATCCTTCTGGCCGGCTTCCAGCGGCAGGATCTGGGTCTTGACCGCTCCCGACAGCACCGGCGATATGTCGGGCAGCACGGCGATCTCTTTTCCCACCGGCATGCGCGCGACCATATCGAGCAGCTTCAGCCGCGATGGCCATTTCAGCCACAGCTCATGGACCGCGTATCGTCCGCGCCGCGTCAGATGAAGATCGAAGGCGGCACTGGTCTGTTCTTCTCCCGCGCCCAATGTGCCACTCGCCAATCTGCTTTCGCCGACGGCAAGCTCGGGCGCGCAATCGAGCCGGCTCTCGATATTCCGAGGCACCGCACCCTTCTGCGGCCGGATGGCGAGCGTAAACGCGGCGGTGTGGCCGACAAAGCCTTGCGGCGGCAGATCGAATTCCACCGTCATCCGGCCAGACAGGGCCGACATGACCAGATCGCCTGCCGTCAATGCCGCAACCGCGACCCACAGGCCGATGAGGAGGTAGCCCATATCGTGCCACCACACGCTGACGAAAACCGTCACCGCCGCCAAAATCAGAACAAGCGCGATCAGATACCGGGATGGCCGCATTTAACGGGGCGCATCCACGCGGTTCATGATGTTGCGCAGCACCTCGTCCGGTGTGCGGCCGTCGATTTCGGCCGAAGGCGAGAGAATGATGCGATGGCGAAGCGCCGGCACCAGCAATGCCTGGACATCATCAGGCAAGCCGTAGTCTCGGCCCTCGAAGGCCGCACGCACGCGCACGGCGGCGGCCAGGGCGTCGGCGGCGCGCGTCGATGCGCCGTAGAGAATATCGGCATCGGAGCGGGTGGCGCGCACCAGGTCGACGACATAGGTCAGGATCGTGCCGTCCAGATGGATCGCATCGATCAGCGCGCGACCCTCGGCCAGCGCGCCACTGGTGACGAGCGGGCGGATGCCGGCATTGCGCATATCCGATTGCAGCGCCTGCTTGGCGTGTTTGGAGAGGATGGCAATTTCCGTATCGCGGTCGGGAAAATCGACGACGAGCTTGAACAGGAAGCGGTCGAGCTGGGCTTCGGGCAGAGGATAGGTGCCCTGCTGCTCGATCGGGTTTTGCGTGGCAAGCACGAAGAAATCCGGTCCCAGGGAATAATCGGTTCCGTCGAGCGTCACCATCCGCTCGTTCATCGCCTGCAGCAGCGCCGATTGCGTCTTCGGCGGAGCGCGATTGATCTCATCGGCCAGAAGGATATCGGTAAAGACCGGACCCTTGGTGAGGTGGAACTGATTGGTCTGGAAGTTGAAGAGATTAACGCCGAGCACATCGCCGGGCATCAGGTCGGGCGTGAACTGGATGCGGCGATAGACCAGCGCCATGGCGGCGGAAACCGACCGGGCGAGCAGGGTCTTGGCCGTGCCGGGCGGGCCTTCGACGAGGCAGTGCCCGCCGGCAAAGATCGAGATCAGAACGAGATCGATGATCGCATCCTGCCCCTGCACCACTTTGCCGATTTCGCCGCGAACGGTGGCGATAAGATTGCGAAATTCACCTAGATCCAAGGTCAAAGCTCCTCAGCGATTTTCTGAATGTCTCGAGATTGCGGTGCAGGTCTGCCCGCGTCATCACATGTCCGCGTTCGATCAGCGCCTCGGCTGCGGCGTGCAGGGCTTGCGCTGCTGCCTTGTCCTGTCGCGCCAGGCGTTGAAACAGCCGCGCTATACCGGCCTGATTGCCGGCTCCGGAGCCGAAGAGTAGCTGCGCCTTGTCGGCCAGCAGATGCAGCACGAACTGGCCGGCCATCCGCCCGTCATTGCCCGACAGGCGCAAGAGCCGCGCCATGGCGTCGATTGCGGCGGTCTTCGACAGCTCGATGTTTGCGGATGCTCCGCGCAAAGGCGGCCCGAAGCGATAGGCGCCCCGCCAGAAGCAGATCGCTGCGACGACGATCAGCGTTCCCCAGATGACCGACAGCGGGTAGGCGAAAAACCGCTTGAGATCGGAGGCAGAGCGCTCATAGGACTTGCCCTCGTCAACCGGCTTCTCGCTGTCCAGAGGCAGGCCGGCCGTATCCAGATAGACCGGCCGTTTTTCCGCTGCTCCGCGCAACAGCGTGACAAGCGAAGCGGCAAAGGAGGCGTTATCGGCCAGAGCCAGTCCATGATTGTTCAACAGGTCGGGATCCGACAGCAGATAGACTTGATTATGGTTCTCGCAATGGACGAGCAGCGCACCGGTCAGCGTGCCTGCAAGCTCCCTGCAGAAGGACGGCAGGCTCGCCAGATCGAAGGTTTGTGCGTGATACAAGGCAATGCTGATTGGCTGATCCGGCTTCAGGCGGGGATGTGCCTCTTCAAATCCCTTCTCGCTGCGATCGAGACTCAAATCTGAATAACCGATCCTGTCGAGTTCGCCGCGGATGTCGTCGAGATCAACCAGCCCCGCTGCGCTGGCAACACCATCGGTCGACACGCTGCCGCGCCATTTCGGCAAAATGATCAGCGTCGGCAGCGCGTAGCGACTTGATTCCTGGACTGAGTTTTCCGGCGCCGCCTCATCCGTTTCTTCGCCCGCCTTAGGTGCGACAGCCTCGCCTTGGCGTATCGACAGGGGAACGATGCGCAGCGAGATTTCCGAACTCGCTCGGGCGACATGCGGGTCGGATCGGATGACAGGGATTCCCTTGGCCTGCAGCCACAATTCCAATCCCTTGTTGCCGAGCGGCGAGCGGTCGAAATCGTTGCCCCGCGCCAGCCAGAAGAGTGCCAGCGCTACCAGCGCAAGCACCAGAACCAGGATTAAAACGGGGGCCGACTTACGCATGGGCCAACCTGCCCGTTGCAAGCAGGTCGCGCGCCGTCGTGAGAAGGACGCCGAAATGGTTTTCCGCAACGCTGCGGCCGCCGTAATGCACGAGTTCCACCGCAGTCAGGAAATTTGCAAGCCGCTCGCGCTCGGGCATATTTTTCGGCAGCCGGGCGAAAACGGCGCGTTCCGTATCGGCGCGGAAAAGCCGTGTTCCGGTGATATCCGCCGCATGCAGCAGGCAATGCCTGAGCAGCAGGACAAGCGCCTGCCGCCGATCCGCCATGGCCGCAATGCGCTGCAGGAAATCGTTCGGCTTTTCCTCAGCCTCCGCGGCTGATGTGCGCCAGCTTTCCGGCGCTTCGCCTTGCCGCTTCATGTCGCGGGGAGCCGATGAGAGCAGGACACCGCCATTGCCGAAGCGTATCAACAATCCGATGACCACGATGAGACCGACAAGCACGGCGGCAACCGCCAGTGGACCGCTGACGACCGGTTCTCGCGGGATAAACAATGGCTTGCGTTGCGGTGACGATGTCGTCGTATTCGATGCCGGTGCGTCTTTTGCAGAGGCGTCGCCATAGATCAGCGTACAGCGCAGGCCGTTCTGCAAGCACTGCGACGCATATTCGGCTCCGGCGGTGCTCCTTATAAGATCACCGCCCTCAACCTGCTGATTGCTGTCCTGCGCTTGCGCAGACGAAAAGGGAGCCGAGGCGACCAGGAACAGAGCCACCAGCAGGCCGGCGTTGCGGATGGTCATGCTTTAGGCAAAGACCTCTGCTCGCGCTTCGGGGCGCAGCGGATCGGGACCGAACTTGTTCGGACCTTCGGTGCCCGGGAGCACGGAAATGACAAGGATCGCAAGGCCCGCGACGATACCGACATAAGGAATAAAACTGAGGACAAAAATCGCGAGGTACCACCAGCCGGAAATATTGCGGTCATGGAAGCGGCGAACGGTCAGAGATATCAGCGGCAAGAAAACTGCGAGGATGGCCAATCCGCAGATGACCACAGCGTAGCTAACCGGTGACGCGGCTCCGCCTCCGCTGGTAGCGAAGGCGAGCACACCGGCCAGAAACCCAAGTACGAACAGCGCCAGAAAATAGAACAACATGAACCACCAATATTCCGAGCGGGAGGCCCTGCCGGAAAAGGTTGCGTATTTCTGCTTCAGAACAGTCCGAATAGCTTCAGTAAACCCCATTTTGAAATGCCCCGATTTCAGTTTGCAGCGCGGTGACCGACGATTTCGCCACCGTCTTGTTCCAATAGTTATTTCGGATGAAAAACAGCTACAATTCAAACGCAGAAATTGCAAGAAGTCAGCTTTGAACCGGTGCTCGCACATTTTCTGCACGGGCCTGCAGAGCAGGCCATTTGCCACCAGAGCGGGCCGATGTTGCTCAGGCTCTACGCAAAAACCTCTGCTCTCGCCTCGGGACGCAGCGGATCCGGCCCGAATTTGTTTGGCCCCTCTGTGCCTTTGAGTACGCTGATCACAAGGATCGCAATCCCTGCAATGGTACCGACGTAGGGAATTAAGCTGCCGATGCACAGCGCGAGATACCACCAGCCGGAAATGTTGCGATCGTGGAAGCGGCGGACCTGCAGAGATGTTAGCGGCAAGAAAATTGCGAGTATGAACAATCCACCAATGACCGCGAGAGCTTCAACCGGTGTCGCGGTTCCGCTCACGACGAGCCCACCGGCCAGAATTACGAGCACGAACAGCAACAGGGCAAGGAATAGCATAAACCACCAATACTCCGCGCGGGAGGCCCTGCCGAAGAAGGTTGCGTATTTCTGCTTGAAAATCGTCCGAACGGCTTCAGTGAGCCCCATTGAAACGCCCATTTATCGAGAGCAAAGAATGACTACCCCCTAATCGCTCATGTCCTCCGATACAGAAAATACCGCCCTTCCTTGATCCCCTCCGGCAGCGGCAGCGCCACCAGTTCCTCATGCTCCAGTGGCAGGCCGCTAACGGCGATGCCGTTGGGGGCGAGCACGCCGGCCATCAGTTGCGGCAGCCAGGTGAGCGTCACCGCGTCGATCTCGTCATGGCCGGTGCCGATATCGGCGTGGGCAAGGGCGGCGCCGATGCCGAGGAAGGCCTGGCCGGACTCGCGGATATTGCCGGTTACCATATCCTCCGCCGCCGGCGTCGAGGCCGAATAGGAGCGGACCTCCCAGTCGAAGGCGACAATGCGGCGGCCGGGGAAGTTTTCGCGCAGGTGATCATAGGTGCGGCCGTTGCCGAGGCCGAATTCCAGCACCGGGCCGTCGATTTCGCCGACCAGATCGATGATCGCGTTCAAAATGTCGCGCTGCGCCGTCAACCGGCGAATGAAGCTGTCGAGGCGGCTCATCCAATCCATATCCGTGATGAAAAATCGTCAGCGCGTGCTAACACATGAAACCTTGCCAAGTCGATTGCCGTAAATGGGAAATGGCGTTGCAGTGGCAACATGGGTCTGTGCTAAGCTGGATGACATGAAAACCGTGACCGACGAAGAATTCTTTGCCGCCGTGCCGCTGTTCAGCGCCTTCGAGGGCGTGACCGATGCCGCCAATTACCGGCCGCTGCCGGACGGGTGGGTGCTGGCGCTTGCCGATATCGTCGGCTCGACGCAGGCGATCGCCGGCGGCCGGTACAAGGACGTCAACATGGCGGGCGCCAGCGTCATTTCGGCTGTCCTCAATGCCGTCGGCAAGGGCGATTATCCCTTCGTCTTCGGCGGCGACGGCGCGCTGATCGCGCTTCCGGGCTCGCTGGAGCAGGCGGCGCGCGAGGCCCTTGCCGCCGTGCAGGTCTGGGTCGAGGAGGATCTCGGCCTGATGCTGCGCGTCGCCATCGTTCCGGTCGCCGACACCCGCGCCGAGGGTTTTGACGTGCGCGTCGCACGATACTCGGCAAGCCCGCATGTCACCTATGCGATGTTCTGGGGCGGCGGCACTAGCTGGGCGGAGAGACAGATGAAGCTCGGCCATTACGCCGTTGCGCGCGCCGCGGCCGGAACACGCCCCGATCTCACCGGCCTCTCCTGCCGCTGGAGCCCCATCGATGCGCAGAACGGCGAGATCGTCTCGATCATCGCGGTTCCCGGCGAAGGCCGGCCGGGCGAGGAATTCCGCGAGCTCGTCAACGGCATCGTCGCCATCACCGGCGAGCAGAACCGCGGCAGCCATCCGGTGCCGGCCGATGGCCCGAATTTCGCCTTCTCGCTGCACGGCATCAATCGCGAGGCCAAGGCCACAGCACCGGCCGGCCGGCGGTTGCGGCAGAAACTCATCATCGTCCTGCAGCTCGCCATCACCGTCGTCTTCCACCAACTCGGCATGCCGCTTGGCCGCTTTGATGCGCGCCGCTACAAGCGCGACGTCGCCGGCAATTCCGATTTCCGCAAGTTCGACGACGGTCTGAAAATGACGGTCGATGTCGACGCCGAGCACCTGAAACGCATCGAGACGCTGCTGGAAGCGGCGCGGGCCAAGGGCATTGCCCGCTACGGCCTGCATCGGCAGGCCTCGGCGCTGATGACCTGCTTCGTGCCGACGCCGATCTCGCGCGACCATATGCATTTCATCGACGGCGCATCAGGCGGTTATGCGGTGGCCGCGAGCCGAATGAGCGGCAAGGGGCTTTCGGCCGCACCGCTGTAACCGAGATCATCTCGATCACCTGCAATGCGCGAGACACTATTTTTCGTAGTGAAATCGGCACTGGATGACTTCCAGCTGCTGGTTGGAGCCCTTGTCTGTGACGCAATAGACGAGCCGATGCTCTCCGAGGATGCGCCTCGACCAAAACCCGGAGAGATCGCCTTTCAGTGGCTCCGGTTTGCCAAGCCCTTTAAAGGGTGACCTTTTTGTATCCTTGAGCAGTTCATTGATTTTCTCGACCATCTTCTGGTCGTTTTTCTGCCAATACTCGTAGTCTTCCCAGGAATTTGGGGTCCATAGCAACTTCATGTCAGAGAGTTGGATCGTTTTCGACCATCTGCCCCTTGCGAAGCTGTCCGATACTTTCGCGCAGTCGGGCAGAATTGGCAGGCGTCGAGAGCAAATGCAGAGTCTCCTGCATGCTCTCGTACTCGCTTTCGGCAATGAGCACCATTGCTTCTGAACCCTGACGGGTCACGAGCAACGGCGCCCGAGAAGCCAGCACCTGATCGAAATAGGTTGCGATGTTCTGCCGGAACTCTGTCAAACGAACATGTGCCATCACGCATTCTTTCTTAGTCACAGAATGTACAGATATATGTACATATTTCCGAGGAGTCAAATGCGTACACGCCTTTCCGTCACGCCTTGATGACGTGATCGGCCGAAAGACCGAGCCGGTTGAAGACGTTGCGAGTGTCGATGATCAGCGTAGCGCCTTTTGCCAGCGCCGCATAATCCACGCTGTCATGGTCGGTCGCGATCAGCACCGCATCGTAACCAGCGATGGTATCAGGCGCCAGCGCCACCGATCGGCGGCCCTTCAGCGCCTGATATTCGCGCGTCGGCGGGATCTCGGCGACGAAGGGATCGTGATAATCGGCCCGTCCGCCGCGCTCCTCGATGATCTCGATCAGCCGCAGCGACGGGCTCTCTCTTATATCGGCGACGTTCTTCTTGTAGGCGAGCCCGATCACCAGCACCCGGCTGCGGCTCAGCGCCTTGCCGGCGCGGATATCGAGCGCCTCGGCAAGTTTGCCGACGACATAACGCGGCATTGCCGAATTGATCTCGCCGGCGAGTTCGATGAAGCGGGTGGGCAGCTCGTATTCGCGCGATTTCCAGGTGAGGTAGAAGGGATCGATCGGGATGCAGTGGCCGCCGAGGCCGGGGCCGGGATAGAAGGGCATGTAGCCGAAGGGCTTGGTCTTGGCCGCGTCGATCACCTCCCAGACGTCGATGCCCATCGCCGCATAGACGGTCTTCAGCTCGTTGACGAGGGCGATGTTGACCGAGCGGAAGATGTTTTCGGTGAGCTTCACCGCCTCGGCCGTCGCATTCGAGGAGACCGGAACGACGGTCGAGACCGCCGCGCCGTAGAAGGCCCTCATCAGCGCCAGCGCCTCAGGCCCGTCGCCGGCGACGACCTTCGGGATGGTGGCGGTGTGATAATGCTGATTGCCGGGATCCTCGCGCTCCGGCGAGAAGCCGACGAAGAAATCCGAACCGGATTTCAGCCCGGTGCCTTCGAGAATGGCCTTGACGATATCGTCGGTCGTGCCGGGATAGGTGGTCGATTCCAGCACGACGAGCTGGCCGGGGCGCAAATGCTGGGCGATCGAGCGCGATGTCGCCTCGACGAAGGAAAGGTCGGGATCGCGATGTTTGGTGAGCGGCGTCGGCACGCAGATGATGATGACGTCGCAGGCGGCAAGACCGGCGAAATCGGTGGTCGCCTGGAAACGTCCCGCCTCGATCTCGGCGGCAAGCGCCGCGTCGCTGACGGCATCGATATAGGAGCGGCGGGCATCGAGCGCCACCATCTTGGAAGGATCGATGTCGAAGCCGGTGACCGCAAAACCGCTGCGCGCCACCGCCATTGCCAGCGGCAGGCCGACATAACCGAGCCCGATGACGCCGGCACGCGCCGCGCGGGTTTCGATCTTCTGCAAAAGCATATCGAAGGTGGAGGTGGCCAAGGCGGGATCTTTCAAACGGGGAAGTGGAAGCTGATCTAATGCATGATCGCGGTGAATTAAACCCGGACCTGAATCTTCGTTCCCCTCCCGATTCGCGCCGAAGGCTGCCCCTCACCCTAACTCAACCGGGGCCGGCAGGCGGATGAGGGGCAGCTCCCGCCGATCCCGCCTGAAAAATCCTTATCCGAGTGTGGCCGAAATGCCCCGGCACAATCCTTTGTTGCAACTTGAGCGCACAAAAAAATCCCGGTCCCATTGTTTCGCAATTGCAGCATCCCTATTTTGACTTTTGATAATGAACCACCGTGAAAGGACAACCCGTCCGGCCCTCCGATACGGGGAGCAGAGAGGTGCCGCTGCCGGGCTCTCGGCAGGTCGTTGACAAATAATACCGCTCGTACATCCTGATTTCCTTGTGACCTGCGCATGAAAATGTGCCGGCCGAGGGATTTTTTTCTCTGGGATGGCGTGCCTTATGAGGATCATACCGAGAATGAGCACGATCGAATCCAGCGTCTCCTCCATCCTGTTGGACCGGGTCGCTGAATGGCTGACGAACTCTTCGCTGGCCGGAGACGAGCTTGAAAACATCGTGCGCGGCTTCTGCGAAAGGATCGCGGCGGCCGGCCTGCCGATCGCGCGCGTGCATCTGACCTTTTCGATGCTGCATCCGCTCTATGACGCGCTGAGCTTCACCTGGCGGCGCGCCAGCGGCGTCACCATTGAGGGTTTCCGCATGCCGGCCGGGCAGAAGCCGGACCGTTTCCTCCAGAGCCCCTATTATTACCTGCTCGACAACAACCTGCAGCACATCCGCCGCCGGCTGATGCAGGAAGGGCCGGCCGAATTCCCGATCTTCGAGGACCTGCGCAAGGACGCCATCACCGATTACCTTGCCTTCGTGCAGCCCTTCGGCGACGGTTCGGTGCAGGGCATGATGGGCTCCTGGTCGACCGACCACCATAACGGCTTTTCCGACGACATGATCGATGCGCTGATCAGGATGCAGAATCATCTGGCGGTCGCCGCCAAGATGGCGGTGCTCGGCAAGCTCGCCAACAACATGCTGACCACCTATCTCGGCGGCGACGCCGGCAAGCGGGTGCTGAACGGACAGATCCGCCGCGGCGACGGCGAGACGATCCGTGCGGCGCTCGTCATGGGCGACATGCGCGAATCCACCATGTATGCCGAAAAGGAAGGCCGCCAGGCCTATATCGACACGCTGAACCAGTTCTTCGACGCGATCGCCGCCCCCTTCAACCGCAATGGCGGCGAGATCCTGAGCTTCCTCGGCGATGGCTTCCTCGCCGTCTATCCCTGCGGGCGCCACAAGGACCCGTCGAAAATCGCCTGCGAGGCAGCCCTTTCCGCCGTCCACCAGGCGCAGGCGCGGGTCGCCGAGCTCAACAGGGACCGCGAGGCGAAAGGCCTCAGCAAGGTCGGCTACGGCATCGGCCTGCATGTCGGCAACGTCATGTTCGGCAATGTCGGCCTCAAGGACCGGCTGACCTTCTCTGCCTTCGGCTCGGCTGTTAATGAGGTGCAGCGTCTGCAGATCCTGACCAAGAAATACGGCCGCGAGGTCGTCGCCAGCCAGGCATTCGCCGGCTACTGCGGCGGCGAATGGACGACGCTCGGCGAAGAGAAACTGCGCGGCATCCGCCAGAAGGTGACGGTGCTGCAGCCGCGCGCGCCAGCCCCCGAGATCAACGTTGAGGAAGGCTTCCGCGAGGCTGTTCAAAACGGGCTTTCCGAAGCCGAACAGGTCATTCTCCTGCACCGGGACGCGAAGAAACAGGTCGAGCGCACAACCATGGAGAAGTTCATCCAGTAAAACTCGAACGTCTGCCAAAATTTTGCGCGTCTCGCCTGGGGAACTTCGGCGGGATGTTGTGGTTTTCCCTTGATTGTCATCTGCTAGACACCCCGTTTGCGGTACGATAGTGTGCCTTAACGGGAACATAGAAGACTGGGGAATTTCATTGGTATGGCGTCTGCAGCCGATTTGTTGCGTATTGAAAATCTCGACGTCTCCTTCTCGGTTTTCGGCGACCGGCTTCGCGTCGTAAAGGAAGCCAATCTTCGCATCCTCCCCGGCAAGGTCACCGCTCTCGTCGGTGAATCCGGCTCCGGCAAATCGGTGATCAGCCAGTCGGTGATGGGCATCCTGCCCAATCCGGCGAGGGCCTCCGGCCGCATCCTCTTCACCGATCCGCTCGACGGCAGCACGACCGATATCCTGTCGCTGTCGCGTGACAGCGAGGAAATGCGCGACCTGCGCGGCCGGCGCATGGCGACGATCTTCCAGGAGCCGATGACCTCGCTGTCGCCGCTGCACACGGTCGGCAACCAGATCAGCGAAGTGCTTTTGATCCATACCGAGATCGACAAGCAGGAAGCGCGTGAGAAGACCGAGGAGATGCTCGGCCTCGTCGGTTTCACCAATCCGCACCGCACCTACGACATGTATCCGTTCGAACTGTCCGGCGGCATGCGCCAGCGCGCCATGATCGCCATGGCGCTGATCTGCAGGCCGGCGCTGTTGATCGCCGACGAACCGACGACGGCGCTCGACGTGACGATCCAGGCGCAGATCCTCGAATTGCTGCGCGAGCTGCAGGCCAAGCTCGGCATGGCGATGCTGCTCATCACCCACGATCTCGGCATCGTCGCCAACATGGCCGACGAAGTCGTCGTCATCTATCACGGCGAGATCATGGAGGCCGGGCCGGTCGAGGCGATCTTCCGCAATCCGCAGCATCCCTATCTCAAGGCTTTGATGGCCGCCGTTCCGCATTTCGACATGAAACCCGGCGAGCGGCTGAAGGCGCTGCGCGACGTGCCGGTCAATCTCGAGACCCTCGTCGGCAAGAAGAAGCCGCTGCAGGCGGAGGCGCCGGGCACACTGCTTTCGGTCACCAACCTGTCGAAGACTTATAAGACGCGCAAGCGCAGTCTGCTCGGCAAGCACGAAGCCGCCGTGGTGCACGCCGTCGACGATGTCAGCTTCGACATTCGCCGCGGCGAATGTCTCGGCCTCGTCGGCGAATCCGGTTGCGGCAAGACGACGCTCAGCAAGATCCTGATGCGCGCCATCACACCCGACGGCGGCTCGGTCGTGTTCAACGACGGCAAGGACGTGATCGATGTGCTTTCGGTGCGCGGCGAAGCGCTGCAGGATATGCGCACCAAGATCCAGATGGTGTTTCAGGATCCGGTCTCCTCGCTCTCGCCGCGCATGACGGTGCGCAACATCCTCAGCGAACCGCTTGAAATTCACGACCGCGGCGACAGTGACGAGCGCAAGCGCAAGGTCGAAGGCTTGATGGCGGCGATCGGCCTCGACAAGCGTTACCTCAGCCGTTACCCGCACAGTTTTTCCGGCGGTCAGCGCCAGCGCATCGGCATTGCCCGTGCGCTGGCGCTCGGCCCGAAGCTCGTCATCCTCGACGAGCCGGTCTCGGCACTCGACGTCTCCGTCCAGGCGCAGATCCTCAACCTGTTGAAGGACCTGCAGAAGGAGCTGGGGCTGACCTATCTGTTCATTTCGCACAACCTCGCCGTCGTCGATTACATGGCCGACCGCATCGCCGTCATGTGCAAGGGCCGCATCGTCGAGATCGCGCCGCGCGAGATCATCCTGCGCGATCCGGTGCATCCCTATACGAAATCGCTGCTCGCCGCCGTCCCCTTCCCCGATCTCGACCGGCCGCTCGATTTCAAGGCGCTCCGGGAAAACGGCGCCGCCGACAAGCAGAACTGGGGCGCGACCTTTACCGCCGAGCATGACGACGCCTCCGAGCTTGCCTATGCCGATCTCGGCGACGGCCATCTGGTGCGCGCCCGCAAAGGCGCCGATGCCAGGGAGTTGCGCTGATGGTGACGCGTCGCATTTTTCTGGGCGGCCTCGTCGGCGCGGCGATCGCCCCCACAGTGCTTCGGGCAGAACAGGCCGGCGAGCCTGAGTTTCTCAAGGAGCGGCTGGCATCCGGCAGCCTGCCGGGTATGGCCGAGCGCATTCCCGCCCGCCCGCGCATCGTCAACCTGAAGGAGATGGGGCTCGAGCCCGGCAGCTACGGCGGCACGGTGCGAACCATCATCGGCAGCCAGCGCGATATCCGCTTCATGACGATCTACGGCTATGCCCGCCTGATCGGCTACAACAAGCACCTGCAGTTCCAGCCGGATATTCTCGCCGATTTCAGCTCGGAAGACGACACGGTCTTCACCTTCAGGCTGCGCGAAGGCCATAAATGGTCCGACGGAGAGCCGTTCACGGCCGACGATTTCCGCTACTGGTGGGAAGACGTCATCCTCAACGAGAAGCTGACGCCGGGCGGCGGCGCGCTGGAGCTTCGCCCACATGGCAGCCTGCCGCGTTTCGAGATGCTCGATCCGCTGACGGTGCGCTACAGCTGGGACAAACCCAACCCGATGTTCCTGCCGACGCTCGCCGGCCCCATCCCGCTCGTCATCGTCGGGCCGGCGCATTATCTCAAGCAGTTCCATAAGAAGTTCCAGCCCGACCAGGCGAAAATGGAACAGATGATGCAGGCCAACCGCGTCAAGAAATGGCAGGACCTGCACATCAAAATGGCCCGTTCCTACCGGCCTGAGAATCCCAACCTGCCGACGCTCGATCCCTGGCGCAACACGACGGCGCTGCCGGCCGAGCAATTCGTCTTCGAGCGCAACCCGTTCTTCCACCGCGTCGACGAGACCGGCCGGCAGCTTCCCTATCTCGACCGCTTCATCCTCAACGTCTCCTCCTCGTCGATCATCGCCGCCAAGGCAGGCGCCGGCGAGGCCGACCTGCAGGCGACCGGCATCGACTTCAACGACTACACCTTTCTGAAAGAAGCTGAGAAGCGCTTCCCGGTGAAGGTCAATCTCTGGAAAGTGGCGCGCGGCTCGCGCATCACCCTGCTGCCGAACCTCAACTGCGCCGACGAGGTATGGCGCGGCCTCTTCCGCGACGTACGCCTGCGCCGCGCCTTGTCGCTGGCGATCGACCGGCACGAGATCAACATGGTCGCCTTCTACGGCTTGGGCACGCCGAGCGCCGACACCGTCCTGCCCGACAGCCCGCTGTTCAAGCAGGAATATGCCGATGCCTTCGTGAAGTTCGATGCCGACGAGGCCAACCGCCTGCTCGACGAGATCGGCCTGACCAAGCGCGGCAGTGACGGCATAAGGCTGCTGCCGGACGGGCGGCGCGCCGAGATCACCGTCGAAACCGCCGGCGAGAGCAATCTCGACACCGACGTGCTGGAGCTGGTGCACGATCACTGGGCCAATATCGGCCTTGCGCTCTATACCCGCACCTCGCAGCGCGACGTCTTCCGCAATCGCGCCATGAGCGGCTCGATCATGATGTCGATCTGGTACGGCCTCGACAATGGCGTGCCGACGGCCGACATGTCGCCCTCGGGACTGGCGCCGACCCTCGACGATCAGTTGCAATGGCCGCTCTGGGGCATGCATTACCTCTCGGCCGGCCAGGAGGGCGCAGCCCCCGATCTGCCGGAGGCTGCCGAACTGGTCGACCTGCTCAAACAATGGGGCTCGACGGCGAAATTCGAGGAGCGCCAGGTGATCTGGCACAAGATGCTGTCGCTCTATACGCAGCAGGTGTTCTCGATCGGCCTGATCAACAGCACACTGCAGCCGATCCTTTGCGCCGCCAAGCTGCAGAACCTGCCGGAGAAAGCCCTCTACGGCTTCGATCCCACCTCCTATCTCGGCATCTACATGCCGGATGCATTCTGGTACAAGGAGGCCTGAGGCGTGCTCAGATACATTCTCTGGCGCATCGCCGCCATGGTGCCGACGCTCTTCGTCATTTCGGCGCTGGTTTTCACCATCATCGAGCTGCCGCCGGGCGATTTCTTCGAGAGCCAGATCGCGGAGCTGCGCGCCTCCGGCGAGACCGCCAACCTCCAGGAAATCGAGGAGATGCGCCAGCAATACGGCTTCGACAAGCCGGAGATCGTGCGCTATTTCTACTGGGTCGGCGGCATGCTGCACGGCGATTTCGGCTATTCCTTCGAATACCAGATGCCGGTTTCCGACGTGGTCGGCGAGCGCCTGTGGCTGACGATCCTGGTCTCCTTCACGACCATCCTGCTCACCTGGCTGATCGCCTTTCCGATCGGCATCTATTCGGCGACGCACCAGTATAGCTGGAGCGATTACGGGCTGACCTTCCTCGGCCTGCTCGGCATCGCCATCCCGAACTTCATGCTGGCGCTGATCCTGATGTATTTCGCCAATATCTGGTTCGGTATCTCGATCGGCCATCTGATGGACCAGCAATATATCTCGGCGCCGATGAGCTGGGAGAAGGCACGCTCGATCCTCTCCCACCTGTGGATCCCGGTGATCATCGTCGGCACGGCGGGTACGGCCGGCATGATCCGCCGGCTGCGCGCCAACCTGCTCGACGAGATGCAGAAGCAATATGTGACGACAGCGCGCGCCAAGGGCCTGCATCCGATGCGGGCGCTGCTCAAATATCCGCTGCGCATGGCGCTCAACTTCTTCGTCGCCGATATCGGCTCGATCCTGCCGTCGATCATCTCGGGCGCCGAAATCGTCGCCATCGTGCTGTCGCTGGAGACGACCGGGCCGATGCTGATCAAGGCGCTGCAGAGCCAGGACATGTATCTCGCCGGCTCCTTCCTGATGTTTCTGGCCTTCCTCAACGTCATCGGCGTTTTGATCTCCGACATCGCGCTCGGCTTCCTCGATCCCCGCATCCGTCTGCAAGGCAGGAGCACCAAATAATGTCGCCCCTTCCCGCACCCGGCGCGCCGCTTCCCCATTACGTCTCGACCGCGCCTTTCGATCCCCTGGCGACCGAGACCATGACGGCGGCGCAATCGCGCATCCATCTCGCCTCGCAGAAGCAGCTGATGTGGTGGAAGTTCAAGCAGCACAGGCTGGCCTTGATCTCCGGCATCTTTCTCGCCGCCGTCTACCTGATGATCCTGATCGTCGAATTCCTGGCGCCCTACGGCCTGCACACGCGCAACGTCGATTTCATCCACGCGCCGCCGCAGCAAATCCATTTCTTCGACAAGGGCAATTTCGTCGGTCCCTTCGTCTACGGTCGCAGCATGACGCTCGATCTCGACACGCTGCACCGCGTCTATACCGACAGGCCGAACGACGTGCAGCCGATCCGTTTCTTCTGCCGCGGCGATGCCTATAAATTCTGGGGAGTTGCCGCCTCCAACTATCATCTGGTCTGCCCGGCGATCGGCGGCCAGATGTTCCTGCTCGGCACCGACCGGCTCGGCCGCGATGTGCTGTCGCGCATTCTTTACGGCGCGCGGATCTCGCTGACGATCGGCCTGATCGGCATTTCGATCAGCTTCGTGCTCGGCATCGTCATCGGCGGCCTTGCCGGCTATTGGGGCGGCATTTTCGATCTGGTCGTCCAGCGCCTGATCGAAGTGCTGCAATCGCTGCCGAGCCTGCCGCTCTGGATGGCGCTGGCCGCCATCATGCCGGTGACCTGGAGCCCGATCGTCATCTATTTCGGCATCACCGTCATTCTCGGCATCATCGACTGGACCGGGCTGGCGCGTGCCGTGCGCTCCAAGCTCCTGGCGCTGCGCGAGGAGGATTACGTCCAGGCGGCCCAGCTGATGGGCGCCAGCACGCCGCGCATCATCGGCCGGCATCTGGTGCCGGGCTTCATGTCGCATCTGATTGCCTCGGCGACGATTTCGATCCCCGGCATGATCCTCGGCGAGACCGCGCTCTCCTTCCTCGGCCTCGGCCTTCGCCCACCGATTACCAGCTGGGGCATTCTGCTGACCGAGGCAAAAAGCGTCAGCGTCATCGCCTTTTATCCCTGGCTGCTCTATCCGATCATTCCTGTTGTTCTTGTCATTTTGGCGTTCAACTTTCTGGGAGACGGCTTGCGTGATGCGGCAGATCCCTACAAATAGCAGAAAATCCGGCGGTGCCTTATGGCACCGTCCCAGCCACATGGCCTCCGGACGGTGGGGGTACTAACGCATGTTGTTCACCCCGGAGGGAACACCCATGGCCAGACGTCTCGAAGATGCGCGCATCCTCATGTACAGCCACGACACCTTCGGCCTCGGCCATCTCAGACGCTGTCGCGCCATCGCCCATGCGTTGGTCGAGGATTATCGCGGCCTCAACATCCTGATCATTTCGGGGGCGACGATCGCCGGCGCCTTCGACTATCGCGCCCGCGTCGACTTCGTGAAGATCCCGAGCGTCATCAAGCTGCGCAACGGCGAATATACCTCGCTCGCCAGCCATATCGACCTGCACGAGACGCTGAAGATGCGCGAATCGAGCATTCGCCACACGGCCGAAACCTTCCAGCCCGACATTTTCATCGTCGACAAGGAGCCGATGGGGCTGAAGGGCGAGGTCGAGGATACGCTCGGCTATCTCAAGGCCCGCGGCACGGTGCTGGTGCTCGGCCTGCGCGAGGTTATGGACGCGCCGCATCTGCTCGAGGCCGAGTGGAAGCGGAACGGCATCATGCAGAAGATCGACCAATATTACGACAGCGTCTGGGTCTATGGCCCGCCTGACTTCTACGATCCTTTGATCGGTCTCGACGTGCCCGCGAGCCTGCGCCGGAAGATGGATTTCGTCGGCTTCCTGCAGCGCAGCGTCTCCAAGGGCAAGACCTCGATCAACGCCCGCAAGGACAATTACCTGCTCGTCACCACAGGCGGCGGCGGCGACGGCTCCGATCTCGTTCACGACGTGATGAACGCCTACGAGGCCGATCCGACGCTGACGCAGAAGGCGCTGGTCGTGCTCGGGCCTTATATGCCGGCCGCCGAGCGCGCCAAGCTGGTGCAGAAGGGCGAAGCCATTCCCTATATCGAGGTGATCGAGTTCGACAACCACATGGAAGAGCTGATCGACGGCGCCACCGGCGTCGTCGCCATGGGCGGCTACAACACCTATTGCGAGATCCTCTCCTTCGACAAGCCTGCCCTGATCGTGCCGCGTGTCAAGCCGCGCGAGGAACAGCTGCTTCGTGCCCAGCGGGCAAGCGCGCTCGGCCTCGTCGATATGCTGCTGCCGGACCAATCGGCCGATCCCACCATCATGTCCGAGGCTCTGAAGCGCTTGCCCTCCCGCCTGCCGCCGTCGAAGAGCGGCAGCAATATGCATCTCGAAGGGCTCGACCACATCTCGCAGACGGTCGGCCGATGGATCGACGGCCGCGCCAGCCACCTTTCCCTCGTCGCGGAATAGGGCACAGCCTTGCCGCCACGCCGCAAGATTCTTGTCGTGCTGAAAGGCTATCCCCGCCTTTCGGAAACCTTCATCGCCCAGGAGCTGCTCGGCTTGGAAAAGGCCGGCTTCGACCTGACGCTGATTTCGATGCGCCGGCCGACCGACAAGAAGCGCCATCCCGTGCATGACGAGATCAAGGCGCGCGTCGTCTACCTGCCGGAATATCTGCACGAGGAGCCGATCCGCGTGCTGAAAGGCCTGATCGCCGGGTTCTCCAAACCCGGCTTCAAGGCGCTGATCAAACGTTTCCTCGCCGACCTGTCACGCGACATCTCCCGCAACCGCTTCCGCCGTCTCGGCCAGGCTTTGGTGCTGGGACGCGAATGGCCCGATGGCGGGCAATGGCTGCATGCCCATTTCATCCACACGCCGGCTTCGGTGACGGAATATACCAGCATCCTCACCGGCACACCGTGGACCTGTTCGGCGCATGCCAAGGACATTTGGACGTCGCCCGACTGGGAGCTGCAGGAAAAGCTCGCCAGCGCCCGCTGGGCCGTCACCTGCACTAGGACGGGCTATGAGCACATGCGCAGCCTGACCTCCCGCAAGGACGCGGTGCACTTGAGCTACCACGGTCTCGATCTTGCCCGTTTCGGCGCTTTTGCCGGCGAGCGGTCGGAGAGGACCGGCAGCGACACCGATGATCCCGCCTTCATTCTGAGCGTCGGCCGCGCCGTCGAGAAGAAGGGCTACGATGTGCTGTTGCGCGCACTCGCCCTGCTGCCCGCCGACATTCATTGGCGCATGGACCATATCGGCGGCGGCGAGGAGCTTGCGAAGCTGAAGGCATTGGCCGCCGAGCTCGGCCTCTCCCACCGCATCGTCTGGAAGGGCGCCATGGCGCAGGAAGACGTGCTCGATCATTACCGCCGCGCCGACCTCTTCGCGCTTGCCTGCCGGATTGCCGCCAACGGCGACCGCGACGGCCTGCCGAACGTGCTGGTGGAAGCATCGAGCCAGCGGCTCGTCTGCGTTTCGACCGAAGTATCCGGCGTGCCGGAACTGCTCAAGGACGGTGAAAACGGCCTGGTGGTGCCACCGGAGGATCCGGCGCTGCTGGCCAAAGCCCTGGAGACGGCGATCCGCGACCCGGCCTTGCGCAAGCGCCTCGGCGACGCCGCCGAAAAGCGGGTGCGCGACGATTTCGACTATCACTCCAGCATCCGGCAGCTCACCGGCCTGTTCGAGGCCGAATGGCGGAAGGCGTCATGACGGCACCGCGTATCTTCTTCTACGTCCAGCACCTGCTCGGCATCGGCCACATCGCCCGCGCCAGCCGCATCGCCAACGCGCTCGTCAAGGATGGTTTCGACGTCACGGTGGTCACCGGCGGCCTGCCGGTGCCGGGTTTTCCCGGCGAAGGCGTCAAGACCGTGGCGCTGCCGCCGGTCGTCGCCAGCAATGCCGGTTTCTCCGGCCTCGCCGATGCCGATGGCCAGCCAGCCGGCGAGGAATTCCTCACTGCCCGCCGCGATCTGCTGCTTGAGGCCTTTCATGCCGCCAGACCCGATGTCGTCATCATCGAAGCCTTCCCCTTCGGCCGGCGGCAGATGCGCTTCGAACTGCTGCCCTTGCTCGCGGCGATCGAAAAGGCCGAGCCGCGGCCGAAACTCCTGAGCTCGGTGCGCGACATCCTTCAGGAAAACCGCAAGGCTGGCCGCGACGCGGAAACCGCAGCCCTGGTCCGGGCACATTTCGATGCCGTGCTCGTCCATGGCGATCCCGGCTTCATCAGGCTGGAGGACACTTTCCCGCTGACGACGGAGATTGCCGACAGGCTGCGCTATACCGGCCTCGTCGCAGCGCCGCCGGCGCCGGAACCGACTGAAACCTTCGACATAATCGCATCGGCGGGCGGCGGCGCGGTCGGCGCCGCGCTGATCGGCGCGGCGAAAGAGGCAGCGGCCCTGCTGCCGGCCGATCTTCGCTGGCTGCTGATATCAGGCCCGAACCTGCCGGAGGCCGATTTCGCCGCGCTGTCGCGGGACGCCGCCCCAAACGTGACGCTGGTGCGCTTCCGCAAGGATTTTCCCTCGCTGCTGCGCGGCGCCAAGGTCTCGATCTCGCAGGCAGGCTACAACACGGTCGGTGACCTCCTGCGCACCGAATGCCGGGCGATCCTCATCCCCTTCGTCGCCGGCGGCGAGACCGAGCAGACGGTGCGCGCCGAACGGCTGCAGGCGCTTGGTCTCGCCGATATCCTGCCGGAAACGGGACTGACGCCGGCCCATGTGAAGGAGGCGGTCGAAAAAGCGCTCGCCGCGCCGCGCCGCGAGGCGGTCTCGCTCGATCTCGACGGCGCGGAGAAAACCGCCGGCATCATCCGCTCCATGCTGGCCGGCAATTCGAAGGCTTGACGATCTCCATGAGCTTAGAGCCTTTCCTAGTTAGATTGAAGCATTCTGCCGGAGCAGGTTTTCGTCAGGGCAGAGGCGATTGGCGAAGGGCATACCCCTTGGTACGTCCGAGCCGATCGCCTCTGATCCTGGCGGAAAGATGCCCGGCCCWCCGGCCGCACCGCTTCGCCGTGGCGAAGCGATCAGTGCGTCCGGCGATTCCCAAGTCTTGCAGATTTGCCAGGCAAATCTGCGGGAGGGTTGGCTGAAACGGGCCGGCTGATCGACCATCCGACTCCGTTTGAGCCAACAGAATGCTTCAATCTAACCAGGAAAGGCTCTAGGCGGCTAAAGAAATGGGCGCACGGTGTCGGCAAAACCGGGCAAATCTCATCCTGCCAGTATCTGGCAGCAGCAAGCCTGTATAAGCTTACCGCATGTCCCGTTCCGAACGCCTCCTCGACCTTCTCCAGGTATTGCGCCGCCACCGCCGGCCGGTCAGTGGCGGGGTGCTGGCCGACGAGATCGGCGTCAGTATCCGCACCCTCTACCGGGATATCGCCAGCCTTCAAGCCCAGGGCGCGGCGATCGAGGGCGAACCGGGCGTCGGTTATGTCCTGAAACCGGGATTTCTGCTGCCGCCGCTGATGTTTCCGCCTGAGGAAATCGAAGCGCTCGTGCTCGGCTCCCGATGGGTGGCGGACAGAGGGGACGATCACTTACGCGATGCGGCGCGCAATGCGCTGGCGCGGATCGCCGCCGTGCTGCCGCCCGAATTGCGCGACGCACTGGATGCCTCAGCCCTTCTGGTAGGCCCTGGCGTCAAAATCCCTGTCGATCAGGTCGATCCGGCCCTGCTGCGCAAGGCGATCCGCACCGAACGCAAACTTTCGCTCTCCTATAGCGACGGCGCCGGCGTGGCGTCGGAGCGCGTGGTGTGGCCCTTCGCGCTCGCCTTTTTCGACCAGGTGCGCCTCCTCCTCGGCTGGTGCGAACTCCGCCAGGATTTCCGCTCGTTTCGCACGGATCGCATCGTTCATGCGCAAGTGCTCGACGCACGTTATCCCAAGCGCCGGCAGGCGCTGCTGAAACAATGGCGGCAGATCCAGGGAATATCGCATCGAGACGGATGATACTGCCAGAATTTGGCAGTATCAGGTCATAAGCTTCTGCTGTCCAATGAAACAACAGGAGATCCTTATGACTGCCAGCAACAGCATTCTTCTCTACGTGACCGACGCGCCGGCGAGCGCCCGCTTCTACACCAAGCTGCTCGGCAAAGAGCCCGTGGAAGCGAGCGAGACCTTCGCCATGTTCATCCTGCCCTCCGGCCTGGGGCTCGGTCTCTGGGGCAAGGCGGGCGTCGAGCCCACGCCGGCTGCGACAGGCGGCGGCTCCGAGATTGGGTTCAAGGTCGCCGCCACCGACATGGTCGATGCGACCCACGCCGACTGGCAGGCCAAGGGCGCGAATATCGTCATGGCGCCGACCGATCTCGATTTCGGCCGCAGCTTCGTCGCCGCCGATCCCGATGGGCATCGCCTGCGCGTCTACACCGTGGCCGAGGAGATTTGAGCCATGGCCAAAGCCTGGATCGCCGTCGCTTCGGCAGAGCATGTCCGCATCGGCCGTCGAGCCGGCTTCATGCAGGTCTGTCACGGCAAGGCATCACCCCTCAGGCGGATCACGCCTGGGGATCGTGTGATCTATTATTCGCCCAGCGTCGCCTTTGGCGGCAAGGACCGCCTGCAGGCTTTCACCGCGATCGGCGTGGCACGCGACGGCACGCCTTATCAGGTGGAGATGGAAAGCGGTTTCAGGCCCTGGCGGCGGGATGTCGACTGGCAGCCTGCGCAGGAAACCTCGATCCGGTCGCTGCTCGGCCGGCTCGCCTTCACCCGGGTCGGCCCCAATTGGGGCTATCAGCTCCGCTTCGGTTTGTTCGGCATCGGCGATGAGGATGCCGATATGATCGCGGAAGCGATGAGCCATGCCGATCCAAATACCATGCTTCGCGACGTCGCGGCGTGAACCTGACCGCCCGGACCAATGACCGGCCCCCGGATTTTTCCGGGGGTTTCTTTGCTCGCAGGCCGATCCCGGCATGATTACGGACCTGTTTACGGATAAAATTATCCAGCAATTGCAAGCCCTACAACCTCCTTTGCGCGTCTTTTCGGACGCGCGGCGCTGTAATCCAAAATTCCTGTGATATAAGCAAAGTTCCGGCGAGAATCGGCCTTTCTGCAGCCGGTCGCTTCGCCTTGTATTCATTGCAATATCGGCGGTCCGGCTGCATGATCCTGTTCTCAGAATTCCTCCCCATCCCGGCCCCCGGAATTTCCCAGCACGCTGACGGTTAGCCATGGAAAAAAGCCTCGCCCGCTACATCTGGAAGAACACGCGGCTGCAGCAGCTGTGGATTCTGGCCGTCGTCGCCGCCTCGATGGTGCCCTACTTCCTGTCCTTCGATCTGCCGAAGCAGATCGTCAACGGACCGATCCAGGGCGACGGTTTCGAAGGTCCAGGCGCCAGGCAGACCTTCATGCACATTGCCTACGACATCCCGCTGATCGGCCATGTCGAATTCTTTCAAGGCTTGCAGCTCAACCGCTTCCAGATGCTGATGGCCCTCAGCCTGGTGTTTCTGGCGCTGGTGGTGCTGAACGGCCTCTTCAAGTTCTATATCAACACCTATAAGGGCCGGCTCGGCGAGCGCATGCTGCGGCGCATCCGCTTCGAACTGATCGACCGGGTCTTGCGTTTTCCGCCCATTCACTTCAAGCGGGTGAAATCGGCCGAGATCGCCACGATGATCAAGGACGAAGTGGAGCCGATGGGCGGCTTCACCGGTGACGCCTTCGTCTCGCCTGCCCTTCTCGGCGGCCAGGCGATCACGGCGCTCGCCTTTATCATCGTCCAGAATTTCTGGCTCGGCATGATCGCCGCCGGCATCGTCGGCGTCCAGGCCGTCGTCATTCCCCGCATGCGCAAGCGGCTGCTGGACCTTGGCCGCCAGCGGCAGCTGACGGCGCGCGAACTTTCCGGCCGCGTCGGCGAAATCGTCGACGGCATCGGTACGATCCACGGCAACGACACATCCAACCTCGAACGCGCCGACATCGCCTCGCGGCTCGGCCGGATCTTCTCGATCCGCTACGACCTTTACCAGTGGAAGTTCCTGGTGAAGTTCATCAACAACTTCCTCGCCCAGGTCACGCCCTTCCT
Source organism: Rhizobium sp. RSm-3 (assembly GCF_001854685.1). Classification (NCBI taxonomy): domain Bacteria; kingdom Pseudomonadati; phylum Pseudomonadota; class Alphaproteobacteria; order Hyphomicrobiales; family Rhizobiaceae; genus Rhizobium; species Rhizobium sp. RSm-3. The sequence goes on along the minus strand of NZ_MAWZ01000009.1, from coordinate 82,304 downwards.
GTTCTATGCGATCGGCGGTTATCTGGCATTGCAGGGCCGGCTCGACATCGGCCAGTTGGTTGCCGTCATATCGGCCTATAAGGACCTGCCCGGGCCGCTGAAGGAACTGATCGACTGGGACCAGATGCGCCAGGACGTGCAGGTGAAGTACCAGCAGGTCTACGAGCAGTTCAACGTCGAGCCGCTGATCGACAGCCGCATCCAGGAACTGGCGACCGCCCCCGTCGGCGCGCTGACCAGCGCGCTCGTCGTCACCAATCTTTCACTGTCCGACGACAGCGGCGCCCGCCTCGTCGAGCACGTCTCCGTCGAGATCAAGCCGAACGAGACGGTGGCGATCGTCGGCCCGAACGGCAGCGGCGCCGAAGCCTTCGCGGAAGCGCTCGGCCGTATGGTCTGGCCGGACTCCGGCCGCATCACCATCGACGGGCGCGACCTCCTGGACCTGCCGGAATCGATCACCGGCCGGCGCATCTCCTATGCCTCGGCCGACACCTTCTTCTTCCACGGCTCGCTCGCCAGCAATCTGCTCTACGGCCTCAAACACGCGCCGATGACCGATCCCGTCTATGACGAGAAGCAGGCGCTCGAATATAAATGGCATTCCGTCGAGGCGGTAAAGGCCGGCAATCCAACGCTCGACCTCAACAGCGACTGGGTGGATTATCAGGCGGCCGGCGCCAGCGGGCCTGAAGATCTGCTGAAAGCCATCCGCCCGGTGCTCGACGCCGTGCTGATCTCGCAGGACATTCTCGATCTGGCGCTACGCTCGAACGTCAACACCGACGTGCATGTGGCCGTCAGCGACCACGTCGTCGCCCTGCGCGCCTCGTTGCGGGACCGGCTGCGTGACGAGGGGCTCGACGGCATCGTCGTGCCGTTCGATTTCGACGCCTATAACGCCCAGGCGACGGTCGGCGAAAACCTGCTGTTCGGCACGATGAAGCGGCCGCTGATGACCAATCGCCGGCTGGCCGCCCATCCCTATTTCCAGCAGTTGTTCCGCGAGACGGGCCTGAGCACCGATCTCTACGCCATGGGCCTGGAGATTGCCGAGAACGCCGTCGAACTCTTCCATGATCTGCCGCCGGACCATCCCTTCTTCCAGCAGCTGACCTTCATGACGGCGGACGACATTCCGACCTACCAGGCGCTGCTGCAGAAGCTGCAAAGCCGCCGCTTCGAGGACGCCACTCCCGAGGAACGTTCGGCCATCATCCGGCTGAGCTTCGCCTATATCGAGCCGCGCCACCGCTTCGGCCTGCTGACCGACGAGCTGATGGACAAGATCGTCAGCGCCCGCAAGCAGTTCCACGAGCATATCCCGGCCGATCTCGCCGAGCTGATCGAGCGCTACGATGCCGAGCGTTTCACCCCATCGGCAAGCCTGATGGACAACGTGCTCTTCGGCCGCATCGCCTATCAGCAGGCCGACGCCTCCGACCGCATCCGCGCCATCATGGGCGAACTCTTCGACGCGCTCGATCTTTATGACGACGTGCTGTCGATCGGGCTGGAATTCGACGTCGGCTCCGGCGGCAAGCGGCTGACCATGGTGCAGCGGCAGAAGCTGAATCTCGCCCGCGCGCTGCTGAAACGCTCGGACTATTTCATCTTCAACCGGCCGCTGTCGGCGCTCGACCAGCGCGTTCAGGATCAGATCACCCGCAACATCGTCGAAGACCTGCACGAAGAGGGCAAGCGGCCGGCGATCATCTGGGTGCTCTCCAATGCGCGGCTCGCCGAGATGTTCGACCGGATCCTGCTCTTCGACCGCGGCGGGCTGGCGGAAGCCGGAAACTATCCGGAACTTTCCGAGAAAAACGGGATGTTCAAGGAACTGTTATCGTAATATTCTATTGCGGCGGCGATTATGGTAGGTGTTCCCGGGGGGACGCCCGGAATTGAAGGCGCCTGGTTCCAAGAACCCTGCGTCAGGGGATTGAAACGCTCATGCTGTTGAGAGACGAAGTCGAAATGCTGCGCCGGGTGCCGATCTTTTCGAGGATTGCGCCGGCCAAGCTCAAGCTTTTGGCCTTCACCTCCGATCGCATGACCTACAAGGCCGGCCAGGATCTTTTCCACCAGGGCGATGTCGGCGACGCCGCCTATGTCATCCTCTCCGGCAGCGCCGACATCATCGTCTCTTCGCCGGCCGGCGAGATCAAGGTCGCCGATGTCGAGCTCAATTCCATCGTCGGCGAAATCGCCATCCTCTGCGATGTCTCGCGCACGGCCACGGTGCGCGCCACCTCGCCGCTCGAAGTGCTGCGCATCAGCAAGGAGCACTTCCTCAAGCTGCTCAGCGACTTCCCCGAAATGGCCGTCGAAATCATGCGCGTGCTCGCCGACCGCCTGAACCACACGACAGCGGAACTGACCGCAGCACGGGCGGCGAAGCAGCCGCAGATGGCGCAGTAGAGTCGCTGAACCAGAATTGCTCGGCAGCCCATACGAAGACCGAACGGGCTGTAAACATCATGGATGTCCGGAGGATTTCGCGGGCGTTTCAACCGGTCTGAAAGAGCTTCATTCGACCGCCATGGATCAGAAGCGCGCTCAAAACACCTGTTTCGCAAGCCCCGCTATCCAGGTTGATCCTGTGCTGGTTGCTGAGAACGACATCGGCGATGGGCGTGTGACCATGTATGATGGCCAGCCCATCTTCATATGGCCCCTTCGAAGAAAGCCAAGGCTCGCGAATCCACGCAAGAGTTTCTGCGGTCTGACGATCGATCGGAACCTCTGCATCGATGCCCGCATGGACGAAAAGTAGTTTTCCGATCTGCACCTTCAGAGACAACGAATGCAGCCACTCAATCATATCGCCGCCTAGAAGCTCCGACACCCTCTCTTCCCATCGGCCGCGAGGGTCAACGCCGAGTTCCTCAAAGAATTCGGTACCGCCATTCGCCAGCCAACGATCCATCATCTTGGCGTCAGGTGCGCGAAGCAACTGAAGCAATCGATGTTCATGATTTCCAATGAGGGTGCAGTTGGTCGCACCGGGGATGCCCTGCATGGCTAATCTCAGCGACCGCACGCTTTCCGGCCCCCGGTCGATCAGATCGCCCAGATGGATGCAATGAGCAGCACCCGGAGAAATGAGGTGAAATTCGTGCGCAATACCGAGATGCATCTCTCTCAGAAGATCAGCGCGTCCATGAACGTCGCCGATCGCGCAAATGGCCGTCTCTTCATCGATTTCACGGATGGAGGGCATCCACTCTGAACGGACTATCACTATGGAGCTTCCCAGCAATCAGCTATTAGAAAGGCGCATGATGGTTCATGCTTTCGGGCAGGTATCAGATCAAGATTTCGGCGGCCATTTTTGCGCACCATGGACGAGGCGCAATATTTCCACCTGTTCGAGTTTTTGGCGGACACGATAGATCACGATAAAAGATGTGCGTGAAATGACCAGTTCGCGCGTTCCATCGATTCGTCCGGGCCGGCCGATCTCCGGCTGATCGATGAGCAAATCGGTCTGACGCTCGATCTCATCAAGTTGGCTTATCGCGGCGCCGACATTCTGGTCGGCGATAAACTGAATGGCTCTTTTGCGATCGGATGCAGCTTTCGCACGCCAGACGAGCTTCACTTGCTCTCGCCCTTAAGCCGCGCCAACAGTTCCGCCCGTTCGCGCGCCATCTCTTCCTTGACGACTTCGTGCGGGATCCAGACCGCGTTCGGATCATCGGCTTCCCGGATCGCTTCCTCGACCTGTTCGCGGAACCATTTGTCGTATTCCGCCGCCTCATGGGTCCGACGCAAAGCGGCGGCCCGATCCGGCCGCGATGCCGTCTCGGGAACGTAATCGGCCGCATCGACATCGAACTGCGAGATGCCGATATCCTTGAGATAGGACACCAGCGTATCCATGCGCTTGAACACACGCACCTGCCGGCTGCGCTGGGCGGCGAGCGGGCGCTCTGATTTGCCGTAGCGGATGACAATGGACCAGCCGCCGGTCTTGCCGATGACATGCGCGGCATCGACCGCGCCTGCATCGACAAGGCGGGAAAGTGTCGAATGATCGATGGTTTCCGCGGCCATGGCATATCCTCGCTGATCGCGGATATCATATGCAATTAATTATAGACTGCAATGCGTTCAATAATTGAATTGCGCAGTTCGAATGGTTTCCTGCAGAGGCTCAGACTGCTGACGCAAAGCCGGGCCAAGTCCTCTTCCGTCATGCTCGGGCTTGTCCCGAGCATCTGCAACCGGCTCAGCAGATCCTCGGCACAAGGCCGAGGATGACGCGGAGTAAAGAGTGAAGTTTATCAGCAACCCGAGCCCGCAGCCTGCACTTCCGATACCGGCTGCGGGGGCAAACCTATCTCTATTCCCGCTGTTCCAGCGCCCTGCTGAAGGCGAGTGCGGCCAGGGTGCAGATCGCGCCGGAGAGCAGGTAGTAGCCGACGAAGGTCAGGCCGAAGCGGCTGGAGAGGCTGAGCGCCACCAGCGGCGCGAAGCCCGCGCCGATCAGCCAGGCGAGGTCCGAGGTGAAGGCGGCGCCGGTGTAGCGATAGCCGCGGCCGAAGCGCGACGAGATCGAGCCGGTCGCCTGGCCGAAGGACAGGCCGAGCACGCCGAAACCGATGATGACGAAAGCGTCGTGGCCGCTGTTGCCGGAGGCGATCAGGATTGGCCCGACGAAGCTGAAGACGGCGATCAGGACGGCGCAGATGGCAAGCTGGGCGCGCCGGCCGATGCGGTCGGCGATCAGGCCCGAGGCGATGATCGTGAGGATGCCGACCATGGCGCCGACCACCTGCACCACCATGAAGGCGCCGATCGGCTGGTTGCCGTAAAGGCTCATCCAGCCGAGCGGGAAGATGGTGACGAGGTGGAACATGGCAAAGCTTGCGAGCGGCACGAAGGCGCCGATCAGGATATCGCGGCCGTGAACGCGCAGCACGTCGAGGATAGGTGCTGCCTCCAGCTCGTGCTGTTCGAGCAGAGTGCCGAATTCCTTGGTCATCACCAGCCGCAGACGCGCAAACAGCGCCACGACGTTGATCGCGAAGGCGACGAAGAAGGGGTAACGCCAGCCCCAGGAAAGGAAATCCTCACTGGAAAGATTGGCGACGAAATAACCGAACAGCGTGCTTGCCAGCGCAAAGCCGATCGGCGCGCCGAGCTGCGGGATCATCGCATACCAGCCGCGGCGATTGGCCGGCGCATTGAGCGCCAGCAGCGAGGCAAGCCCGTCCCAGGCGCCGCCGAGCGCAAAACCCTGGCCGAGGCGGAAGAGCGCCAAGAGTGCGATCGACCAGACGCCGATCTCCTCATAACCCGGCAGGAAGGCGATCGAGGCCGTGGAGCCGCCGAGCAGGAAGAGCGCGATCGTCAGCTTGGTGCCGCGCCCATACATCCGGTCGATGGTCATGAAGACGACCGAGCCGACCGGGCGGGCAAGGAAGGCGAGCGAAAAGATGGCGAAGGAATAGAGTGTCGCCGTCAGCCTGTCCGGCGCGAAGGGGAAGACCAGCTGTGGGAAGACCAGGACCGAGGCGAGGCCATAGACGAAGAAATCGAAGAATTCCGACATGCGGCCGATGACCACGCCGACGGCGATGCTGCCAGGCGAAACCGGTTTGTCGTCGTGAATACGCCGCGCGTCGCGTTCCAGCGACGATGATGACGGCCCGTAATGCGATGTTGTTGCCATAAACGCCTCCTCGTTAAGGCGCTTCCGGCAAGGCGCCCCAAGCGTGATCTTGATCAAACCCGCAGGCTTATCAAGTCCGTAAGACTGAAATAGTTGATCATCACGGCGCAAATGAAGCGTGCAAAGGAAAAATTGCGTGACCCGAACGGTGATTTTCCCCTGCAAATGCTGGCTTGGCCGGTTGTTGGGGATATATTGGACTGAAACATGCGCCGGCGAAAAATCCTTCTGGATTTCATCAGGATTTCAACGCTATAGCACACCATGATTTACGCCGCAGTGCGGCATGCTTGCTGCACTGCGACCAAAGGCCTCATGTCGCGATCAGGTTCAGTGCTTTAGTCGCGAGACAAACGAAACAACAAGAGCTTAGAGACGTGCCAAAACTCATGAAGTTTTCCCGCCTTCTATCCGTCTTGCCGCTGCTTTTCCTGGCAGGATGCAACATGGTGGTCATGGCGCCGTCCGGCGACATCGCCGTGCAACAGCGCGATCTCATCGTCATCTCGACGGTGCTGATGCTTCTGATCATCATCCCGGTGATCTTCCTGACGCTGCTCTTCGCCTGGCGCTACCGCCACTCCAACACGGCCGCAACCTATGCGCCGGAATGGCACCATTCGACCCGCCTCGAAATCATCATCTGGGCTGCACCCCTGGCGATCATCATCGCGCTCGGCGCCGTGACCTGGATTTCCACCCATAAGCTCGATCCCTACCGGCCGCTCGATCGCCTCGATGCGGAGCGCGCCATTCCGGCCGATACCAAGCCGCTGACCGTCGAGGTCGTGGCGCTCGACTGGAAGTGGCTGTTCTTCTATCCCGAACTCGGCATCGCCACGGTCAACGAGCTCGCCGCCCCGGTGGATATGCCGATCAATTTCAAGATCACCGCCTCCTCGGTGATGAACTCCTTCTATATCCCCGCCCTTGCCGGCCAGATCTACGCCATGCCGGGCATGGAGACCAAGCTGCACGCCGTCATCAATAGGGAAGGCGAGTATGAGGGCTTCTCCGCCAATTACAGCGGCGCGGGCTTCTCGCATATGCGCTTCAAGTTCCACGGTCTTACCCGCGAAGGCTTCGACGCCTGGGTGGCGAAGGTCAAGCAGCAAGGCACGATGCTCAACCGCGACACCTATCTGAAGCTGGAGAAGCCGAGCGAGAAGGAACCGGTGCGCTACTATGCCGGCGCCGATGCCGATCTCTACGGCGCCATTCTCAACATGTGCGCCACGCCGGGCAAAATGTGCATGAACGAGATGATGCACATCGACATGAAGGGCGGCGGCGGCAAGGAGAGTGCCGAGAATCGCGACAAGCTGCAATATGACAACCGCCATGCCGACGAAGGCATCGTGGCGCCTGCCGCCACCGTGCCGGCAACGGGCGCTCCGGCGCGCAGCGAACCGGCCAAGTCAAACGATGGCAACAGCATGCAGCACGACATGCCCGGCATGCCCGGCATGCAGGGCATGGACATGCAGCATGACGGCCATTCCATGCCCGGCATGACCAACGGCGCCGATCCTGCGCCGGCGCAGCTCAACAACAACAATTAACCTGGCGCTTTGCGTCGCAAGACATAATGAACGGGTTGTTCCATGTTTTCCAATCCTGACCTCCTGAAGTTCGTCTTCGGCCGGTTGACCCTCGATGCCATCCCCTATCACGAGCCGATCCTGGTCGTGACCTTCATCGGCGTCGTCATCGGCGCGATCGCGGTGCTCGGCCTCATCACCTATTTCAAGTTCTGGGGCCCGCTCTGGAACGACTGGATCTGCAGCGTCGATCACAAGAACATCGGCATCATGTATGTGATCCTCGCCGTCATCATGCTGTTGCGCGGCTTCTCCGACGCCATCCTGATGCGCACCCAGCAGGCGATCGCCTTCAACGGTTCGGAGGGTTATCTGCCGCCGCACCATTACGACCAGGTGTTCACCGCCCACGGCGTCATCATGATCTTCTTCGTGGCAATGCCCTTCGTCACCGGCCTGATGAATTTCGTGGTGCCGCTGCAGATCGGCGCGCGCGACGTCTCCTTCCCCTTCTTGAACAATTTCTCCTTCTGGATGACCACCGCCGGCGCTGTTATCATCATGCTGTCGCTGTTCATCGGCGAATTCGCCCAGACCGGCTGGCTCGCCTACCCGCCGCTGTCGGGCGCAGCCTACAGTCCTGGTGTCGGCGTCGACTATTATATCTGGGGCCTGCAGGTGGCGGGTGTCGGAACGACGCTTTCGGGCATCAATCTGATCGCCACCATCGTCAAGATGCGCGCGCCGGGCATGACCTTCATGAAGATGCCGGTCTTCACCTGGACGGCGCTCTGCACCAACGTGCTGATCGTCGCCTCCTTCCCGATCCTGACCGCAACGCTCGCTCTGTTGTCGCTCGATCGCTACGCCGGCACCAACTTCTTCACCAACGACCTCGGCGGCAATCCGATGATGTACATCAACCTCATCTGGATCTGGGGCCATCCGGAGGTTTACATCCTGGTGCTGCCGGCCTTCGGCATCTTCTCCGAAGTCGTCGCCACCTTCTCGGGAAAACGCCTGTTCGGCTACGCCTCCATGGTCTACGCCACCTGCGTGATCATGATCCTGTCCTATATCGTCTGGCTGCATCACTTCTTCACGATGGGCTCGGGTGCCTCAGTCAACTCCTTCTTCGGCATCACCACGATGATCATCTCGATCCCCACGGGAGCGAAGATCTTCAACTGGCTCTTCACCATGTATCGCGGCCGCATCCGCTTTGAGGTGCCGATGCTGTGGACGGTCGGCTTCATGGTGACCTTCGTTATCGGCGGCATGACCGGCGTCATGCTCGCCGTGCCGCCGGCCGACTTCGTGCTGCACAATTCGCTGTTCCTCATCGCCCATTTCCACAACGTCATCATCGGCGGCGTTCTCTTCGGCATGTTCGCCGGCGTGAACTACTGGTTCCCAAAGGCCTTCGGCTTCAAGCTCGATCCCTTCTGGGGCAAGCTGAGCTTCTGGTTCTGGCAGATCGGCTTCTGGTTCGCCTTCATGCCGCTCTACGTCCTCGGCCTGATGGGCGTCACCCGCCGCATGAGCCAGTTCGAGGACCCGTCGCTGCAGATCTGGTTCATCATCGCCGCCTTCGGCGTCGGCCTGATTGCGCTCGGCATTGCCGCCTTCCTGATCCAGATCGTCGTCAGCTTCATGAAGCGCGAGGAACTGCGCGACGACAGCGGCGATCCGTGGGACGGCCGCACGCTGGAATGGTCGACCGCCTCGCCGCCGCCGGATTACAACTTCGCCTTCACACCCGTCGTCCATGATCATGACAGCTGGTACGACATGAAGAACCGGGGTTATGCGCGTCCGCTGGAGGGCTTCCGGCCGATCCATATGCCGAAGAACACCGGTACCGGCGCCATCCTCTCGGGCATCAGCGTCGCGCTGGCCTTCGGCCTGATCTGGTACATGTGGTGGCTGGTCGTCGTCTCCTTCGTCGCCCTGCTGGTCGTCGCGATCGGCCATACCTTCAATTACCGACGCGACTTCCACATCCCCGCCGAAGAGGTGACCGAAACGGAAGGCAAGCGCACCGCGCTGCTTGCCGAGCAGGTGTAATGACCATGAGCGATCAGACCATCGACACGGCCGAAAAGCCTGAATTCTACCTGACGGAAGATCATCATCCGGAAAACAGCACCAATCTCGGCTTCTGGCTCTACCTGATGAGCGACTGCCTGATCTTTGCGGTGCTGTTTGCCACCCACGGCGTGCTCGGCCGCAATTATGCCGCCGGTCCGTCGCCGGCCGATCTCTTCGATCTGCCGATCGTCGCCCTCAACACCTCGATGCTGCTGTTCTCGTCGATCACCTACGGCTTCGCGATGCTGCAGATGGAGCGCAACGCCAAGGCGGAGACGCTGTTCTGGCTTGCTGTCACCGGCCTGTTCGGCGCAGCTTTCATCGGGCTCGAACTCTATGAGTTCATCCATCTGATCCACGAAGGCGCCGGGCCGACGCGCAGCGCCTTCCTCTCCTCCTTCTTCACGCTGGTCGGCACGCACGGTCTGCACGTCACCTTCGGCATCATCTGGCTGATCACGCTGATGGTGCAGGTGTCGATGCACGGGCTGGTCGAAGCCAACCGCCGCCGGCTGATGTGCCTGTCGATGTTCTGGCACTTCCTCGACGTCGTCTGGATCGGCGTCTTTTCCTTCGTCTATCTCCTGGGAGTTCTCGGATGAGTTCGCAAGCACCCGCACATGAGGACGCCCACGAGGCCCATCACGGCCACAGCCACGGTCATCAGGCAGGCCACGGTACCTTCCGCAGCTATATGACGGGCTTCGCGCTCTCCGTCGTCCTGACCGCCATTCCCTTCTGGCTCGTCATGGCCGGCGTGTTCGCCAGCCCGCTGGTGACGGCGGTGCTGGTGATGGGCATCGGCGCCATCCAGATCGTCGTCCATATGGTCTTCTTCCTGCACATGAACCCGCGCAGCGAGGGCGGCTGGACGATGATGGCGCTGATCTTCACCATCATCATCGTCGCCATCGCGCTCTCCGGTTCGCTCTGGGTCATGCATCATCTCAACAGCAACATGATGCCGATGAGCCCCGAGATGATGAAGAACATGCCGTGATCGTCACCGAGCGCCGGCGGCAGCGCCGCCGGCATCGGGTCAGCCTATGAGCGGGTCTCTCCCGGACAAATCGCAAAGGCGGCCTTTTCAGGCAAAACGCATCATCTTCTGCGTCTGCCTGGCGCTGCTTGCCACAGCTCTCGCGGCCCTCGGCACCTGGCAGGTGCAGCGGCTTGCCTGGAAGCGCGACCTCATCGCCCGTGTCGATGAGCGTGTGCATGCCGCAGCAGTGTCGGCACCGGCGCAGGCCGATTGGGGCAAGGTCAGTGCCGCCGATGACGAATATCGCCGGGTGACCGCAGCCGGGACGCTGGCGAACGACAAGGAAACGCTGGTCTACGCCTCCACGGTGCTCGGTCCGGGTTATTGGGTGATGACGCCGCTCATCCTTGCCGACGGCACGGCCATTCTCGTCAATCGCGGCTTTGTGCCGATCGACAGGCGCGATCCGGCCACCCGCCGCGCGGGCGAATTGTCGGGTCCGGTCGAGATCACCGGCCTCATGCGGATGACCGAGCCGAAGGGATCGCTGCTGCAATCCAACGACGCCGCCGCCGACCGCTGGTATTCGCGCGATGTCGCGGCGATCGCTGAAAAGCGCGGCATCGGTGCGGTCGCGCCCTATTTCATCGATACCGATGCGACCGCCAATCCGGGCGGCCTGCCGGTCGGCGGCCTGACCATCATCCATTTCCCCAATAACCATCTCGTCTATGCGCTCACCTGGTACGGGCTGGCCGCGATGGCGATCGCCTTGCTGGCATTCATCCTTCGCGGCGAGATCGGAAGAGGCCGCCGGGAATAGTCGGCCCGGCAATTGGTTGCGCCGGCTGGCTTCAGCGCAACCGGATTAATATCGTGTAAAGCGATGTCCGATATTTCTGACCGGAACAGACTAGAAAAAGCTGCACATGAACCGGCCGGATTACATTCCCAGTCTCGATGGCCTGCGCGGTACCGCCGCGCTGCTGGTCGTTCAAGCCCATCTCGGACTTATCTTTCCGAATGCGTCCCTGCATCTCATGACCATGGGCAGCGAAGCCGTCGGCTTGTTTTTTGCTCTCAGCGGCTTTCTGATGGCCCATCTCTACGGTTCACGGCCGGTGACCAGAGAAAGCGTCCTGGATTTTCTGGCGAGCCGCTTTGCCCGCATCTATCCGGTTTATCTCACGGCCGTTCTGCTCGTGGCGATGCTGTCCGGCATAGCAAATCTGGACTTCATTCAGCCCATCATCGGCGGCACGGACTTTGTGCGACACGTCTTTCTTCTGGGCTCGAGCGGGGTTTTCTGGTCAATTCCACCCGAAATTCAATTCTACCTGCTCTTCCCGATCCTGTGGCTTTGCCTGGCCCGCCCGCAGCGCTACAGCGGGGTGATCGTCGGTTTCGCAGTGGTCGTCGTGGTGGATGGTCTGCTTGAATTGCCAGGACCTGGAATCATGCTCGTTTCCAAGCTTCCTTACTTTCTTTTCGGCGCACTTGCCGGGAAGATGCATTCCTACTGGGATAAATGGACGCCATCCGCGCTCACGGGAATTTTGACGCTGTTCCTTCTGGTGGTGTTCTTCACCTACAGGAATCTCGCGCCTGGTTTTTCCCCCGAATTCTGGAGCCTGCAAAGCGCGGTCGCCGCAGCCGTCATCGTGGCGCTCGTCGCTCGCCAACCTCCCATCGCGGCAAATGTCCTGGCAGCTGCACCGACGAGATTTCTCGGGACGATCAGCTTCTCACTCTATCTTTTCCACGTCCCGATAATGTTCCTGGTGCATCGGACTTTTGAAACTGTGATGCCGGAACCGGCGCTCATCGCGGTAGCCCTGTTCGTTGCGGTGGGGGGAGCATGGTTCCTGCACGAGACGATCGAAGTCCCGAGCCGACGCCTGCTCGTCGGCTTGTGGCAGCGTCATCGGCAGCGCGTCGAAACTCCGGCTGAGCAGATCGAACGCGCGATCCTTGACCTGCAAGACACCGAAAAGCGTCTCCAGAGCGGCGCCGCTTCATCCACGGCCGGGACTGACCGCGCCGTCATCCAGGATAATGGCGACGAGAAGCGTCTGGCCTAGCGCCGCCGCCCCAGCTTTTTGTTTTACGCAATTCCGGACGGAAAACCGTTTCACTCTTTTCCTGGATTTGCTCTAAGAAGCGACCCGGCTGATCGCATCGGCGAGCTGCGCCTGCGAGAAGGGCTTGCCGAGGCGGGGCAGATTGGCGATGCCGGTGCCTTCGGGGAGTTCGGCGTAACCGGTTGCGAGAATGATCGGCATTTCAGGCCATTCCCCGCGGATCACCTTGGCGAGCTCGGCACCTGTCATGCGCGGCATGGCATGGTCGCAAATCACCAGATCGACCGGCTGCCTGCGCAGGATCTCGAGCGCCTCGGGACCTGCCATCGCCTCGAACACGGTGTGACCGAGATCCTCCAGCATTAGCGTCGTATTCATCAGCACCAGACCATCGTCATCGACGGCGACGATGCGCAGCCCGCGCGGCGCATTTTCCGCGCGTTGCGGCAGGTCGGCCGCGACCTGCACCGCCTGCTTGACATTGACGACCGGGAACCACAACTCAGCCGTCGTGCCTTCGCCAAGGCGGCTCTTCAGCATCAGGCGGCCGCCGGACTGGGAGGCAAGGCCCTGAACCATCGAAAGGCCGAGACCGGTGCCCTTGCCGACACCCTTGGTGGTGAAGAACGGCGTGATTGCCTGCTCCATCGTCTTTGCATCCATGCCCTCGCCTTCATCGATCACCGCGATTCTCACATAGCGGCCATGCGGCAGCGGACCCTTGCCTGACGGCGCGGTTTCCTCCGACGCGCGAAGCACGATCCGGCCGCCGGAAGGCATGGCGTCGCGGGCGTTGACCACGAGGTTCAGGATCGCCATCTCCAGCTGGTTCGGATCGGTCAGGATCGTCGGCAGCCTGACCGGGAAAGAGGTCTCGATCCTGGTGAGGGGGCCGAGCGACCGGCTCAGCATATCCATCATGCCGCGCATCAGGCCGGAAACGTCGATCGGCTCGATGTGCAGTTCCTGCCGGCGGGAAAAGGCCAGCATGCGCTGCGTCAACGCCGCGCCCCGCTGGGCCCCCTGCATGGCGTTATCGACAAGCGATGTCAGCGACAGATCCTGCGGCATGCGTTTCTTCAGGATTTCCAGACTGCCGAGCACGGCCATCAGCAGATTGTTGAAATCATGGGCGATGCCGCCGGTCAATTGGCCGATCGCCTCCATCTTCTGCGATTGGAACAGCTCTTCGCGGGCCTGCTCCAGCGCCCGCTGGGTCTCCATCTTCTCGGTAATATCGCGGGTGATCTTGGCAAAACCCAGCACACCGCCTTCATCGTCGCGGATGACGTCGATGACGATGCTGGCCCAGAAGCGGGTGCCGTCCTTGCGGACGCGCCAGCCTTCCCGCTCGAACCGGCCTTCGGCGCGCGCGATGCCGAGCGCCATCTCCGGTACGCCGGCTTCACGGTCCTCCGGGGTATAGAAGGTCGAGAAATGCCGGCCGATGATTTCATCGGGCCGATAGCCCTTGATGCGCTCGGCGCCGAAATTCCAGCTGCTGACATTGCCGTCGGGATCGAGCATGTAGATCGCATAATCCGAAACGCCCTGGACCAGCCGGCGGAATTGTTCCTCACTCTGGCGGATCGCCTTTTCGGCCGCTCTGCGTTCGGTCAGGTCCCGGGTGATCTTGGCATAGCCGATGAGTTCGCCGGAGGGACGGCGGATCGGGTCGATGATCACATGCGCCCAGAAGCGGGTTCCATCCTTGCGCTGACGCCAGCCCTCGCCCTCGAACCGGCCCTGCTCCTTGGCGGTTGCGAGCGCGCGCTCCGGAATTCCCGCGGCGCGGTCCTCTTCCGAGTAAAAACGGGAAAAATGCTCACCGAGAATTTCCGACGGCTTGTAGCCTTTGAACCGCTGCGCACCGGTATTCCAGCTGGTGACGATGCCTTCAGGGCTGAGCATATAGATGGCGTAGTCGGTGATGGCATCGACCAAAAGGCGAAAGCGTCCCTCTTCGTTTAGGGACGTATCTTGTCGATTCAGCGCTTCCATCGGCCCCTCTTACTCGCCAGCGCTTGATAACGCCGCGGCAGGCGGATGGTTCCGAAGCGGCCTCAAATTTTCAGACTGCCCTGACCTGCGGATAGAACTGCGCGCCCACCCGCTCGGCAGCGGCATAGGCCTGCGAGACAATCTCCGGCACCAGATCGATATCGGGAAGGCTGCCGAGGCCGAGCGGGCCGACGGCAAAAAGCCCGGCAACGGTTGAGCCGTCCTCCAGGAAGGGCTCGCCGCGCGCATTGACCGCCAGCCCCAGCGAGAGTTCGTCGGGCATGGCGAGGCCGGCGGAAAACAGGCTTCCGATCAGCGGCGCCGAAAGATCCGGCGCCTGACAACGGCAATCGATGACGCGTTCGGCATGGATGACCTCTTCGGTGGAGGAACCGGCCGGCGTGAAGAACAGGCCGCTGAGGCCACGGCGCCCGGCCCGGCCGCGGCGCAGCACCGTGCGGCCTTCGGCAAGCTCGCGTTTCAGGCGCAGGTGCATGGCCTCCGGCAGGCGGTTGCGGTGGCTGTCGTAGATTGCTCTCAGATGCCGGTTGAACTGGTGTTTGTGGCGCGCCGGCAGCGAACGCCAGAGCGAGCGAGCGTGTTTCCTCAGGCCGTTCATCACCGATTGCCAGCTTCTGCCCTCTTCCTCGGCCTCGCGGCAAGCCTGACGGATGAAGCGGACGATCTCGGGCAGGCTCTCCGGCAACGCTGCGGCCGGAAACACCGGATCGGCGGAATTCGGCGTATGGCTCTGCGGCAGGAAGCCGCGCCTGGAGATGATCGTCACCTGGCCGGCATAACCGGCATCGCGCAGCTGCAGCAACTGGTCGACGACGCGGATGCCGCTGCCGAGCAGAACCGCATGCGGCCTTGCCACCAGCCGCTGCGCCCTGACCGGCGAAGCCTCCTCGCCGCCGGCGCCCTGATCGTTCAGGCCATAGCCGGTGGCTAGCATCACGGTATCGAACAGCGGATTGGCGGGATTGGCGCTTTCGAGCAGGAAGCGGTTGCCGTGGCTCCTGCGGATCGCCACCACCGGATCGTTGCAGACCTGGACCGTGATGTCTCTGCGCGCGGCCAGCGCTTCGGAAAAGCGCTGGTAGACATAATCGCTGAAGATTTCCTTCGGCACGAAGATCTGCCGGAAACCGGGTATGGCGGCCGGCACGGCGGCGCGGAAGGCTGTATTGCTGCAGAGCCAGTCGTTGAAATCGTCGCTGTCGCCGACCGCGACCGAGAGATCGCGCACACGGGTATTGAGGATCGTCGAAGAGCGGACCGAGGCCAGCGCCTGGCCGCCGCTGACCGAGGAATTCGGATCGAACAGCTGCAGATGGAAGGGCGCACGCACCGTCTTCATCAGCGCAATCGCCGTCATCATCCCGGAAAAACCGCGTCCGACGATGGCAATCCGCGGCACGGCCGAAATCTGCGCCGCCGCATTGGCTCTGGCGGAAAAAAGTCCCTGAACCGTCATCGCAACTCCTTTGCGGCTTCATCCGCACCGTGTGTCGATCGAGGTTTCAACGCATAGACTGCGGATCATGCGTTGATGAGGTTCATGCGGCCATTCACGATTTGCCGCAGGATCGAAGTCCGAGCCGGAGGCCCCGGAAGTGCACGAGCGGAGCAATCACGCCCGTCTATAGTCTATCAAACTAGTCGTGTATCAAAGCGCCAAACGGCGCCCGTGGCAAGAGCTTTGTTGCCACGAGGGTTCAAGCTTTTGAAAGTAAACGATTTAGACGGGCCGACTTCAGCCGTCCTCGCCCGGATATTGCTTGGCCTTCAACAGGCCCGCCAGATGTGCCGTGTTGCGCGCCAGCATGTCGACGGCTGTCGTCACGACCTTCGGCACCTTGTCGAGATCGACGAAATTCCTGGAACCCATCGCCTCGCCGACCCAGTAGGCGACGGCATTGGCCGGAATGGTGAAGCCGACGTCGTTCAGTGCCTGGTAGAGTTCGGCCGACACATGATGGGCGCCATCCTCGTTGCCGACGACGGCGACGGCCGCGACCCTGCCGTAGGAGACCATGCGGCCCTGATCGTCGGTCTCGTCGAGGAAGGCGTCCATGCGCTCCAGCGCCCGCTTGCAGACGCTCGACGGCTGGCCGAGCCAGATCGGCGTCGCCATGATCAGGATGTCGGCGGCGAGCAGCTTGGCGCGAATATCCGGCCAGTCATCGCCTTCGCCTTCGTCCGATGTGACGCCCGGCTTGACGTTGAAGTCGGCAAGCCGGAGCACTTCCGTCTTGACGTCATAGGCCGACAGCGCCTTGTCGATGAGACCGATCATCCGGTCGGTCGAAGACGGCTCCTTGGCGTTGGTCATCTTGAGTGTGGCATTGAGAGCGAGGGCTTTCAGTGGCATGGGTCTCTCTCCGGTAACGGTTGCCCGACAGGGTTTGCCTGCTGCAACCCACACGCGCGCCGATTGTTCCCGTCCGGATGCGAGGGGCGCTCACGTAAAAATAACCAGTTGGTGAATTCTTTACTTGAACCCCCAAATGGAATCGGCAAAAGTGACGGTGCTATCAATCCTTTCATGGATTTGCCGTCTTTTCGGGCCAGCGTCCGACCACACATCTATTGGAAAAAACACCGTGAGCAGCGATGCGTTAATACGCGCGACGAAGCCTTCGGCTTCGATGGCGCTTGCAACTGCGGCAGGCTGGGGCCGAGGCCTCTTCACATTGGTGCGCATCACCATGATGGCCTTCCGCCACCCCTGGCAATCGGGCTTTGCGATCGGCGCCACGCTGGTCGCCTCCACCTTCCAGCTGATGATCCCCCGCCTTCTCGGCCAGGCGGTCGACCACACGCAGATGGCGATGAGCGGCGGCGCCGCGGGCCAGGCGGCGCAGGACGCGCTTCTGACCACGGCGCTGCTTCTGCTCGGCGCCAGCGTGCTGCGCGGCCTCTTCACCATGGTTCAGAACTATTACAGCGAAGCCGTTGGTCATCACATCGGCTACGAATTGCGGCTGGCCTGCTACGAAAAGATCCAGCGCCTCTCTTTCAGCTTTCACGACACCGTACACTCCGGCGATCTGATCACCATCGGCCTGCTCGATCTCGAAGGCGTGCGCATGTATTTTTCGACAGCGCTCGTCCGGATGATCCTGCTGTCGATCCTGATCGGCATCGGCGCTTATATGCTGCTGTCGACCGACATGGTGCTCGGCCTGCTGGCGCTCTCCTTCGTACCCTTCGTCGGCTGGCGCTCCTCGGTGACGCAGCTGAGGCTGCGCGCCACCTGGCTCGACCTGCAGGAGCGGCTGTCGGTGCTGACCCGCATCATGGAGGAAAATCTCGGCGGCATCCGCGTCGTGCGCGCCTTTGCCGCACAGGACCACGAGCTGTCGAAATTCGAGGCGGCCTCGAAAAACGCGCTGGCGCTCGCGCATCAGCGTGTCGGCATCCGCGTGACGAATACCAGCGCCATGACCTTCTCCTTCTTCGCGGCGATGGGCTTGGTGCTTTTCGTCGGCGGCGGCAAGGTGATGTCGGGCGAGATCACCGTCGGCACGCTCGCCTCGTTCCTGACCTTCATGACCATCCTGCAGATGCCGGTGCGCCAGCTCGGCCTGATGGTCAATGCCTTTGCCCGCGCCTCGACCTGCGGCACGCGGCTCTTCAACCTGCTCGATCTCGACATCGCAATCAAGGATGCGCCGGATGCGCGGCAACTGAACCTTACCGATGGCGTGCTGCGCTTCGAGAATGTCAGCTTCGCCTATCCGGGTTCGGAAAAACGCACTGTGCTCCACGACGTCTCCTTCGAAGCCAGGCGCGGCCAGACGATCGGCATCGTCGGGCCGCCCGGCAGCGGCAAGTCGACGATCGCCCATCTGATCCCCCGCTTCTACGACGTCAGCGGTGGCAAGATCACCCTCGACGGCCAGGACATCCGCAAGGCGACGCTGCAATCGCTGCGCCGGGCGATTGCCGTCGTGCAGCAGGATTCCTTCCTGTTCACCACGACGATCGAAAACAACATCGCCTATGGCGACCCCTGGGCGAAGGAAGGCCGCATCGAACGCGCCAGTGAAAGCGCCCAGCTGCACAATTACGTGCTCGGCCTTCCCACTGGCTATGGCACTGTCGTCGGCGAGCGCGGTGTGTCGCTGTCCGGCGGCCAGCGGCAGCGTCTTTCGATCGCCCGCGCGCTGATGCTGAAGCCGGCGGTGATGGTGTTCGACGATTCCACCGCGGCGATCGACGCGGCCACCGAGCAGCGCATCCGCAGCGCCATGCGCCGCTATGCCGCCGACCGCGTGACGATCATCGTTGCCCATCGCCTGAGCTCGCTGATGCATGCCGACCAGATCCTGTTCGTCGAAGACGGAAAGATCGTCGAGCGCGGAACCCATGCGGCGCTGCTGGCGCTCGGCGGACGCTACAAGGCGCTCTATGAGCTGCAGGTGCGGCCGGGCGACGAGGTGTTGAGCGCGTAATCCTCTCTTCTCCCCATCGGGGAGAAGTGCCGAGCAAAGCGAGGCGATGAGGGGGCGAGGCGCGATAGCGACGAGCGCGCTGAGCGGAAGCGAAGGGCAAATAAGGGCGTGCCGTGCGGCCCCCTCATCCGCCCTCCGGGCACCTTCTCCCCGCTGGGGAGAAGAGGAAAAGCAATGAGATGCAGGCCACCCGACGTCATGGCCGCAGGAGGAACGACGATGGCCGAGGAACTGGAAACCGAGCGTCCCGACGTTCGCGAGGACGGGCGCCGCCCCCCGCGGGCGGTGGTCGGTTCGCATCGCGTCGAGGAGGAGATGTTCGGCAAGGCCTTCGACGGCAACATCGTCAAGCGCATCTGGGCTTTCGTTCATCCCTATCGCCGCCAGGTCGCCTGGTCGGTCGTCGCCGTCCTGACCTTCACGATGATGCAATTGCTGATCCCGCTGATCATCCGTTACGCCATCGACCACGGCATGGCGCCCGGCGGCAGCCCTTCGGCGCTGATCTGGTCAATCGCCGCCTTCGCCATCGCCATCCTTATCAACTATGCGGCAAGCTACGCGCAGGAAACGCTGGTCGGCGGCGTGGCGGAAGACGTGCTCTTCGATATCCGCAGGGCGATGTTCTCGCATCTCCAGCGCGTCTCGCTCTCCTTCATGGACAAGACCGAAGTGGGACGGCTGATGTCGCGTCTGCAGGGCGACGTCAACTCGATGCAGGAGTTCCTCGAGACCTCGGTTCTCTCGGTCGGCGATATCGTGCTGCTCTTCGGCATCGTTTTCGTCATGCTCTATCTCGATTTCAAGCTGGGGCTGCTGACACTCTCGGTGCTGCCGGTGCTGTTCATCGTCCGGCTGTTCTGGCTGCCGCTCGCGCGCAAGTCCTTCATGGCCGCCCATGAGACCAATTCTGTTGCGGCCGGCGCGCTCGCCGAAGCCATCCACGGGGTGCGCGCCGTCCAGAGCATGGATCGGCAGGGCGTCAACTTCACCCTTTACGACGACAAGGCGCATGCGAACTTGCGGACGCATCTGACGGCGGCGCGTTATGCGCAGGTGATGGTGCCGATCGTCGACAGCCTGACCGGCGTCGCCATGGCGCTCGTCATCGTCGTCGGCGGCGCCCGCGTTCTCAACCAGGCGCTCGATGTCGGCGTGCTCGTCGCCTTCCTGTTCTACATCCAGCGCTTCTTCGACCCGATCCGGTCGCTGACCCTGCAATATTCGGTGATGCAGCGCGCCATGGCCTCCGGCCAGCGGCTGACCGAAGTGCTCGACGTGCCCGTCGACATCAAGGACGCGCCCGACGCCAAGGCGCTATCGCGCGACATGGACGGCTCGGTCGAATTCAGGGACGTCGTCTTCGGCTACAACCCGAAGCACCCGGTGCTGAAAGATGTGAGCTTCAAGGTCAATCCCGGCGAGACGGTGGCGCTGGTCGGGCCGACGGGCTCCGGCAAATCGAGCTGCATGTCGCTGATCCATCGTTTCTACGACGTGCAGCAGGGCCAGGTGCTGGTCGGCGGCCACGATGTGCGCGACCTGACGCAGGATTCGCTCGGCGCGCAGATCGCCATGGTGCTGCAGGAGCCCTTCCTCTTCACCGGCACCGTCTTCGAAAACATCCGCTACCACAAGGCGGAAGCGACACGCGAACAGGTGATCGAGGCGGCCAAGGCCGTCGGCGCGCATGAATTCGTCATGCGCCTGCCCGATGGTTATGACAGCGTTCTCGGCGAGCGCGGCGGCAATCTCTCGCTCGGCCAGCGCCAGCTTCTGAGTTTTGCCCGGGCCTTGGTGGCGGATGCGAAGATCCTGGTGCTCGACGAGGCGACCGCCAATATCGACAGCTATACCGAGATGCTGATCCAGAAGGCGCTGGTCAAGCTGCTCGAAAACCGCACCGGCCTCGTCATCGCCCACCGCCTGGCAACGATCCGCGAGGCCGACCGCATCATCGTGCTGCAGAACGGCGAGATCATCGAAAGCGGCAACCACCGGCAGCTGATGAAGAACGGCAAGCTCTATTCCAGGCTCTATAACCTCAACTACGCCTCCTTCGACGATATTCCCGAAGAGGTGCTGGAAGAAACGACGGCGACACAATCGGCGACCTAAGACTAAAGGCGGATGACATGCATTAACGCATGTTGCAAAGATTGAACGAACCAACGCCTTGCTGCCGCATTTCCCTTTTAATCGGGGGCCGGTACCACTGAGGAGAATATTATGAAGAGAATTGTTAGCAGCCTGTTGATCGCGACGGCCCTTGTTGGATCGGCTATTCAGCCCGCTGCCGCGCGTGACCATCACCACCACAACAATACCGGCCGCATTATCGCCGGCGGTGTTGCCGCAGGCGTCGTCGGCGGCCTGATCGGCGGCGCACTCGTCAATGGCGGCGGCCCTCGCTACGTCGATGAAGGCCCGCGTTATGTGGAGAGCCCCCGCTATGTCGAACCCCAGCCGAGATGCTGGTATGAGGACCGTGACGTCCGCAACCGCTATGACGGCGGCTACCACGCCGAAACCGTGCGGGTCTGCGAGTAGATCTGAAGTTTTTGAAGTGGTGCTGAATTCATCAGCGCCGCTCGACCCCCAGCCGAGGCTGCGTTGCGCAGCCTCGGTTTTTTTAGTTCATATCAACGGCATGCCGACCAGGAGAGCCGCTCATCCGGCTGCCGCCACCTTTTCCCGCTTGCGGGGCGAAGGGTATATGCGTCAACCTGTTCGTCCCTCACCAGCGTTCTCGCGGGGCACGTCCCCTCTCCCCGTTTTTACCGGGTTAGGGTGGGCGGCAGCCTTTGGCGCGAATCGGTCGGTCATCATAACGACAGTACCTTCGCAAAAACTTCCACCCGACCCGCCCTCTGTCGTGCAATTGAGAGCAATAGCACGCGGACGCGCCGCCGGCTTACGCACGCGTCATTCCCGAATTGGTCACCGCCGAACCTTCCAGCTTTTCGCAGGCGTCGTCATGTGGCAAGAAGGGTCATCACGCGCGGCGCTGCAAGGGAGGAAGATCGCCAGGGATGAAGGGAATTCGCCAGCTCGCCGAGCATCTCGACATTTCGATCGGCACCGTGTCGCGTGCGCTGAACGGCAAGCCCGACGTCAACGACGAAACGCGCCGGCGCGTGCTGGCGGCCGCCGAAGAGCTCGGTTACGTCGCCAATCAATCCGGCCGCAGCCTTCGCCAGGGCATGACCAATGTCATCGGGCTGATGCTCGAGGTCAGCCGTGAGACGGTGGAAAACAGCGACGACTTCTTCCTCGGCGTCACCGACGGGCTGCAGAGCGTCTTTTCCCGCCACAAGCTCGATCTGGTCATGCTGCCCTGCCCCGATGACGAGGATCCGCATGAATATCTGAAGCGCATGGTGGCGCGCCGCCTGGTCGACGCGCTGATCATCTCGGCGACCCGCCGCACCGACCGGCGCATCGAGCTCCTGGAAAAGGCCCGCATCCCCTTCGTGGCACTCGGCCGCAGCGCATCGGGCGGCAGCTATACCTGGATGGACCTCGATTTCGAGGGCGTCGCGGCGCGCGGCGTCGATCGGCTCGTCGCCAAGGGCCACCGGCGGATCGCGGTGGCCGCCCCCTCCTCCGATATCAATCTCGGCTATATCTTCCTCGACAGTTACCGTCAGGCGCTGCAACGCCACGATATCGCCTTCGACCCGGCGCTCGTCATCCGCGTCAAGTCGAGCGAACAGGGCGGCTATCAGGCCGGCCACGAACTGCTGATGATCGAGGAGCGGCCGACCGCGATCATCCTGATCCATGAGCTGATGGCGATCGGGCTTTACCGCCGGCTGGCAGAGGCCGGCATCGTTCCCGGCCGCGATCTCGCCGTCGTCGGTTTCCGCGAGGAGCCGCGCACGCATTTCCTGCAGCCGTCGCTGACCTCGTTCCGCATGTCGCTGCGCGATCTCGGCGCCCAGCTCGGCGAAACCCTGCTCGCCAGCATGCCGGCCTATGCCGAGCACTATCCGCAGGGCGCCCGCAACCGGATCTGGCCGCTGGAGCTCGTTCCCGGCGAAAGCGACGCTTTCACGCTGACCGGCTGAAGCCCTCAGACCCGGCTCGGCGCCGCCGAAGCCTCCCGGCTCGACAGCTGACGCGTGACGAAGAAGACGAGGAGGGCGCCGGCGGCAAGGCAGGCGGCCAGGAAGAACATCGGCGCAATCGTGCTGCCGCTTTCATCCTTGATCCAGGGCACGACGTTCTGGGCGACGAAACCGCCGAGATTTCCGACCGAATTGATGGCGGCAAGGCCGGCCGCGGCCCCCGCCCCCTTCAGGAACCGCGAGGGCAGGCTCCAGAACACCGGCTGCGGCGCGAAGATCCCCGCGGCGGCCACACACAGGAAGGCGAATTGCAGCGTGTGGTTCGGGATCAGCGCCGAGAGCAGCAGGCAGGCGGCGCCGATAAAGGCGGGAATGACGATATAGGGTGTCTTCGACTGCGCCTTGTCGGCCATGACAGGCACGGCATAGAGCGCCACCGCCACCAGCAGCCAGGGAATGACGTTGAGAAAACCATTCACCGTGTTGCTGACGCCGAAGGCCTTGACGATGGTCGGCAGCCAGTAGCTCAGCCCATAGGCCGACAGCGGGAAGGCGATATAGCAGAGCGCCATCAGCAGCACGCGCGGATCGATGAGCGCCTTGAAGCCGTCTCCGGCATTTTCGCCCATGCCGGCATTTTCCGAAGCAAGCCGGCGTTCGAGCCAGGCCTTTTCCTCGCTGCTCAAGAAACTCGCATTCTCAGGCCGGCCGGGAAGATAGAAGAAGGTGACGATGCCGGCGACGACGGCGGGAATGCCGGTCGCCAGGAACACCCACTCCCAGCCGGCAAAACCATAGAGACCATCGAGATCGAGCAGCACGCCGCCGAGCGGTGCGCCGACGGCATTGGCGATGGCGCTGAAGATCATGAACAGTCCGACCATCCTGCCGCGATAGGCTGAAGGAAACCACAGCGTCAGCAGATAGAGCACGCCGGGAAAGAAGCCGGCTTCGCAGACACCGAGTAGGAAGCGCAGAATATAGAACATCGTGGCGTTCTGCGTGAAGGCGAGCGCCACGGTGACGAGACCCCAGGAGACCAGGATGCGGGCGAACCAGACGCGGGCGCCGAGCCTGTCGAGGAACAGGTTGCTCGGCACCTCGAAGAGAAAATAGCCGATGAAGAACAGCGAAGCGCCGAGGCCGTAGGCATATTCGCTCATTCCGAGCGCATCGACCATCTGCAGCTTGGCAAAACTGACATTCTGCCGGTCGATATAGGCGATGAGGTAGAGGATGCCGAGAAACGGCATCAGCTTCCAGGTGATTTTCGAGATGAGCCGCTTCTCGTCGACCATGCGTCTTCTCCGGAATGACAATGCTTCGTCAGGCGTAGATAGCGCTACCCACCAATATTAAATTGCGCGAAGTATTTTCTCCCACGCCGCAACCCTGGTTGGTGGCCGCATCCGGCGGAACCGGGTGCGGCCTGTCTTTGATCATTCGGCGGCGGCAACCGCGGCGCGGCGGCCGATCGTCGCCTGGGTCAGCACGAAGGCTGCGAAGGCGCAGAGCGCGATGCCGGCGGCCATCGGAACGGCCGTGCCGTCGAAAAACAGGCTCGAGATCACCATGGCGACGGCGGCGATGACGAAATGCAGCGTGCCCATCAGCGATGAGGCGGTGCCGGCGATGGCGCCGTGATCCTCAAGGGCCAGCACGGCGCTCGTCGGGATGACGAGGCCGAGAAAGCCGTAGCCGATGAACAGGAAGCTCGCCATGACGGGCAGCTGGTTGAAGCCGGAGGCCATCACCACTGCCATGACGACCATCGCCAGCGCGAAGGCGCTGACGGCAATGCGCATGACGCGCACCAGGCCGAAACGCTCGCCGAGCCAGCCGGTAGCCTGCGACACCGCGAAGAAGGAGACGGCATTGATCGAGAAGGCGAAGCTGTATTGCGTCGGCGTCAGCCCGTAATGCTGGATGAGCACGAAGGGCGAATTGGCGAGATAGACAAGGAAGCTCGAAATGCCGAGACCGCCGATGAAGGTCAGCGTCAGGAAGTTGCGGTCGGCAAGCAGCAGCCGATAGGCGCTCATGGCGCTCTTGAGGCCGCTGCCGCTGCGCTCCTTGGCCGGCCGGGTTTCCTCAAGCTGGGTGGCGAGCAGGACGAGGCCGATGAAGGCGGCAATCGTCACCGCCCAGAAGACGCCGCGCCAGCCGTAGAATTCGATGACGGCGCTGCCGGTCAACGGCGCCAGGATCGGCGAGATCGAGAAGACCAGCATCAGCAGCGACATCAGGCGCGCGGCCTGCACGCCGGTATGCATATCACGGACGATGGCGCGCGGGATGACCATGCCGGCGGCACCGCCGATGCCCTGGACGAAGCGGAAGGCGATCAGCGTTTCGATATTGGTCGAGAGCGCGCAGCCGATCGAGGCGACGGCAAAGACGCCAATGCCGAGATAGAGCGGCAGCTTGCGGCCCCACATATCCGACAGCGGGCCGTAGACGAGCTGGGCAAGCGCAAAGGAGATGAAGAAAGCGAGAAGCGTCAGCTGGGTGACGTTGTTATCGGCATGGAGGTCCTGGCCGATGGAGGGCAGCGCAGGCAGATACATGTCGATGGCGAAAGGCCCGATGGCCGAGAGCAGGCCGAGAATGAGGGCGATGCGAAAGAAGGAAGCCGTCATAGGGTGATCTTTCGTAAAAGCGCGGGCGAAGGCGCCGAATCTTCGCTCCGCCGCATGGCTCTTAAGGGTTCAAATGATGATCGTTCGCGCGAAGACGAGGTTGGGAGCTCATATCTTCAGGGAAGCAAGCGTGTCAAAAATTTTGGACACAGATGTAAAATTAGACGCCATTGTCTAAAACGTCAAGACGCCTTATCTTCGTCGTCATGAAAGATCGCATGACACCGGCAATCCGGATGGGAGGGCATACACAGCGCGGACAATGCGCCAAGCGCATGTCGATCCTCGATGCCGCCGCCGACGTTTTCTGCCGCCAGGGTTTTGCCGGCGCCAGCATCGACGAGATCGCCGCCGTCGCATGCGTCTCCCGCCAGACGATCTACAATCACTACCGCGAAAAAGAGACGCTGTTCGTCGCCGTCGTCGAGGACGTCATGAACCGCGCCAACGCCATGCTCTTCTCCGTGCTGTCGGGCTTCCCCGAGAATGCCGACAATCTGGAGGACGGGCTGACGGCCTTTGCCGTACGCCTCAACAAGAACTGCATCTGCAATCACGACGGAAAATTCCTGCGCAAGCTGGTGCAGACCGAGGGTGAGCGCTATCCGCACCTGTTCGAAAGCTGGCGTCAGCAGGGCCCGGGCAAACTGACCACCGCCCTCTCCGCGCTTCTCGCGCGGCTCGCTCATACCGGCGCGCTGGTCATCGACGATTTCGACGTCGCCGCCCGGCAGTTCGTGGCGCTCGCCAATGCCGACCTGCAGATGATGACGCTGTTCGGAGGTACGCCAACCGATGAACAGCTTGAGAAGGCGGCGCGCAACGCCGTCCGCACCTTTCTCAAGGCCTATGGCAGGCCGGGAACCGATGGTGCCGGCCGGCCGCCGCAGCTTGCAGCCATAGCCGGCTGACCGGCATATCGCTCAAGCCCTTGATGTTAAGCAAAGACCGTCATCTGTGAGGGCACAACTGCGAACATGCCGACGCGGCGCGCGGCAAGGTAATTCACCAGTTGCTGGACGACGGAGGGCATGACCGGCTTCTGCACCACCCCGACCGCGCCCTTGACGCCATCGGCGACGACCTCCGGATTGCCGGTCATGAAGACCACCGCAATGCCGTGCTCCTGCGCCAGCCGCCGGCCGATCTCGGGCCCGGTCGGGCCGTCGGCGAGATTGACGTCGACGAAGGCGATATCGGCAAGCGGCGCCAGCCGCAGCGCCTGTTCGCGATCGCTCGCAAGGCCTGCCACCTGCATGCCCATGCCTTCCACCGTCGCCCCGAGATCCAGGGCGATGAGGAATTCATCTTCGACGATCAATACTCTCTGTCTCATGAGATCATCTCGTTGCCAGCGCCGCACGACATTGGTGGCCATGATACATCCCCTTGTTTACGCCATAACTCGAAAGAGGCATCCGCTCCGGCAGCTGTCCCTGCTCGAAACTCCTTGTCGTAACGGGCAACTTGACGATATGTTCCGCGGCGGAACGCGATTTTCCTCAATTAAAGTATTGTTAACGTTGATAAATTCTTAACAAGAAGTCGGCGAAGCAAAAATTGGACTGAGCGCGCACTTCTGGATGAGGGCGCGATGACACGATATGACTATTCCGTAGGTTTGAAGATCGAGGATTCTGGTGAGAAGCAAATTCATCGTCCTGGCCATCGTGATCGTCAGCTTGTTCGCCTATACCAAATTGATGGCAAGGATCGGCTCGGGCTCACCGCCTCCGGAAGCCCCGCTCGCGCAACAGGCCGACCTCATCCGCGTTTATAAATCCGAGCGGCGCATGGTCCTTCTCAAAGGGGATGTTCCGATCTCGACCTACCGGATTTCCCTGGGGCAGGCTGCCGATGCGGGTCCCAAGCAACGGGAAGGCGACGAAAAAACGCCGGAAGGGCGTTATGAAATCGACTGGCGCAATCCCAAGTCGATGGCGCATCTCAGCCTGCATATTTCCTATCCAGGCCCTGAAGACCGGCGCAATGCCGAATCCAATGGCTTTCCGCCCGGCAGCAATATCATGATCCACGGGCTTCCGAACGGCTGGGGCCTGTTCCGGCAAGCCCATCGGCTGTGGGATTGGACGGATGGCTGCATTGCCGTCACCAACGCCGAAATGCAGGATATCTGGGCTCGCGTCCCCGATCACACCCCCATCGACATCCTTCCCTGACGGGTAATCAGCCCTTAGAGCCTTTCCTGACGAGGACCGGCTGGCTGCGATAGTCGGCGGGAAATAGCGACTTCAGATTCTCGATTTTCGGCAGGTCGTTATAGACGATATAGGGATAGGTTGGATTGAGCGTCAGGAAGTCCTGATGATAGCCCTCGGCCGGATAGAAGCCGGTGGCGTCGGACACTTTGGTGACGATCGGCTGGGCGAAGACATGCGCCTTGTCGAGCTGGCCGATATAGCGCTCGGCGATCTTGCGCTGCCCGGCATCGGTGACGAACAGCGCCGAGCGATACTGCGTGCCCTGATCCGGGCCCTGGAAATTCAGCTGCGTCGGGTTATGAGCCACCGAGAAGAAGATCTGCAGCAACCTGCCGTAGCTGACCTCTTTGGGATCGAATTTCACCTCGACGGATTCGGCATGACCTGTCGCACCGGTGCCGACGGTTTCGTACTGCGCCGTTTTGGCTTCACCGCCGGCATAACCGGAGACGGCGCTTGTGACGCCTTTGACATGCTGGAAGACGCCCTGCACACCCCAGAAACAGCCGCCGGCGAAAATGGCGGTCTCGGTGCCGGACCCGCCCGCTTCGTCGACATCAGGCGGCGGGATGACGACGGCATCTTCGGCAGCGCCGGCGGCACCCGCAGAGATTGAGAAAATAGTGACGGCCAGGAGTGCGGCGAGGCTCCTGCGGCGGCAAGACATGAACATGGGTGCTACCTCCAGCGATTGCCCAAATCCTTGCTCATCCTTGTGAAAGCCGCAAATCACAAGGCGATCACTCACGCCGATGTGACAGCCGGACGAAAGCTTCTGTACGAAGACGAAACAGCGCGCGAGTCGAGTTGACAATCTCGCGTAGAGTGACGAGAGTGCCGCCGGTCAGAGCCAGCATCGCCTGTATCCTTGGGGGGAATCTATGTCCGTGCGCTCGTTCTTTGCTTTCGCGACAATCGCATTTTTTTCCACGATCGCCGCCAGTTTTCCCGCAGCCGCTGCGGAGACCAAGCGCGACATCCAGACGATCAAGGACGCCGATTTCTTCGGCTTCGATCTTCGCACCGAGCAGAACGTCTCGCTCGATCAGTGCAAGACCTCCTGCATCGGCGACAAGAGCTGCAAGGCCTTCACCTACAATCCCAAGGTGAAATGGTGTTTCCTGAAATCCGATTTCAAGACGATGAACGCCTTCCCCGGCGCCATTGCCGGCAAGATCGTCGAAACCACCGCCCAGAAGGAGCCGGATCTCGGCGCCGCGCCGCGCCTGACCTTCCTGACAAACGACCTGATCCAGCAGGCCCACGACTTCAAGGACAATCTCGAGCTGACCGACGACCAGCAGGGCCAGGGCGCCGACAGCCTGACCGCCAATGCCCGTCTCGATCTCACCGGCAACAATCTGGCCGACGCGCTCAAGTCCTTCCACGGCGCGCTGTCGATCACCCCTGACGACGCCGATCTCTGGCTCGAAACCGCCCGCGCCGCAGCTTCGCTCGGTACCGCCGAGAGCGGTACGAGCGGCCAAGCCGTGCTCGACGCGCTGAACGGCTACGAGCTGACGCGCACCAAGCCCAAGCGCGCCGAGGCGCTCGCCGTGCTGGCCGACGCCCTGGACCGAAACGCCAATTACCGCCCGGCGCTCTATGCCTACAAGGCAAGCCTGGCGCTGGTTGCCTCCGACGATGTGCAGGCGGCCTATCTGCAGCTGAAGGCAACGCAGGGCTTCCGCATCACCGAACACACGGTTGACGCCGACAGCGCCACGCCGCGCGCCTGCGTCACCTTCTCCGAGGCGCTGATCAAGACCACCGACTATACGCCTTTCGTGACGCTGAACGGCGCAGCCCCAAAGGCGCTCGAAACCAAGGACAAGCAGATCTGCGTCGAGGGACTGACGCATGGCGAAACCTACAAGATCGCCTTCCGCACCGGCCTGCCGTCATCCGTCGACGAGGCGCTCGAAGCGCCCGTCAGCATCGACGTCTATATCAAGGACCGCAGCCAGATGGTGCGCTTCACCGGCGACAGCTTCGTGCTGCCCTCGACGGCGCGCCGCGGCATCCCGATCGTCTCGGTCAACCTCGCCTCTGCCAACCTCAAGCTCTACCGCATCGGTGATCGCGCCATCGCGCCGCTCCTGACCAATTCGCAGTTCCTGACCCAGCTCGACGGCTACAGCGCCCAGAACATCCAGGATCAGAACGGCGAGCTCGTCTGGCAGGGCTCGATCGACATCGCCAACGAGCTCAACAAGGACATCGTCACCAGCTTCCCGGTCGATGAGGCGCTGCCGGAGCGCAAGCCCGGCATCTACGTCATGACGGCAACGGCGCCGAACGGCCCGGCGCAGGAGTGGGATTCGCAGGCGACGCAATGGTTCCTGGTCTCCGATATCGGCGTCACCACCTATGCCGGCACCGACGGCCTCAATGTCTTTACCCGTTCGCTCGCCTCGGCAAAGCCGATATCAGGCGTCGAGCTGCAGCTTCTCGCCAAGAACAATGAAGTGCTCGGCACCGCGACCACGGACGAAAACGGCCGCGCCACCTTCACTGCCGGCCTCATCCGCGGCACGGCGGCGCTGACGCCCGCCGTCATCACCGCCAGGAACGGCACCTCGGACTACGTTTTCCTCGACATGACACGAGCCGGCTTCGACCTCTCCGACCGCGGCGTCACCGGCCGTGCCGCACCCGGCGCGATCGACGTCCTGACCTTCACCGAACGCGGCATCTACCGCGCCGGCGAAACGGTGCATGCGCAGGCGCTTGCCCGCGACACCGACGGCAACGCCATCGAGAACCTGCCGCTCACCTTTATCTTCAGCCGTCCCGATGGCGTCGAAGACCGGCGGATCGTCAGCCAGACCAGCAATCTCGGCGGTTATTCCGTCGATTTCGCCACCCAGGAAAACGCCATGCGCGGCACCTGGACGATGAACATCTATACCGATCCCAAGGGCAGCGCGATCGCCAGCAAGAGCTTCCTGGTCGACGATTTCGTGCCGGATCGCACCGACATGGAAATCAAGACCGAGGCCAAGGAAATCGGCCCGGATACGCCGGCGCATATCACCATTTCCGGCAAGTATCTCTATGGCGCTCCGGCGGTCGGCCTGACGCTTGAAGGCGACGTCGTCGTCAAGCCGACGCGTGAGAGCGCCGCCTATAAGGGCTTCCTGTTCGGGCTCGCCGACGAAGAAGCGAACGAAGATTCCCGCCTGCCGATCGACGGTCTGCCGGAACTCGACGAGAACGGCGAAGCTACGACCGATCTGACCGTCGGCGACCTGCCGGCAACGACACAGCTGCTCAATGCCACCGTCTATGTGAGAATGCAGGAAGCGGGCGGCCGCGCCATCGAGCGCTCGCTGGTGCTTCCGGTGAAGAGCGACCGCGCCGCGATCGGCATCAAGCCGGAATTTTCCGACGAGCTGCCGGAGAACTCGATCGCCAACTTCACGGTGATCGGCGTCGATGCCAACGGACAGAAGCAGGAGACCAAGGGCCTGCGCTGGAAATTCTACAGCCTCAACCGCGAGTACCAATGGTATCGCGAGGGAACGGCGTGGAAATACGAGCCGGTCTATACCGCCGAGCAGGTTGCCAACGGCAGCGTCGACGCGACGATGGACGGCGGCAGGATCTCCGTGCCGGTGAAATGGGGCCGCTATCGCCTCGAAGTGGAAAGCCCGGATGCCGACGGCCCGACCTCCAGCGTCGAATTCGACGCCGGCTGGTTCGTCACCTCGACCTCGACCGAAACACCTGATGGCCTTGAGATCGCCCTCGACAAGGACAGCTACAAGATCGGCGACACCGCCAAGCTGAAGGTCACCTCGCGCTACGGCGGCGAGCTGATGGTGACATCAGGAACCGAAAAGCTCGTCGCCGTGCAGAATGCCGCGATCGGCGAGACCGGCGGCGAGGTCGAAATCCCCGTCACCGCGGACTGGGGCGCCGGTGCCTATGTGACCGCGACACTCTTCCGCCCCGGCGACGCGCAGGACAGCCACATGCCGATGCGCTCGATCGGCATCAAATGGCTGAAGGTCGATCCCGAACAGCGTGCACTGCAGGTCAAGCTCGACACGCCGGAAAAGATGCTGCCGCGCGGACCGTTGGATATCGGCCTGCAGGTGGCGGGTGCCGGCGCCAATGAGGATGCCTATGTCACGGTAGCCGCCGTCGATGTCGGCATTCTCAACCTGACGCGCTACGAACCGCCGAACCCGGAGGATTGGTATTTCGGCCAGCGGCAGCTCGGCCTCGAAATCCGCGATCTTTATGGCCGCTTGATCGACGGTTCGCTGGGTGCGACCGGCAAGCTCAGGACCGGCGGCGACGGCGGCGCCATTGCGCTGCAGTCAAGCCCGCCGACACAGAAACTCGTTGCCTTCTTCTCCGGGCCGGTGAAGCTCGATGCCGAAGGCAAGGCCAACGTCTCCTTCGATATTCCGCAATTCAACGGCACGGCGCGCGTCATGGCTGTGGCATGGTCGAAGACCGGTGTCGGCCACGGCGTCAAGGATGTCATCATCCGTGATCCGGTCGTCGTCACCGCCAGCCTGCCGAAATTCCTCGCCCCAGGCGACCGGGCCAATCTGCGCCTCGACATCGCCAACACCGATGCGCCGGCCGGCGATTACAAGCTGCAGCTGACCGGCAATGACGCGGTCGGAATCGAACAAGCCTCCGCCGCGCAGACGATCCGCCTCGAAGCCGGGGCGAAATCCGAGCTGACGCTGTCGCTCATCGGCAAACAGCCGGGCGCCGGCAGCGTTTCGATCAACCTTTCGGACGCTTCCGGCCTGTCGCTCGACCAGAGCGTCGACGTGCCGGTGCGCCCGTCATCCCTGCCGATCACCGAACGCAGGGTGCTGGCGCTGAAGCCCGGGGCCAAGCTCACCGTCGACAAGAACCTGCTGGCCGACAGCGTGCTGCCCGGCGCTTCGATCAGCGTCAACGTCACCCGTTCCGCCGCCTTCGACATTCCGGCGCTGCTGATGACGCTCGACCGCTATCCCTTCGGTTGCGCCGAGCAGACCACCAGCCGGGCGCTGCCGCTGCTATACCTCGCCGAGGTGTCGAAGCAGGCCGGCATCGCAAACGACGACGACGTGCGCAAGCGCGTGCAGGATGCGATCTACCGCGTGCTTTCCTACCAGGCCTCGGCCGGCAGCTTCGGCCTCTGGGGACCGGATTCGGGCGACGTCTGGCTGGATTCCTACGTCACCGATTTCCTGACGCGGGCGCGCGAAATGAAATACGACGTGCCGGAAAGGGCCTTCGTGCAGGCGCTCGAAAACCTGCAGAACACGCTCTCCTACACCACCGACATCAAGGGCCAGGGCGACCAGATCGCCTATGCCATCTATGTCCTTGCCCGCAACAAGAAGGCGGCGATCAGCGATCTGCGTTATTATGCCGATACGATGATCAACGACTTCCCGACGCCGCTTGCCAAGGCGCATATCGCCGCAGCACTGGCGCTCTACGGCGATGCCCAGCGTTCGAAGAACCTTTTCCTCGACGCCCTGCAGATGTCGCAGCAATCGATGGTGTCGCGGGTGAACCTGTCGCGCACCGATTACGGCACGATCCTGCGCGATGGCGCGGCGATCCTGGCGCTCGCCGCCGAAAGCCGGCCGGTGCCGCCCGTCGTCCCGGATCTCGCCAAGGCCGTCGCCAAGGAATGGGGCCGTAGCAAATACAAGAGCACCCAGGAAGAAGCCTGGATGCTGCTTGCCGCCCGCGCCATCCAGGGCGGCGATGACGGGTTGAAGGTCGACGTCAACGGCGCGGCCCACACCGGCGCCTATATGGCACGCATGACCGGCGATGCGCTCGCCGACCATCCGCTGACGCTGACCAACCAGACGAGCGACACGGTCTCGGCCATTGTCACCACCGTTGCCGCCCCGACCGTGCCGCTGCCGGCCGGCGGCGACGGCTTCCTCATCGAGCGCAGCTATTACACGCTCGACGGCGAAGAGGCGAATGTCAGCGAAGCCAAGCAGAACGAACGCTACGTCGTTGTCATCCATGTGCGCGAAAGCAATGACTGGCCGTCGCGCATCGTCATCACCGACCTGCTGCCGGCCGGTTTCGAGATCGACAATCCGAACCTCGTCGACAGCGCCCAGATGACGAATTTCGACTGGATCGGCGAGATTTCCACCGCCCATACCGAATTCCGTTACGATCGCTTCGTCGCCGCCTTCAACCGCGCGGCGGACGATAACCGCGAATTCAACGTCGCCTATGTCGTGCGCGCCGTCACTCCCGGCACCTACGATCATCCGGCCGCAAGCGTCGAGGACATGTACCGTCCGGAGCTCTCGGCCCGCACCGCGACCGGCAAGATGGAGGTCGTGGCGGCACAACAATGAGGCTGTGGCGCAAGTTTGCGATCGGGTCCGCCGCCGGCATCCTTCTTGCCGGCGCAGGTCTCCTCGCGCTCGATGCCGCCGACAAAGCCTTTCCGCCGCCGCTCGACAAAGCGGATGTGGTCTCCGCCGAGGTGCTCGATGCCGATGGACAATTGCTGCGCGCCTTTGCGACTTCGGAAGGGCGCTGGCGGCTGAAGACTGGAGTTGCCGACGTCGATCCGCAATTCCTGCGCATGCTGATCGCTTATGAGGATCAGCGTTTCTACGATCACGGCGGCGTCGATGCCTGGGCGCTCGGGCGGGCAGCCACGCAATTCATCCGCAACGGCCGCATCGTTTCCGGTGCGTCGACGCTGTCGATGCAGGTGGCGCGGCTGATCGAGCCGCGCGCCGGACGTTCGCTTTCGGCAAAACTGTTGCAGCTGGCGCGTGCCGTGCAGATCGAGCGGCGGCTGTCGAAGGAGCAGATCCTCGACCTTTATCTCACCCATGCGCCCTATGGCGGCAATCTGGAAGGCGTGCGCGCCGCAAGCCTTGCCTATTTCGGCAAGGAGCCGCGCCGCCTGACCGTCGCTGAAGCTGCCCTGCTCGTCGCTCTGCCGCAGCTGCCGGAACGGCGCCGGCCGGACCGCAATCTCCACGCGGCGCAAGAGGCGCGCAAGCGCGTGCTCGATCGGGCCGCCGTGGCCGAGGCCATCGGCGACGGCGAGGCGGAGCGGGCCGAGGCTGCCGCTGTTCCCATGCGGCGCATGCAATTGCCGGCATTGGCCGCCCATGTGGCCGAAGCCGCACTGCGCAAGCAGCCTGATGTCCTCAAGCACCAGACGACCTTGAAGAAGCAAGTGCAGCAGGGGCTGGAAGCGGTCGCCCGGGCCGCGGCGATGAAACTCGGGCCGAAGCTGTCGCTTGCCATGGTGATGGCCGATGCCCAGACCGGCGCGATTATCGGCGAGGTCGGCTCGGCCGATTATTTCGACGCCAGCCGCTCCGGCTGGATCGATATGACTCGCGTCAACCGCTCGCCGGGCTCGACACTGAAGCCCTTCATCTACGGGCTCGCCTTCGAACAGGGTCTCGTCTCCCAGGAGACGATCATCGAGGACCGGCCGGCCGATTTCTTCGGTTACCGGCCGCGCAATTTCGATATGAGCTATCAGGGCGACGTCACCGTGCGCGAGGCCTTGCAGCTATCGCTGAACGTGCCGGCGGTCAAACTGCTTGACGCCGTCGGGCCGTCGCGGCTGCTGGTGCGCTTCCGCCGCGCCGAAGTGCGCCCGGCTTTGCCGCCGAACGAAACGCCGGGGCTGGCGATCGGTCTCGGCGGCGTCGGCATCACGCTCAAGGATCTGGTGCAGCTTTATACGGCGCTTGCCAATCGCGGCCAGCCGGCAAGGCTCGGCGACGGCATCACCGGCACACCTGATAAGCTCGACGGCGAACCGCTGCTGGAGCCGGTCGCGGTCTGGAACATCGCCGATATTCTCTCCGGCGTCATTCCTCCCGCCGGCGCGCCTCAGCGCGGCATCGCCTACAAGACTGGCACCAGCTACGGCTATCGCGACGCCTGGTCGGTCGGCTATGACGGGCGCTATGTGCTCGGCGTCTGGGTCGGACGGCCCGATAACAGCGCCGTGCCGGGTTTGACCGGCTATGGCACCGCCGCCCCCATCCTCTTCGAAGGCTTCGCCAAATCGGGCATATCAACGATGCCGCTGCCCCGCCCGCCCGCTGGCGCCGTGCGCATTGCCCAGTCCGAGCTGCCGATCAGCCAGCGGCGTTTTGCGCTGAATGCCAGCGGCCTGCTCGTCGCCTCCGGCCGCGAACCCGCGCCTCAGATCGTCTATCCGCCCGAGGGCGCCCATATCGATCTCGGCGCCGGCGCCGGCGACCTGTCGCCGCTGATGCTGAAACTGCAGGGCGGCCGCGCGCCCTTCCGCTGGCTTGCCAACGGCAGGCCGTTGCCCGACCTCTCCCGCCGACGCACCCAGCAATGGCTGCCCGACGGCGGCGGCTACTCGAAACTGACCGTTATCGACTCGGCCGGGCGCGCCGCAAGCGTGGGCGTTTTCATCGACTAGCGCATCGTGCTTTCCGAAAATCGGAATCGATTTTCGGAAAGCACGATGCGTAGATTCAAAAATGTACAGCGTCCTTTGCGCATCTGAAAAGACGCGCGGCGCTGTAAGGGAACCAAAACCCCGACACAACCGTTGGAAAGGGTCTCCCTCCAACGTCAGACGGCCTCATGACCCTTCCGACCGCGACCTACCGGATACAATTCCGCAACGGCATGACCTTCGATCGCGCCTGCGGCCTTGTTCCCTATCTCAAGACGCTCGGCATCAGCCACCTCTACACCTCTCCGATCTTCACCGCCGCCAGCGGCTCGACCCACGGCTATGACGTCATCGACGCCAATGAGATCGACCCGGCGCTCGGCGGCCGGGCGGGGTTCGAGCGGCTGACGGAAAGCCTGGCTGCGGCGGGCATGGGACTGATTTTGGACATCGTCCCGAACCACATGGCCGCCTCGCCGGAAAATGTCTGGTGGCGCAACGTGCTGGCATTCGGCCGGCAGAGCGCCTATGCCGGCTACTTCGACATCGACTGGAGCGAGCCTCTGACCCTGCCGCAGCTCGGCCAGGATTTCGAGCGGGCGCTGGCCAATGGCGAGCTGCGCATCACCCTCGACGAAACGCATGGCAACTTCGCCTTCGGCTATTTCGAGACGCTGCTGCCGCTCAACCCCAGCAGTTACGGCGCGATCGCAAACCGGCTCGACGATCCGGTGGCAACGAGAATGGCGGAGGCTGCAGCCGTCACCTCAGGCGAGGACTTTGCCCGCGCCATGCGCGACATCCTCTTCGAAGGCGGTGACCGCGCCGTGCTCCGGCAAAAGCTCGAGGATATCTCAGCCGATCGCGATTTCCTCAAAAGCCTGCATGAGGGGCAGCATTGGCGGCTTACCCATTGGAAGGAGGCGGCACGGCATCTGAGCTATCGCCGTTTTTTCGAGGTGACCGGGCTTGTGGGAACCCGCGTCGAAAACCCCTCCGTGTTCGAAGACATGCACCGGCTGACGATCGAGCTGGTGCGCCATGGCAAGGTGCAGGGCCTGCGCATCGACCATGTCGATGGGTTAGCCGAACCCAAGGCCTATCTCGACCGGCTGAGGGACGCGGTTGGGCCGGACAGCTATATCGTCGTGGAAAAGATCCTCGGACCCGGCGAAGTGCTGCCGGAGAGCTGGCCGGTCGCGGGTACCACGGGATATGAGTTCATCGCGGCGCTGAGCGAACTCTTCATCGACGGCGGCGGTCTGCGCAGATTGGACGATGCCTATCGCAGCCTTGCCGGCGAGACGGGCGATCTCGAGGAAGGCCGGCGGCTTGCCAAGCGGCTGATGGTCGAGCGCAATTTCGCCGGCGAAACCGGCCGGCTGGTGTCGATCGCCGCGGGCATCTTTCCCGAGATAAACAGAGACGAGATCGCCACGGCGCTGAGCGAACTGCTGATCGCCTTCCCCGTCTACCGCACCTATGGCGATGGCGGTCCGCTCGCGTGGCAGGATTCAGCTGTCCTTGCCGCGACCGCATCGCAAGCCATGGCCCGGCTCGATGATCGGCGTGGGCTCGACCATGTGCTGAAGCTTCTCGAAGGCAAGGTCGAGGGGGATGCCGCCCATGAGTTCCGTATCCGCTTCCAGCAACTGAGCGGGCCTGTGATGGCGAAGGCGACGGAGGACACGCTGTTCTACCGCTACAACAGGCTGCTTGCGGCAAACGAAGTCGGTGGCGAACCGGGCAAGACGCCCGACGGCCCGGAGGGATTCCATCGCCGCATGGCCGAGCGGGCGCGGCTGCAGCCGCATGGGCTTTCGGCCAGCGCCACCCACGACACCAAACGTGGCGAGGATGCGCGCGCCAGGCTCTACGCCTTAAGCGAGGGCGCGGATGTTTTCGTGCAGGCGGTGGCACGCTGGCGTGAGATGAACTGGTCCTGGCTGACGGACCTGCCGAATGGTGCGGCACCGGAGCCGAATGTCGAATGGATGCTTTACCAGGCTCTGGCCGGCGTCTGGCCGGAGGATTTCGATAGGGCGCAGACGGAAGGCCTTCGCGCGCGCTTCACCGATTACGCGGTCAAGGCGGTGCGCGAGGCTAAACTCCACACCGGCTGGATCGAACAGGATGCCGCTTACGAAGAAGCGGTGACGGCCTATGCGGCGGCGCTGGTTCCACCCGAAAACGATGCCTTCCTCGAGGATTTCGAAAGGGTGCTGCAGCCCTTCATCGCGGCGGGTTACCTCAACAGCCTGTCGCAGACGCTGCTCAAGCTGACGGCGCCCGGCATTCCCGACATCTACCAGGGCTCCGAGGGTTTCGATTTCAGCCTCGTCGATCCCGATAACCGCCGGCCGATCGATCATGCGCTGCTGGCCGCCTGGCTTGATGACGCCGGGCCGATCGTCAAGCTTCAGGCGGCAGCATTGAAGCAGCGCATCATCGCGATCAGCCTGCAGCTGCGCCAGCGGCAACCCGCGCTCTTTGCCAGAGGCGACTATCTGCCGCTGAAGGTGACCGGCGGCCGGCGCGAGCACGTGCTGGCTTTTGCCCGGGTGCACAAGGATAATTTCGCTATCGTCGCCGCACCCCGGCTGATGTTCGGCTGGCTCGACCCGGGCGTGCTCTTTGCCGGCCCGGAATTCTGGGAGGATACGGCGATCGCCGTCCCCTCCCCTCTTCACGGGCTGAAAGCGGACCTGGTGACCGGAAAGACGATCGAACCCGGCGGCAGCATTGCTGTCGCCGCCCTGCTCGGCAGCCAGCCGGTCGGGCTGATCAGCCCGATCTGAGGATTGGGCCGAGACAACAAGGCTTCGAAAAATCTGCCTCGTCAAAATTGGCACTTGACCTTCCAGTTGCTGGAAGGTGGATAAGTCTCTCCAACTGCCCCTGGGGCATAGGAGACAGTCATGAATATCAAACACGATCACGATCATCATCACGGCCACGCCCATGCCGGCGATCACAGCTGCTGCGGCCATGGCGGGGAAAAGACTACCGACGTCATAACCCGTGATCCGGTCTGCGGCATGATTGTCGATCCAGAGGCCGGCAAGCCTTCGCTCGATCATGCCGGCCGCCTCTATCATTTCTGCTCGGAAGGCTGCCGGACGAAGTTTACCGCCGCGCCGCAGGAGTACCTGACCGCGAAGGATCCGGTCTGCGGCATGACCGTCGATCGCTCGACGGCGAAACATTTTCTGAAAGTCGAGGGCGAGAAATTCTACTTCTGCTCGGCCGCTTGCAAGACAAAGTTCGAAGCCGATCCCGCAGCGTATCGCGACGGCAAACGCCCGGCGGCAAAACCGGTGCCGAAGGGTACGCTCTATACCTGCCCGATGCATCCGGAGGTCGTCAGCGACCGGCCTGGCGACTGCCCGAAATGCGGCATGGCGCTCGAGCCGATGGGCATTCCGTCTGATGACGAAGGCCCGAACCCCGAACTTGTCGATTTCACCCGACGGCTTTGGGTCAGCGCCATCCTGGCTCTGCCGCTGCTCGCCCTCGGCATGGGGCCGATGCTCGGCCTGCCGCTTAGGGAAATGATCGGCGAGCCGCAGGCGACCTATCTCGAACTGCTGCTGGCAACGCCTGTTGTGCTGTGGGCGGCCCTGCCATTTTTCCGGCGCGCCTGGGCGTCCCTCGTCAACCGCAGCCCGAATATGTGGACGCTGATCGGTCTCGGCGTCGGCACCGCCTATGTCTACAGCCTCGTCGCCACGCTTACGCCCGGCATCTTCCCGATGAGTTTCCGCGGCCATGGTGCTGGTGTGCCGGTCTATTTCGAGGCGGCCGCCGTTATCGTCGCCCTCGTCTTCGTCGGCCAGGTGCTGGAATTGAAGGCGCGCGAGCGTACCGGCTCGGCCATCCGCGCTTTGCTCGATCTCGCGCCGAAGACGGCGCGGCGCATCGATGCCGATGGCAGCGAGCTAGATGTGCCGGTGGACGAGATCCAGGCCGGCGACCGGCTGCGTGTGCGCCCCGGCGAGCGCGTTCCGGTGGACGGTTCCGTCCTCGAGGGCCAGTCGACCGTCGACGAATCGATGATATCGGGCGAGCCCTTGCCGGTGGAGAAATCGAAGGGCGACGCACTGACCGGCGGCACGATCAACAAGAACGGCTCCCTCGTCATGTCGGCCGAGAAGGTCGGCGCCGACACGGTGCTGTCGCGCATCGTCGAGATGGTCGCCAAGGCGCAGCGCTCACGCGCGCCGATCCAGGGCGCGGTCGACCGGGTGTCGGCCTTCTTCGTGCCGGCGGTCGTCGCCGCGGCCATCCTTGCCTTTATCGTCTGGGCGGCGGTCGGCCCGGAACCGAGCCTTGCCAATGCGCTGCTTGCCGCCGTCGCCGTTCTGATCATCGCCTGCCCCTGCGCGCTCGGTCTTGCCACGCCGATGTCGATCATGATCGCAACCGGGCGCGGGGCTGGCGAAGGCGTGCTGATCAAGGACGCCGAAGCGCTGGAGCGTTTTTCCAAGGTCGATACGCTGATCGTCGACAAAACAGGCACGCTGACCGAGGGCAAGCCGAAGCTCACCGACGTCGTCGCCTTCGGTGGAACCGAAGAAAACCGGCTGCTGTCGCTGGCGGCAAGCCTGGAGCGCGGTTCCGAACATCCGCTGGCCGACGCGATCGTGTCCGGCGCCGAAGAGCGCGGCGTCGCCTTCGTCGAGGTCACCGGCTTCGAGGCCAAGACCGGCAAGGGCGTTCAGGGCCTTGCCGGCGCCACGATGGTGGCGCTCGGCAATGCGGCGATGCTTGCCGATCTCGGCATCGATCATTCGGCGCTTGCCGAGAAGACCGAGGCCCTGCGCGGTGAGGGCAAGACGGTGATGTTCGTCGTATTCGACGGCGCGCTTGCCGGTCTCGTCGCCGTTGCCGACCGGATCAAGCCGACGACCGCCGCGGCCATCAAGGCGCTACATGACAGCGGCCTGAAGATCATCATGGCGACGGGCGACAACGAGCGCACGGCGCGTGCGGTGGCAAAAAGCCTGGGGATCGACGAAGTCCGCGCCGATATGCTGCCGGAGGGCAAAAGCGCGCTGATCGAGGAACTGCGCGCCAAGGGCGCCGTCATCGCCATGGCCGGAGACGGCGTCAACGATGCGCCGGCGCTCGCGGCCGCCGATGTCGGCATCGCCATGGGCACCGGCGCCGACGTTGCAATGGAAAGCGCCGGCATCACCCTGGTGAAGGGCGATCTCACCGGCGTTGTCAGGGCGCGGCGGCTGGCGGAGGCGACGATGCGCAACATCCGCCAGAATCTCGGCTTCGCCTTCGGCTATAATGCGCTCGGCGTGCCGGTCGCAGCCGGCGTGCTCTATCCGATCTTCGGGCTGCTGCTGTCGCCGATGATCGCGGCGGCGGCGATGAGCCTCTCGTCCGTCTCGGTGATTTCAAATGCGCTGAGACTGCGCTTTGCAAAATTATAGGAGGTGACGATGAATATCGGCGAAGCATCGGAACGTTCCGGCCTGCCTGCGAAGACCATTCGCTACTACGAGGATATCGGCCTCATCCGCCCCGAAAGGGGCGGCAATGGCTATCGCGACTATGCCGCGACCGATGTCCACAAGCTGCGCTTCCTGCAGCGCTCGCGCGGTCTCGGTTTTTCCGTCGACGAGTGCCGGCAATTGC
The DNA here is from genome assembly GCF_001854685.1 of Rhizobium sp. RSm-3. Classification (NCBI taxonomy): domain Bacteria; kingdom Pseudomonadati; phylum Pseudomonadota; class Alphaproteobacteria; order Hyphomicrobiales; family Rhizobiaceae; genus Rhizobium; species Rhizobium sp. RSm-3. The sequence goes on along the minus strand of NZ_MAWZ01000009.1, from coordinate 40,478 downwards.
TGGCGCTCTACGAGGACAAAGCCCGCGCGAGCGCCGACGTCAAGGAGATCGCCGAGACCAAGCTTGCCGAGATCGACCGCAAGATCCGCGAGCTCTCGGACCTGCGGCGCACGCTGGAGCACCTCGTGCATGCCTGCCACGGAAATGACAGGCCGGACTGTCCGATCCTCGAAGGGCTTTCGGACGGCGGCTGATTATCTCGGAAGACGCAGGCGTCGCGCTTCAGGAAAGCTGCGGCATGTTCTGGTTGGCCGCCCGCGCGGATGCAGCCAGCCCATCTTCGCCGTCATCCAGCCGATGCTTGATCGCAAGGGCGTAGATCACGTCGAGAATATTGCGGTCCCTGAGATGAGGATCAATGAGAGCGAGAAGCGAGGCCCGGACGATCTTCTTGCTGGTGGCATTTGGACAACGCGCCTTGACGAAATCATAGAGCGCCTGATCCGTCAGCCCTTCCATGGCGCCGTCTACGAGAGCTTCGTAGACCCGCTTCTTTTCTTTCATTCTTAATTTTCCCCTCAAATCAGCGGCGTCATGATCTGTCATGTAATTGTCATAAACAATCGCGGATTTGAGCCGCGGCAATGGGGTCGCCGGTCCGTATGATTTTTTTCCGCCGCCGGGAATAAAATCGGCCGCGCTTGCGTATACTCAATCATGGAACGCAAAGACCGCCCCTTCGACGTCATCGGACAGCTTGCAGCGCTGAGGCGCTATGCTCGCTCGCTGGTGCGCAATTCGGACGAGGCGGAGGATCTGGTGCATGATGCGCTGGTGCGGGCGCTCGAGAAGAAAAAGAGTTTCCGCAGCGGCGGCAATCTGCGCACCTGGCTGCTCTCCATCCTGCACAATGCTCATGTCGACCGTCTGCGCCAGAACCGGTCGCTGACGCGCCGCCATGACGAGGCGGCTGTCGGGGCCGAGCAGTCGCTGCCGGCCGGCCAGGAACATGCCGTGCGCCTGCAGCAGGTGCGCGACGCCTTTTTCGACCTGCCGGAGGAACAGCGCGAGGCGCTGCATCTGGTGGCGATCGAAGACCTTTCCTACCAGGAAGCCGCCAACGCGCTCGGCATTCCGGTGGGGACGCTGATGTCGCGCATCTCCCGCGCCCGCGCCCAACTGCGCGAATTCGAGGAGAAGACGCCGCGCAAGTCGCATCTGAGACTGATCGGGGGAGACGGCAATGAAAGCAACTGATCCGATCCTCGATGCCGATCTCGACGCCTATGTGGATGGCGAGCTCGATGTCGCCCGCCGCATCCAGGTGGAATCCTATCTTTCCGGCCATCCGGCGATTGCCGCCAAGGTCATGGCCGACCTCAGCGTCAAGGGCGAGCTGCGCCTGGCGCTTGCCGGCGAAAGCGCCTTCGGTCGCCCCGAGACCCGCGATGCCGCCCGCCGGCTGGAACGCGGTCTTTCCTATGGCCGCATCTTCCATTCCATGCAGCGCATTGCCGCTGTCGGTATTCTGGTCACCGCCGGCTGGGTGGCGCATAATTCCTTCGGCGCCTTCTCGGCAACCGAGGTATCGGCATCGGTGCCGGCACCCGCCTATGTCGAGGATGCCGTCCGCGCCTATCAGACCGCCGCGCTACGCCAATCGATGCCGCCGCAGACGCCGGCCACCTACAGCGCCGACGATATTCGCGCCGCCACCGCGATCGTGATGCCGGAACTGCCTGGGGATTGGAAGGTCGCCGACGTGCAGATCTTCCCGTCCGAATTCGGCCCCAGTGTCGAAATGGCGATCGAGCAGTCTGATGGAAAGCGGCTGTCGCTGTTCGCCGTCCGCCCCGGCGCTTTCGAGGTCAAGCCGGTCAGCCATCTCGCGCTTGAGAAAGCAGAAGCCGCCTATTGGCAGATCGGCGAGGTCGCCTATGCGCTGATCGCCGACGAAAGCGGTCTCAATCTCGATCAGGCGGCCGAACGGCTCGCCCGCTCGCTCTATTAGTTCAAACCGAGGAGATCAGCATGAACCCGATCAATTCCCGCTACGGCGCCGTGGCCGGCTCCCAGGCCGTCTTCGACGAAGGCCTGCGCCAGCATATGCTGCGCGTCTACAATTACATGGCTCTCGGCCTTGTTATCACCGGCCTCGTCGCCTTCGTCGTCGGCTCGACGCCGGCCCTCTACGTGCCGATCTTCGGCTCGCCGCTGAAGTGGGTGGTGATGCTGGCGCCGCTCGCCTTCGTCTTCTTCTTCTCGTTCCGCATCCAGACGATGTCGGCCAGCACCGCCCAGATCACCTTCTGGGCCTTCTGCGCCGTGATGGGCCTGTCGCTCGCCTCCGTCTTCCTGGTCTTCACCGGGATGAGCATTGCGCGGACCTTCTTCATCACCGCCACGATGTTCGGCGCCACCAGCCTTTACGGCTATGTGACGAAGCGTGACCTCTCGCGCATGGGCTCGTTCCTGATGATGGGCCTCATCGGCGTTGTCATCGCCAGCATCGTCAACATCTTCCTGGGTTCGTCCGCGCTGCAGTTCGCCGTCTCGGTGATCGGCATCGTCGTCTTCGTCGGCCTCACCGCCTACGACACGCAGAACATCAAGGAACAGTATTCGGAAAACTACGATCAGGAATCAAACCAGAAGCTCGCCGTCTTCGGCGCTCTGTCGCTCTACCTGAACTTCGTCAACATCTTCCAGCTTCTGCTCAACTTCACGGGCGAGCGGGAATAGGGATCGCGCTTCCGGGGGCAAAGGAAGCGCAAGAGCACCCGGTCTGCACTCCGTGACAGGATGGTAGATCGGGTGTTCACTTTAAATACATGTCGCCCGCAAGTGTGCAGCGGTTCCGGGATAACGACATGGATAAAAACAGAGCCAGAACGGCCGGATCACTCCGGCCGTTTCTATTTTCAGATGATGCCCCAGGCGCGGTAGCGGCCGCGGCCGGTGATTTCACGAATGCCGATCTCGTTGACGAGGTTCAGCGCGCCGCGCGGGGTAATGCGCAGATGGCGGGCGATCATCGCCGCCGAGACCATCGGTCGTGACAGGATGAAATCGGCAAGGTCCGGCAGGCTGCTGTTCGAACGGCGGCCGCGAAAGCGCAGCTCCATCTGCGTGCGGGCCAGCGACAGCCGGTCGAGTTCCTTGAGACCGGCGGCAGCCCCCAGATGCATCGCCTCCAGGAAGGCCTGCAGCCGCGTTGCCCGATCGCGCGCTCGGCGACGTTCATGGCGCACCAGCTTCAGCCCACCATAAAAAGAAAAGAGATGTGAGGCGACCTTGCCGCGGGCGCGGAGATGCCCTGCGACCAGAAGACCGCCGAGCCAGTGCTGACGCCGCAACGGCTCGATCCTTTCCCAGGCTTCGAAAAGAATGATCGCGCCGAGCACCGGCGGCAAGCTGTCGGCCAATGGCAACAGGCCGCGCCACTCGGCAAGCCGCTGTTCCTCATCCCATTCGTCATCGCCCAGCAAGCCGAGCGGATCGTCATTGCGCCTCGCCGGGGGGGCGACGGCCGTCTCGCTTGCCGGTAGCTTGCCGGTGTGGATGTCGAGCAGTTTTTGCGAGCGGGCAAGAAGCGCGTCGATCTCCGCCATCTCGGCAGCGAGCGGCCCGTCTTCTTCCCTGCTTTCTTCGTCGGTCTCGAGCGAAACCGCAGGGCTCTTGGCCTCCGGCACTGTCCCCTCCCCTTCCCCGAGCGTCGCCGTCAGCGTCGCAAGCCCCGAGGCGCCAAGCGCCCAGGCCGGTTCGCCGGTCCAGATGCGCCGGCGGGCCCGCAGCACGGAATGGGCGATCGTCAACTCGTGGCTGGGCGCCCGGCTGTCCATATGCGCATCGTGCAAAACCAGATCCTCGACATGTACGAGTTCGCCGGCAACCCACAGCGCGCCGGCGGCATCGAAGAAATGACTGCGTTCGGCAAAGCCCTCACCGACCGGCGAACGCACCACCCGTTCGTCCAGTCGGGCCAGCGCATCCTCTGCTGCGGCAAAGGATGGAAGCAGAGTTTGAAGCATCGCATTGTCGAGTTCGTAGCGCATTGTTAAGCTTTACGGTTTTTCACAAATGGAAGCAAAACAGATGTTTCTTTCCGCCATCTATGACATGGTTAACGGCGCATTTCAACAAAAGGCCAGGGAAGGAAGCGATCGAGACGGCTGAGCAAGCCGCCGCTTAGCTTCTAGTTGTCGCAGCTGGCGCGAAGCTTTTTCATGGCCGTTCACCCGGTTTTCCGCGCTATCGGACCATTGGCCCGCATCAGCGCCATCAGCATCGGCCCAAGCGAGAACTCGCCGCGCTCGGCCCGCCGTGTCAGATCACGCAGATAGCCGCCGGCTGAGTTGATATGTCCGCCCCTTTCCAGGATGCAGGCGATCACCGTGGCGGCGTTTTCCGGCCCCATGACATCGCAGGCCAGCTGATAGGCGCTCGGACTGACGCCCAGCATCGAACGGACGATGACGGCCGCGGCCATCAGATCCCGCCAGCTGCCGATCCCGCCGCCCGGCCCATAAGCGACGACCTCCGGGCAGGCCTGCAGCACCATGGCAAGGGGGAAGGATTTTGGCGGCTCCCGCCACGGCCGCGGTTCTTCCTCCGGCTTTACGCCCTGCTTCGGTTCGAAGCCTGGTTCAAGTTCAGATGTAGGGTGTGGGTTTGAATTCTGTATGTGCCGACCGTTTTGGCTGTCATTGGCGTCTGATTTTTCTGTTTTCGTCTTCAATTCCAGCGTCTTGACGATCAACTCGCGGAAAGCTTCGAGATCGCTCAGCAGATGTTCCATCTCGGCGGCCGACGGGCGGCGCGGCAGGCTTGCCGACAGCAGATTGAAATGCGTCTGCATCTCGATCCATTCACCGGCGATTTTCTCTTCCAGGGCGATCTCGATGAGTTTGCTGATGTCGCGCCGGCAGAGGGTCAGCCGCTCCCGCAGGCGCTTCCATTCGAGCTTGCCGGCGAGCACCTGAGCCGCCTGTGCCTCGATCTCGCCTGCACGCGCCACCAGTGGCGCCAGGCTGAAGCCGAAGGCCTCTCCGAGCCCGCCCTCGCCGTTGCGGCGGGCAAAACGTTTGCCGTTCGGGCTATCGCGCCGGATGATCAGCCCGGCCTCCACCAGCATCGCCAGGTTCCGCCGCAGCGTCGTTCCGGCCATCCCGTGCGTGCGCAGCGACAACTGCTCGTTCGAGGGAAAGACGACGAAGCCGTTGGCCTCGGCAATCTCGTTCTTCGGATAGAAGGTCAACAGCGCGTTGAGAACGGCGAGCGCACGATCGGATACGCCGACCATGTCCTTTGCTTCGCAGAGCGCGCGAAAGATCTTCCACTTATCGACCGATGCGTCCGGTTCGACCTTGCTGGCACTTTCCTGGCTTGCCAGCATGCCAAGCGTCATCGATCGCCGCCCAAAGGGCGTCGATACATATTGAGGCTCCATGTCCCTCACCTTTTTTCAAGGCAAAAGAAACCTACCACCCAAAAGGATGCCGAAGATGCTTGACAGTGATTCGAGGAAGTGCGATTCTCAGATTGTCCAGATATGAGAAAGGCTTCCGCGACGGCAACGTTCGGAGGCTTTTTTCTTTTGCGGCCTACTCTCCTGCTTGCAACCTTCCGGCCCGATAAGCTTCGTATAGCTCATCGAGACGGCGTGAAATGTAAGCGCCGAAATCCGGCGCATCGCCGGTCTTCAACGCGATCGTGAAGGAATTGCCGGCGCTCTTGATTCGGCCGGCAATCTTGCCGCCGCTCTTCGGCTTCCAGTCATATTCCGTGGCTTCGGGCTTCGCCTCTTTCCGGGCGAGCTCGGCAACCAGAAGCTCAAAACGGCGATCGCTCTCCTCCGCCATGAACTTTTCCGAGCCGACGAGCTTGGCAAGCCGCACCGCCGTCATCCCGTTCCAGTCCTGGGCAAGCGCCATCCATTTGCGGCGCCCGATGCCGGGGGCAGCACCCACCGACCTGACGATCTCGGCCGGGATGGCCTTGGCGACGGAGAGCAGCTTCGACAGCTCGGTCTTATCGGTCGACAGCGCCTTCATAATGATCGGACGCTCAAAGCCCTTGATCTCGAGATTGAGGGCAAAGACAGCGCGCTCGATGTAGGAAAGGTTGCGGCGCGCCGAATTTTCGATGCCCTGAGCGATGACAACATCGGTATCGTCAAGTTGGCGGACGATCGCCTGCACCTTGCGCCCGAGCAGCTTGACGGCCTGCAGGCGGCGATGGCCGTAGGCGATCTGGTAGCGGCTCTCATCGTCGGGATGGCGACGAACGAGAACCGGCACTTCCTGGCCGTTTTCGGCGATCGACTGCACCAGCTCGTCGTCGATATCGAGTGGCTGGTCGGCGAGGCGGTCGCGGACGAAGGAGGAATCGATCAGATCGGGATCGAGCTCGACGATGCGTTCGCCTGAGAGCAAGGCCTCCTGCATCGCCCTGCTCTCTTCCTCCATGCGCCCGAGCGTCAGTGCCATCGTCCGGACCGGCCCTGCCGCGCCGCGCGAAGACGGTTCTTCGTAGTTGGCCGCGGCCAACTCCTGCGCCGTATCGTCGAAAAGACCTTTCAGGCGATCGCGTCTGCTCATGGCCGGCCCCAGGCTTTGTGAATGCCGGCGAGAACCTCGCTATTGGCGGCATTGACCGATTCCAGCGCCCGATCGTAGGTCGAGCGACGCACCTGCCCCTTTTCGATTTCGAACAGCGTCTGCTTGGTCAGGCCGGCATCGGCGATCGCCGTCGATTTGAGAATGGTTGCCGTCAAGACGTCGTCGCCGAACAGGCTGCGCAGCAGCGCAACGATCTGCGACTGCGGCGCGTCGAAAGGTTCGTGACGGGTGACGACATATTTGATGAAGTCGTGCTGCAGGTCGCCGCCGGCCTTGCGGACCACAGACAGCAGATCCGAGGTCATCAGCAGGAATTGCGACATGGAGGCGACATCGACCATCTGCGGATGGATGGTGATGAGCAGCGACGTTGCCGCGCAGACCGCACCAAGAGTGAGATAACCGAGCTGCGGTGGGCAGTCGATCACCACGACGTCGTAATTGGCCTCGACCTCGGCGATTGCCACGCCGACGCGGCGGAAGAACAGCTCGGCCGGCTTCTGCCGGTCATTGAGCGCCCGCGGCGTTTCATGCTCGAATTCCATCAGTTCGAGATTGCCCGGCACCAGATCGAGCCCGTCGAAATAGGTCTTGCGGACGATGTCCTTCAACGGCTTGCGGCCGGCATCGTAGCGAATGGCGCCATAGAGCGTATCGCCATCGGAAAGATCGAATTCGGGCTGGACACCCAGCATGGAGGAGAGCGAGGCCTGCGGATCGAGATCGATGGCAAGCACCCGGTAACCGGCCAACGCCAGATACTGCGCCAGATAAAGCGTCGTCGTCGTCTTGGCCGAGCCGCCCTTGAAATTGGTGACGGCAACCGTCTGCAACTTCTCGCCGGGACGCCGCCAGGGAAGATAGCTGAGCGCATCCTTCGGCTTTAGCTTCGCCATATATTGGCGCAATTCATTGATCTGGCCGAGCGTATAGGAGCGCCGGCCATTCTGGGAAAGCTCCGGCTGCGGCCCCTTGCCATCCAGGGAAAGCTGGCGAAGATAGCCGTCGGACACGCCGATCATCTGGGCGGCCTCGCCTGAAGAAAATGTCCGCAGCGTCTTCTGCGCGAGCGGCGGAAACAGCTTGTCGCGGAGAAGCTTCAATTGCCGCGAAAGCTGGTTCGCATGCCGCTCGATCCGCACATCTGTCGTCGATACGCTAATGTTGTCCAAAACACCCAATCCTTTTCGATGCGCTTTTCTGTCAACATAGCGCCAAAAAGCGTATCGAAAGTGACACGATTCGGGATTTCCGGCAACAATAGGGGCCAGCAGCCCATTCCGGCCCGGTTGGCCGCGGCCAACTCTTCGCCATCGCCCTTGCGGCGAACCGGCTTTTTCGGCAAGACCGCCGGGACTCAAGGGAGTATCGGCTTGAAGCACATCCATATCATCGGCATCGGCACGGGCAACCCGGAGCATGTCACCATACAGGCAATAAACGCGATGAATTCAGCCGAGGTGATTTTCCTGCCGGTCAAAGGGACTGGCAAGGAAGAGCTCGCGGAGATCCGTCGCGAAATCTGCGAGCGATATGTCACCCGGCCGGGGATCCGGATCTCAGAATTCGCGGTGCCGCAAAGGCGGACGGCGGACAGAAGCTACACGCAAAGCGTCGACGCCTGGCATGGCGAGATCGCCCTCATCTATAAAGAGCTGATCGACGGCCTCGCCGATGACGGCCGCGGTGCCTTTCTCGTCTGGGGCGATCCCAGTCTCTACGACAGCACGATCCGCATCATCGAACGTGTGCGGCAGGACGGCGGCGTGGATTTCGACTACAGCGTCGTTCCCGGCATCACCAGCATCCAGGCCCTGGCCGCCAGTCACAAAATCCCGGTCAACCTCGTCGGCAAACCGATCGAGATCACCACCGGGCGCAGGCTGGCGCGCGACGGGCTGCAGGCGCCCACCACGGTCGTCATGCTCGACGGTGAACAGGCCTTTGCCAAGATCGACGATCCCGATGCCGAGATCTTCTGGGGCGCCTATCTCGGCACGGAGGATGAGATCGTCAGATCCGGGCGGCTCGGCGATATCGCGGCCGACATTCTGACACTCAGGAGCGAGGCCAGGCAGCGGCACGGCTGGATCATGGACATCTATCTTCTGCGCAAGGGGCGGGATTTCGAGGAATAGCGGGACCAACCGTTTCCCATGTTTTGCCGCGTCCGCCGCGATCATGTAAGAAACGGACAGAGGATTGAGAATGGGCATCGACAGCGTCAAGGCGATCGACAGGAGAGGCGAGACGGAGTTGCAGCGCCGCGCGGCGGCGAAGACGCGCTCGCGCGGCGCCTGCCCCGCCCTCGCCGCGCCGATGGCGACCGGCGACGGCCTGCTGGTGCGGCTGCGACCGGCCGGCGGCGCGTTGACGCTGCCGCAATTCACAACACTGGCTCGCGCAGCCGCGGCACACGGAAACGGCATTCTCGAGATCACCGCACGCGGAAATCTGCAAATCCGCGGGCTGCAGGCCGAGACCGTCGCACAGCTCGCCTCCGATATCGATGCCGCCGGCATTACCGTGCCGGACGGACCGGCGATCGAGATATCGCCGCTGCACGGCATCGACCCGGAAGAGGTGAGCGATCCCACCGCAATGGAGCTGTCTTTGCGCGGCAAGCTTCAGGATCTCCTCGCTTCGCCGCGGCTTGCGCCGAAACTGTCGATCGTCGTCGACGGCCGCGGAGCCTTCGGCTTGTCGGCACTTACAGCCGATATCCGTCTCGTCGCGTCATCCCAGACGCAGTGGCTTGTCGCCATCAACGGCGATAGCGAAACTGCAACGCCGATTGTGGTTGGCCCTGCGGAAGCGGCGGTCTCTGCCGTGGGCGAGGTTCTGAGCCTGCTGGCAAAGCTCGGGCAGGGCAGCCGGGCACGGGATATCGACCCGGCGCTTCTGCGGGCACGCTTTCCCGCCATCAGCGAACCTCGACCCCTTCCGTCCGGCGTGGTCAAGAGGCCGCTTGCCGGCCTGCACAGACTGGCGGACGGCAAAACCGTGCTCGGCGTCCGGCCGGAATTCGGGCAGATGCGCGCAGCCGATCTGATTGCCCTGCTCGATCTCGCTGCGGCCCATGGCGCAGCCGAGATCCGGCTGGCGCCCGGCCGCGGTTTCTTCCTGCTCGGGCTTGCCGCAGAGGCGGCGCCGGCCGTGCAGACCGCGGCGGCCCAATGTGGCTTCAGCGCCCAAGCCGGCGAGAATGCCGAGCATATCGCCGCCTGCGCCGGCGCCGGCGCCTGCGGTTCCGCCTTCTACGAAACACGCGCTCTGGCGCGCCGCATCCTGGCCGCGGCACCTGCCCTCTTCGACGGTTCGCTGACGCTGCATCTCTCCGGCTGCGCCAAGGGCTGCGCGCATGCCCGGCCGGCGCTGACGCTGACGGGCACGGCTGAAGGTTACGACCTCATCCTCAGCGGGCTTGCCGCGGATCGGCCGGACGAACGGATCGCTGGCGGTCGGATCGATTTCGCTATAGAGAGGCTCGCCCGGTCCATCGAAGACAACAGAGGCGCTGGCGAATCGGCTGCCGCCTGCCTTACACGGCTGGGCACAACCGGCGTTTCGAAGGCGCTGCGACAGGATTAAGAATGCCAGACTACGATTATATCCGCAGCGGCGACGCGATCTACGAGCGTTCCTTTGCGATCATCCGCACTGAGGCCGATCTTTCGCGCTTCACCGAAGATCAGGCCGACATCGCCGTGCGCATGATCCATGCTTGCGGGCTGGTCGAAGCGGCGGAGCATTTCCTGTTCTCCGCCGATGTCGTCACGGCTGCGCGCGACGCGCTGAAGGCCGGGGCGCCGATCTTCTGCGATGCGGAAATGGTCTCCCAGGGCGTGACCCGGGCGCGGCTGCCGGCGCTGAACGAGGTGATCTGCACGCTGCGCGATCCCGCCACGCCGGAACTGGCGCGCGAGATCGGCAATACGCGCTCGGCCGCCGCCATGCATCTCTGGCTCGACCGGCTCGGCGGCAGCATTGTCGCGATCGGCAATGCGCCGACGGCACTCTTCCGCCTGCTCGAACTCCTGCGCGACGGCGCCCCGAAACCCGCAGCGATCCTCGGCATGCCGGTGGGATTTGTCGGCGCGGCGGAATCGAAGGATGCGCTGGTGGAGAATTCTTACGGCGTCCCCTTCGCCATCGTGCGCGGCCGGCTCGGCGGTAGCGCCATGACGGCGGCGGCGATCAACGCGCTGGCGAGGCCGGGCCTATGACGACGACGACAGGCCGTCTCATCGGCGTCGGCACCGGTCCCGGCGATCCGGAGCTTTTGACCCTCAAAGCCGTTCGCGCCATCGAAGGCGCCGACGTCATCGCCTATTTCGCCAAGCAGGGCAGGGGCGGCAACGGCAAGGCGATCGTCGAGCCGCTGCTGAAATCCGGCGTGACGCTGCTGCCGCTCTATTATCCCGTCACCACCGAGATCGATAAGAACGACGAGCGCTATCAGAGCCTGATCACCCAGTTCTACGACCGGTCTGCCGAAACCGTCGCCGGCCACCTCGAGGCCGGCCTGAGCGTCGCCGTGCTCAGCGAAGGCGATCCGCTGTTCTACGGCTCCTATATGCACCTGCATGTCAGGCTTTCCCAGCGCTATCCGACGGAAGTGATCCCCGGCATCAGCGCCATGTCCGGCTGCTGGTCCCTCGCCGGCATGCCGATCGTCCAGGGCGACGACGTGCTTTCCGTACTGCCCGGTACGATGGCCGAGGCCGAGCTGACTCGCCGCCTTGCCGATACACAAGCCGCCGTCATCATGAAGGTCGGCCGTAATCTGCCGAAGATCCGCCGGGCCTTGGCGGCGGCGGGCCGGCTTGCGGAAGCCGTCTATGTCGAGCGCGGCACCATGGCGAATGCGGCGATGGAAAAGCTCGCCGACAAGACTGAAGGCGATGCGCCGTATTTTTCGCTGGTCCTTGTGCCCGGCTGGGAGGGCAGCCGATGAGCGGCCGGCTTTTCGTGATCGGCACCGGTCCCGGCAATCCCGAGCAGATGACGCCGGAAGCGCTGGCTGCCGTCGACGCGGCAACGGATTTCTTCGGTTACGGCCCCTATCTCGACCGGCTGCAGCTCCGCAACGATCAGCTGCGGCATGCCTCCGACAATCGCGAGGAACTCGACAGGGCAGGGGCGGCCCTTTCCATGGCGGCGGATGGCGCGAAAGTCTGCGTCGTCTCCGGCGGCGACCCCGGTGTCTTCGCCATGGCCGCCGCCGTCTGTGAGGCGATCGAGAACGGGCCGGCAGCCTGGCGCGCCGTCGACCTCACCATCCTGCCCGGCATCACCGCGATGCTGGCGGTGGCGGCGAGAGCCGGGGCGCCGCTTGGCCACGATTTCTGCGCCATCTCGCTCTCCGACAATCTAAAGCCTTGGAATATAATAGAAAACCGCCTCGAACTCGCAGCCAAGGCCGGTTTCGTCATCGCCCTCTACAATCCGATCAGCCGGGCGCGGCCCTGGCAGCTCGGCGAGGCCTTCAAGCTGTTGCGCGATCATCTGCCGGCAACGACACCGGTTATTTTCGGGCGGGCGGCCGGGCGGCCGGACGAGCGTATCGTCGTGCAGCCGCTGTCGCAGGCGGACGCGTCGATCGCCGATATGGCGACCTGCGTCATCATCGGCTCAGCCGAAACGCGGATTGTCGCGCGGCCCGGCCGGCCGGACCTCGTCTATACCCCGCGTTTCATGGCAGGGGGGAAGAGGTGATCGATCGCCGCCAGCGCCGCCTCGACAGTGTCGACCGTCTTGACCGTGGAGGCCGGCGCGCGCGCCACCATCATCACCTCGATGCCGAGCAGGCGGGCCGCCTCGATCTTCGCATAGGTGGCGGCGCCACCGCTGTTCTTGGCAATAATGGCGTTGATCCGGTGCTGCTTCAGCAAGGCGCATTCGCCCTCCAGCGGGAAGGGGCCGCGATCAATCACATAGTCGACATCGACAAGCGCCAGCGGCGGCTCGACGGGATCGACGCTGCGGATGAGATAGAAATGCTGCGGCGCCGCCTCCGCATGATGGGCGCCCTGCCGGCCCGTCGCCAGCAAGACCCGGCGAGGGGAGGGGCCGAGCGCCGCGATGGCGGCCGGAATGCTCCGCACCCCCCGCCAGCGATCGCCCGGCAAGCGCTGCCATTCGGAACGGCGCAAAGCGATCGCGGCGATGCCGGTGGTCTCGGCGGCAAAGGCGGCATTGGCGGAAATGCGCTCGGCGAAGGGATGCGTGGCATCGATCAGCAGATCATATCCGCCGGCCTTCAGAAAATCGGCCAGCGCCGCAGCGCCACCGAAACCGCCGCTGCGAACCGGAACCGGCTGCGCGGCCGGTTTTTCAGTGCGGCCGGCCAGCGACAGAAGAATATCGCCATTTCCCCGCGCCGCGAGCGCCTCGGCGAGCAGGCGCGCTTCGCTGGTGCCGCCGAGGATCAGAATGCCAGGTCTGCCCATGTCTGATCTCTCTCCTGCTTCAGGCCCGCGCTGGCTGACTATTATCGGCATCGGCGAAGATGGTCCAGAAGGGCTTGGCGAAGAGGCGAGGGAGCTGATCGCCACCGCGCCCGCCGTCTTCGGCGGGATACGGCACCATGCGCTTGCCGCATCGCTGATATCGGGCGAGAGGTTTTCCTGGCAGAGCCCGTTCGAGCGCTCGGTCGATGCCATCCTCCAAAGGCGCGGCACGCCCGTCGTCGTGCTCGCCTCCGGCGACCCGTTTCTTTACGGCGTCGGCGCAACGCTTTCCCGCCATGTGGCGGCAGAAGAAATGCGCACCATCCCCGCGTCCTCGGCCTTCAGCCTTGCCGCCTCGCGCCTTGGCTGGCCGTTGCAGGACGTCGCGACGATTTCGCTGCATGGCAGGCCGATCGACCTGATCCGGCCGCATCTGCATGCTGGGCGGCGCATCATCGCGCTGACCTCGGACGAGAAGGGCCCGGGCGATCTGGCGGCCCTGCTTGCCGCCCATGGTTTCGGTCAGTCGCAGCTTACCGTGCTCGAGGCGCTAGGCGGCGCACGGGAACGGCGGAGACATGCCCTGGCCGCGGATTTTAATCTCACGGACATCGATTCCCTGAACGTCTGCGCGCTGGAAATCACGGCAGGGGAGGGGGCGCGTATTCTGCCTTTCGTCGCCGGGCTCGAAGATGCGTTGTTCGAGCATGACGGACAGATCACCAAACGCGAGGTCCGGGCGATGACGCTGTCCGCGCTCGCGCCGCATCACGGTGAGCTGCTCTGGGATATCGGCGCGGGTTCGGGATCGATCGGCATCGAATGGATGCTGGCCGATCCGTCGCTGAAGGCAATCGCCATCGAACAATCACCGGAGCGGGCCGCGCGCGTCGCCCGCAACGCATCCGCCTTCGGCGTGCCGCATCTCGCCATCGTCGAAGGCGCAGCACCCGGCGCGCTGGCAAGCCTGCCGGAACCGGACGCGATCTTCCTCGGCGGCGGCGGCAGCGAGCCCGGCGTCATCGATGCCGCGATCGCCGCGCTGAAGCGGGGAGGGCGGCTCGTCGCCAATGCCGTGACGCTGGAGATGGAAGCCGTGCTGCTCGCAGAACACACAAAACGCGGCGGCTTTCTCACACGGATCGAAATATCACGCGCCTTGCCCATCGGCGGCATGAGTGGCTGGCGGCCGGCCATGCCGGTGACGCAGTGGCGCTGGACGAAAGGATGACGGAATGACGGTGCATTTCATCGGCGCGGGACCAGGGGCTGCAGATCTGATCACGGTGCGTGGCCGCGATCTCATCGCTAGATGCCCGGTCTGCCTCTATGCCGGCTCGATCGTCTCGCCCGAACTGCTGCAATATTGCCCGCCGGATGCGCGTATCGTCGATACCGCGCCGATGTCGCTCGACGAGATCGAGGCGGAATATCTGAGCGCCGCAGCGGCCGGCCAGGATGTCGCTCGGCTGCATTCCGGCGATCTCTCGGTCTGGAGTGCCGTCGCCGAGCAGGTGCGCCGGCTCGAGAAACACGGTATCGCCTATACGATGACGCCGGGTGTGCCGGCCTTTGCGGCGGCCGCCTCGGCGCTCGGGCGTGAGTTGACGATCCCGTCAGTGGCCCAAAGCCTGGTGCTCACCCGCGTTTCCGGCCGGGCGTCACCGATGCCGAACGACGAGACCCTGGCGAAATTCGGCGCGACGGGCGCCACGCTTTCGATCCATCTGGCAATCCACGCGCTGAAGCAGGTGGTAGAGGAATTGACGCCGCTTTATGGCGCCGACTGCCCGGTGGCGATCGTCGTCAAGGCCTCCTGGCCGGACGAACGCATCCTGCGCGGCACGCTTTCCGATATCGAGGCGAAGGTTGTGGCCGAGCCGATCGAACGCACGGCGATCATCTTCGTCGGCCCGTCGCTTGCGGCAGAGGATTTCCGCGAGAGCTCACTCTACGACCCCGCCTATCAGCGCCGGTTCCGAGGACGGGAATAATTTCAAAAACTGGCCGCGCTGGTGGCGCGACCTCTCGGAGCTCAATAACAGGCGAGCCTGCTCGCCCTCGGTTTGTTGACAAGCGCTGCAAAACCCGCGGCGTCATCCTCGGCCTTGTGCCGAGGATCTGCGCCGGTCCAATTAAGCATCTGAAAAGAAATGTTTTCCTGTCAACCAACAGCAGTGGTCAGATGCTCGGCACAAGGCCGAGCATGACGGAGGAGACTTTGTCTCAAACCCGTGCGGTGAGATAATCCATGCTGGCGCGAAGCGCGCCGGCCGGGTCCTTCACGGCGTGCACTTCCGCCGCAAAGGGCTCGAAGGAAAAGGGGCCCTGATAGCCCGCCTGCAGCAGCGCCTTGATCTGCCCGGCATTGTCGAGCCGGTCGTCGCCGTCGACGAGCACACGATGGGAATCGCGCATATCGGCAACGGAAACAGAGGGGTTGCTGACGCCGGAAATGTGCACCAGGCCGGCAAGCTCCGGGAAGGTCGCGGCTTCGCCGGCAAGGTGATGGTGGAAGGTGTCGTGGACGAGCTTGAAGGTCGATTGCGCGCCGAGTTCCCGGATCGCCTCGGCCGCCTCGGTCTTCGAACGTAGCGAGCAGATCTCGAAACCGAGCGGCTCGACGAGGCCTGTGATGCCGGCTTTATCGAGCATCGGCTTCAGCGCCGTCAGCGACTGGCGCAGATTGGCCTGGCGCTCGCCGTCGGCGCAGCCGGTGCCGTCGTTCTTCGGAACGAGGACGAGCGCCTTGGCGCCGCAAGCGCTGGCGTAATCGATCTGTTCCTGCGCTTCAGCGGCCCTTGCGACATTCCACTCGTTGAAACGCTGCAGGGCGTTGATCGAGATGATCGTCAGGCCGTGGCGGCTGGCCGCGTCCTTGATCGCTTCCGGTTTGGTGCCGTCGAGAATGGCATTGCCGGAAAGATCGTTGCGGATCTCGACCGCGTCGATGCCGAGCGACTTTGCCAGCGCGAAGAAATCATCGATGGCGAGCGACGGTGCGGCCATATGGTTGAGCGCAAAGCGGATCGAAGTCATGACGGATAGTTCCTCCTCGTCTCCGCGACATAAGCGGAGCAGTTCCTCGTGAATGGGCCCGCGAATCTCTATCGGAATTCCTGCGGCAATCCATCGGCCATCGCCGTCGCCCGCTTTCATTGCTGAAAGAATTTCAGCCGAAATGATAGAATCCCATCATTTCTCAAATGTTCTCCGAGATATGAATATCGAAGGGCAGGAAGAACTGGCCTGGAACGGCCGTTTCGCTGTTTTCGATCGCACTCGTCATCAGTGCCATCAGCTCCTTGCACAGGGCGGGCAGGGGCGTGCCGATCGCCATGGCGACGATATCGTCGGCAAGCCCCGCTTTGCTGTCGGGCGTCAGCTCGTTGACCACGAGGACGATCTTGCCGCCGAGACTTTCCTCACGGATCGCCGAGATCGCGCCCTCCATGCCGCCGCCGCAGACATAAAGGCCGACGAGATCGGGATATTTCTCTAACAGTGTCAGCGTTGCCTCATGAGTGATCTCCGGAGTATCCAGGTTAATCAATGTATCGATGACGTCGAATTCCGGCGCGTTTTCACGAAAATAGGAACGAAAACCGATCTCGCGCAGCTCATGTCCGTGAAAACGGTGGCTGCCGACGAAACAGGCGACCTTGCCCGGCACACGGGCAGTCTTGGCAATCACCCAGGCGGCGGTCCGGCCGACCTTGCGGTTGTTGACGCCAATATAGGCATTGCGCACCCCTGAGGCGAAGTCGGAAAGCAGTGAAAAGACGGGAATGTCTCTTTCCCTCAGTTCCTCAATTGCCGCCGTCACCGCAGGATAGTCTGGAGCGACGAGAGCGATGGCCTGATTGCGGGCGCCGAGAGCCCTGAGTTTCTCGACGATCGCCGCCGGTGTCGAAGCGGAGGGATAGTCGATCTGGATCTGGAGACGGGCGGTGGTCACGGCGCGCGCCGCCACTTCGATCTCGCGAGCAAAAGCCTGATAGAAGGGCTGCATCGGCTTTTGCAGCAAGAAGGCCAGCTTATATTGCGGCAAATCCTCGAAGACACGTTGCCGGATGAGGCCGACGGCGTGATAGCCGATCGACTGGGCCGCATCATAGACCCGCCGCGCCGTTTCCTCGCGAACGCGGTGGCGGCCGTTCAAGACGCGATCGACGGTGGCGACGCTGACGCCGGAGGCGCGGGCGAGATCGGATATGGTCGGACGGCGCATCGGCGTTCCTGATGGATTCGATCATGAATGCGAGCTATTCATGATGGCTTTTGATAGATTGCATCAAGCCTGCATTGAGCCTCTTCCGAAGTCAACCTATTCTCTCGGCAACGGCATAACGGGAGGCGATGATGACGATCCAGGCAAAGAAACGCGACTATGACCTGCTCGGCGAAAGCGGCCGCATCGCCGTCGAGACGGGACTGGCGGCAGCACAGTGGTACCACACGGATATTCCACGCAAGGAGATGAAGGCGCTGATGCAGCGCTCGGATGCGCCTGGTATCCGTGACACCGTCATCTGGCTCGGCAGCATGGTAGTCCTTGCCGGGCTCGGCATCTATTTCTGGGGCGCGTGGATCGCACTGCCCTTCTTCCTCGCCTATGGCGTGCTCTATGGCTCGGCCTCCGACAGCCGCTGGCACGAATGCGGCCACGGCACCGCCTTCAAGACGCGCTGGATGAACGATGCCGTCTACCAGATCGCCTGCTTCATGATCATGCGCAATCCGGTGACCTGGCGCTGGAGCCACACGCGCCATCACACCGATACCGTCATCGTCGGCCGCGATCCCGAGATCGCCGTCATGCGCCCGCCCGACCTCGTCCGGCTGGTCCTCAATTTCTTCGGCATCCTCGATGTCTGGCATGCTGTTATCGACATGCTGCGCAATGCCGCCGGCATCATCGGCGCGGCGGAAAAGACCTTCATTCCGGAGATGGAGCAGCCGAAGGCGATCCGCATCGCCCGCATCTGGCTGGCGATCTATGTCGCCACGATCGCCGCAGCACTCGCCACGGGTTCGATCCTGCCGCTGATGCTGATCGGCCTGCCGCGCCTCTACGGCGCCTGGCACCATGTGCTGACCGGGCTTTTGCAGCATGGCGGCCTGGCCGACAACGTCATCGACCACCGGCTGAACAGCCGCACGGTCTATATGAACCCGATCAGCCGCTTCATCTACTGGAACATGAACTACCACGTCGAACATCACATGTTCCCGATGGTGCCCTACCACGCGCTGCCCAGACTGCACGCGATGATCAAGCACGACCTGCCGGCGGCAAACCCGTCGATCCTCTCCGGTTATCGCGAGATGATCCCGGCCTTCCTGCGCCAGCTGCGCAACGAGGATTATTTCCTGAAGCGCGAACTGCCGGCCACCGCGCGGCCCTATCGCGAAGAGTTCCACAATGAGCTGGCTCCGGCTGCGCAATAATCACGATCAAGGCAATAATCACAATCGAGGGAGGATGAGATGAGCGGAAACTGGATCGAAGTCTGCGGCAAGGACGAGATCGACGAAGAGGATGTCATCCGCTTCGATCATGGGGGGCGCACCTTTGCTGTCTACCGCAGCCCCGACGACGAATTCTTCGCGACCGACGGGCTCTGCACGCATGAACATATCCATCTCGCCGACGGGCTCGTCATGGAGGAGATCATCGAATGCCCGAAGCATAACGGCCGTTTCAACTACAAGACGGGCGAAGCCAAGGGCGCGCCGGTCTGCGTCAATCTCAAGACCTATCCTGTGAAGGTCGAAGGCGGCAGCGTCTTCATCTCGGTCTGACGGAGGCTGATGTGGCCCATTTCGTTATCTTGGGTGCCGGCGAATGCGGTGCGCGCGCCGCTTTCGCCCTGCGGGAAAGGGGTTTTGACGGCGAAATAACGCTTGTCGGCGCCGAACCCCTTCATCCCTATGAACGGCCGCCGCTTTCGAAGGCGGGTTCCGATGCAAGCGATCCGAAATTCATCGCTGCGGCGGAAAAATACGCCGAAAGCCGCATCCGGCTGCTGACCGGCCTGGAGGCGAAGGAGTTCGACGCGGCATCGAGAACCGTCACGCTTTCCGACGGGACGACGCTTTCCTATGACAGGCTTCTGCTGGCGACGGGTGCCGCCGCGCGTTCGTTCCCCGGCGTCCCGGACGGCACCACCTTTATTCGCTCGCTGAGGACGCATCATGATGCGACGGCACTGCGCAAGACCATGCGGCCGGGGAAGCATATCGCCATCATCGGCGGCGGCTTCATCGGCCTGGAACTGGCGGCGACCGCCCGCCTTCTCGGCGCCGAGGTCACCGTCATCGAGGGGCTGGAACGGGTGCTGAAGCGCGGTGTGCCTGAGGAAATCGCGCACCTGCTGACCGAGCGCCACCGCGCCGAGGGCGTCGATATCCGCTGCGGCATCTCGATCGAGAGGCTGAGCGAGGAAGGCGGAAAGGCCGTGATCCGGTTGTCGGCCGGCGAGGCGATCGAAGCCGATCTCGCCCTTGTCGGCATCGGCGCGCGGCCGAATGTCGAAATCGCCGAAAAAGCGGGGCTTGCACTCGAAAACGGCATTGCCGTCGACAGCTATCTCAGGACCTCGGCGCCGGATGTTTTTGCCGCCGGCGATTGCTGCTCCTTTCCGTTGCCGGTCTATGGCGGCCGCCGGGTGCGGCTGGAATCCTGGCGCAACGCCCAGGAGCAGGGCACATTGGCCGCGGCCAACTTGCTCGGCCGCGACGAAGCCGTTTCATCCGTGCCGTGGTTCTGGTCGGATCAATACGATCTGACGCTGCAGATAGCAGGCCTTGCCGAAGGCGCCGTCACGCATCGGCGCCGCGACCTCGGACCCGGCGCCTTCATTCTGTTCCATCTCGATGCCGACGGACGATTGATCGCCGCCAGCGGCATCGGCCCGGGCAACGCGGTGGCGCGCGATATCCGCCTCGCCGAAATGCTGATCGCAGCGCGCGCCCATCCCGACCCGGCGGCGCTCGCCGCCAGCGACATCAAACTGAAATCCCTGCTGGCCGCCTGAGCCGCCCGATATCCTCAAAGGAAATGACGATGAAGAAACACAAGCGCGCGACCGTCGCCGACCTGCTGGCGGAAAAGGGCAAGCGCCAGCTCACCATGCTGCGCGTCACCTCACTGGAGGAGGCGGAAGCGGCCGAAAAGGCCGGGATCGACATCGTCTCGGTGCCGCCTTCGCTGCTCGGCCCGGTCTTTCGCGAGATCGCGCCGACGCCCTTTGCCATTCCGGGTCTGGAATATGGCGATCTTGTCTCGGCCGAAGATTATCTGCGCGCGGCCTTTGCGGCGCTGAAGGCCGGCGGCGATGCGGTCTATTGCGCCGCCAGCCTGCAGACGATCCGGCGCCTGCGCGACGAAGGCATTCCGGTCTGCGGCCATCTCGGGCTGATCCCCTCGAAGGCGACCTGGACCGGCGGCTTCCGCGCCGTCGGCAAGACGGCGGCGAGCGCGGCCGAGATCTGGCGGCAGACCAAGGCGCTGGAAGAGGCCGGCGCCTTTGCCGCCGAAATCGAAGTCGTGCCGGGCGATGTCGCCGCCGCCATCAGCAGCAATACCTCGATGCTGATGATCTCCATGGGCGCCGGCAGCGGCTGCGACGCCCAGTATCTCTTCGCCGACGACGTGCTCGGCGCCAATCGCGACCACTATCCCCGCCATGCCAAGGTCTATCGCAATTTCGCCACCGAACACGACCGGCTGCAGCGCGAACGCATCGCCGCCTTCACCGAATTCGCCGAGGATGTTCGCACCGGCGCCTACCCGGAAAAACGCCATCTCGTCGGCATCGACGAAGCGGAATTGAAGGCTTTCCT
Organism: Rhizobium sp. RSm-3; assembly: GCF_001854685.1. Taxonomy (NCBI): domain Bacteria; kingdom Pseudomonadati; phylum Pseudomonadota; class Alphaproteobacteria; order Hyphomicrobiales; family Rhizobiaceae; genus Rhizobium; species Rhizobium sp. RSm-3. The sequence goes on along the minus strand of NZ_MAWZ01000009.1, from coordinate 19,618 downwards.
GGATCGGTTGGCGACCGAGACGGGGAATCGTTGAAGTAGTCCCACCTATTCTTTGCCTTCGCTTCGCTCACCCCTCATCTGCCTGCCGGCATCGTCTCCCCGCTGGGGAGAAGGGGGAACCTACCATTGGCTTCCGCTCCCGCCTGTGTCAGGAATGACCCATTCGGAACGGAGTATTCGGTCCCCTGTGACGATCGGCTTTGCGCATGCGGAATTGATTGCGGTGCTCGTCGCGGTGACGGGCGACGAGCCGCGTGTGATGACCATCCGCTCCGGCAATGCGCTGCCGTCCGGCCCCTTCGAAATGGGCCATCGCACCCTGCAATCGGGCCTGCGCGAATGGGTGCAGGAGCAGACCGAGCACCCCGTCGGCTATCTCGAACAGCTCTATACTTTCGCCGACCGCGACCGGAACAACGACATCCCGGGCGGGCGGACGATCTCGATCAGCTATCTCGGTCTCGTCAACGAACAGTCGGGCGCCGGCCGGCCGGGCTGGCACGGCTGGTACGAATATTTTCCCTGGGAAGACCATCGGCAGGGCCGCCCGGCGGTGCTGGATGAGATCATGACGCGCCTGCGGGATTGGGCGGATGTCGATCCTTTCAGGCGCGACCATCGTCATCGCCGGGCGGATTTCACCTTCGGCCTCGACGGCGGCGGCTGGAACGAGGATCTCGCCTTGCAGCGCTACGAACTGCTCTATGAAGCGGGGCTGGTCGCCGAAGCCGGGTGCATCGCCGAAGCCAATCTCGGCCGGGCGATGTTTGCCGATCACCGCCGGATTCTGGCCACAGGCATCGCCAGGCTGCGCGCCAAGATCAAATACCGCCCCGTCGTCTTCGAACTGATGCCCGAAAGTTTCACGCTCTTGCAGCTGCAGCGCACCATCGAGGCACTCGCGGGGCTGACGCTGCACAAGCAGAATTTCCGCCGCCTGATCGAACAGCAGGAACTGGTCGAGGAAACCGGCGGCACGGAAAGCGAAACCGGCGGCCGGCCGGCCAAGCTCTTCCGCTTCCGCCATACCGTGCTCGAAGAACGCGCGCTCGCCGGAACGAAATTACCGCTCTCCCGCAATTGACATATGCTCATGGTGAGAATATCTATTTGCCCATGATATGCTCAAATGGAGCATAATTAGGAGCCGGTCATGAATCACCCTGTTTCCGCATCCTCGCTCTATGAGCGCGTCAGCCGCGTCATTCCCAAAGCCGAATGGATGACCTTCGAAAACGATGTCGACGCCATCCTTGAGCTCAAGCGCCGCCGCAACGCCGTCATCCTCGCGCATAACTACCAGACGCCCGAGATCTTTCATGGCGTCGCCGATATCGTCGGCGACAGCCTGGCGCTCGCCCGCAAGGCGATCGAAGTCGATGCCGACGTGATCGTGCTGGCCGGCGTGCATTTCATGGCCGAGACCGCCAAGCTGCTCAATCCTGAGAAAACCGTGCTGATCCCGGATCTCGGTGCCGGCTGTTCGCTGGCGGATTCGATCACGCCTGAAGATATCGCGCTCTTGCGCCAAGCCCATCCCGGCGTGCCCATCATCACCTATGTCAACACCTCGGCCGCGGTGAAGGCCGCCTCCGACATCTGCTGCACCTCTGGCAATGCCAAGCAGGTGGTGGAATCGCTCGGCGTTCCCAAAGTGCTGATGATCCCGGACGAATACCTGGCGCGCAACGTCGCCCGCGAGACCGATGTCGAGATCATCGCCTGGCACGGACATTGCGAGGTGCACGAACTCTTTACCGCCGACGACGTGCGCCAGCTGCGCGAAAACCATCCCGGCGTAACGGTGCTCGCCCATCCCGAATGCCCGCCCGAGGTGGTGGCCGAAGCCGATTTCGCCGGCTCGACCGCGGTGATGTCGGATTATGTCGGCAGCCGGAAGCCAGCGCGCGTCGTGCTGCTCACCGAGTGTTCGATGAGCGACAATGTCGCCGTGCACCATCCTGACGTCGAGTTCATTCGCCCCTGCAATCTCTGCCCGCATATGAAGCGGATCACGCTGGCCAATATTCGCGGAGCGCTTGAGGAAAACCGCCATGAAGTGACGGTCGATCCGGCGATTGCCGTGGCCGCGCGCCGCGCCGTCGAAAGGATGCTGGCGATATGACCGAGGCTCTCCACAATCTCGCCGGCCGCACGGTGATCGTCGGCAGCGGCCTTGCCGGGCTGATGACCGCACTGACGCTGGCGCCGAAACCTTCCGTCATCGTCACCCGCGCCGCCCTTGGCACGGAGACGTCGAGCGCCTGGGCGCAGGGCGGCATCGCCGCCGGCATGGGCGCCGACGACAGCGCCGAACTGCACCTTGCCGACACGCTCGCCGCCGGTGACGGCCTCTGCGATCCCTCGGTTGCCGCCGGCATCATTGCCGAAGCACCGGCGGCGATCGCAGCGCTGGAGCAAGCCGGCGTGCGTTTCGACCGCAATGCCGCGGGCGAACTTTCGCTCGGGCTGGAGGCCGCCCATAGCCGCCGCCGCATCGTCCATGCCGAAGGCGATGGTTCGGGAGCGGCGATCGTCGCCGCCCTGGTGCGGGCGGTGAAGCAGACACCGTCCGTCACCGTGCTCGAAGGCTTTGAGGCGCGGCGGATCTTGATGGAGGGCGAGCATGTCGCCGGCCTGCTCTGCGCGACCGTGAATGGCGCCGCCATCCTGCCGACATCAGAACTGGTGCTCGCCACCGGCGGCATCGGCGGCCTTTTCGACGCGACCACCAATCCGACGGGCAATTTCGGCCAGGGCATCGCGCTCGCGGCAAGAGCCGGTGCCGATCTCACTGACATGGAATTCGTCCAGTTCCATCCGACTGCGCTCGATTCCCGCCGCCGGCCCTTGGCGCTGGTCAGCGAAGCAGTGCGCGGCGAGGGGGCCTTGCTGGTCAACGAACGCGGCGAACGCTTCATGGCCCGCATCCCGGGCGCCGAACTTGCGCCGCGCGATGTGGTGGCACGCGCCATCAGCGCCGAAATCGCCCGCGGCGGCCGCGTCTTCCTCGATGCCCGCGCGGCACTCGGCAGCCGCTTTGCCGCACGCTTTCCCGTCATCGCAGCCCTTTGCGGCGAGGCCGGCATCGATCCGGCGAACGACCTCATTCCGGTGCGCCCGGCCGTTCACTATCACATGGGCGGCGTCGCCACCGATGCGAACGGCCGCAGCTCGGTTGCCGGTCTCTGGGTCGCCGGCGAAGCGGCTTCGACCGGCCTGCATGGCGCCAACCGGCTTGCCAGCAATTCGCTGCTGGAGGCGGCGGTGATGGGCATGCGGGCGGCGCGCGACATCTCGGCCATGCCAGCGCGCGCTGTCGGCACCATCTTCGCCGATAGACTGCCGGCGCCCGCCGATGCATCGCTCGTCCGGCCGATCGTCTCGCGCCATCTCGGCGTGCTGCGCAATGCCGGCGCCGTTGAGGGCGCGATCGCCGCCTTGCTGCCGTTTGCCGAAGGCGACGGCCCTGCCGCCGATCCCGCTATCGTCGCGCTGCTGATCGCCGTCTTTGCCAGCCTGCGGACGGAATCGCGCGGCGCCCATGCCCGCACCGATTTTCCGCTGAAGCTCGGCGCTGCCGAGCGCTGCCGCATGCGCCTTTCCCAAGCGCTGGAGATCGCCCGCGTGCCCTATGCCCTTGCCAGGAGTGCCTGAGATGAACCTCGTCCCGCTTCCGCGCCTGATCGTCGAACCCTTGGTCCGGGCAGCCCTGCTCGAAGATCTCGGCCTTGCCGGCGATATCACCTCGGCCTCGGTCATCCCCCACGATCACCGCTCGACGGTGGTGATGGCCGCCCGCCAGCCGGGCGTCATCGCCGGTCTGGATGCGGCCGAACTCGCCTTCGCCCTCGTCGATCCCGAGATCACCCTGCGCCGCCATCTCCAGGACGGTGACGCGGTCAAGCCCGGCGACGTGATCGCCACCATCGAAGGTCCATCCCGCGGTCTGCTGACGGGCGAGCGCACCGCGCTGAATTTCCTCGGCCATCTCTCCGGCATCGCGACGGTCACGGCAGAGATTGCCGCCGCCATCCGCGGCACCAAAGCCTCCGTTGCCTGCACCCGCAAGACGACGCCGGGGCTGAGAGCGCTGGAGAAATATGCGGTGCGGGCCGGCGGCGGCATGAACCACCGGTTCGCGCTCCATGACGCGGTGCTGATCAAGGACAATCACGTCGCCATTGCAGGCGGCGTCACCGAGGCGATCCGCCGGGCACGCGCCGGCATCGGTCATCTGGTGAAGATCGAGGTCGAAGTGGACACGCTCGACCAGCTGCGCGAAGCGATGGAGACCGGCGTCGACGCCGTTCTGCTCGACAATATGACGCCGGATCAGCTGCGCCAGGCCGTCGCCATCGTCGCCGACCGGGCGATCACCGAGGCCTCCGGCCGGGTCACGCCGGCAACGGCCGCCGCAATCGCCGCCTCCGGCGTCGACCTCATTTCCGTCGGCTGGCTGACGCATAGCGCCCCGGTACTGGACATCGGGCTCGATTTCGTCGAGGCGGCCGCGGCGGAAACAAGCCCGAAACGGGTTGCGCAGATGCTCTAACTATTTAATTTAGAACAGGATTCAGATTTTACTCCGATCCGGCCTAAAATCATCCTGTTCTACTCTGCTGGCTATGAAGGCCAGCCGCGGCTCAAACAACTCCTCGCCGGAGAAGGTCCACAGCACCTTAATCGGCAAGTGTTGGCGAAGCATCTTCTCGGCGAGCGGCACGCGAAAATGCAAATATTCGCTGAAACTTCTTCTCTTTATAGCAAAAACCGCTATGCGCGGCGCTCTTATAGCTCTAACGTGTTTTCGCGACCGCTACGTTTGCGCGCCATGGCTTTCAGGGGTGAGAACCGGGATGCAACGGAGATCCGGACTGATGTCGAAGAACAGGCTGTGCCTGCTCGGAAGACCGAGGCTGCTGGCAACGGGGAGGGAACTCCCTTTGCCGGAGAAGTCTTATTTTCTCCTCGCCATGCTCGCCGCCGAAGCCAATCTCGAACTCGACCGCGAAACCGTCAGGCGACAGCTCTGGCAGTCGGAACTGCCGGAAAAACGGGCAGGCAGCCTGCGCCAGCTGCTGTCGCGCATCGAGCAGAGCATTCCCGCCGACCTTCCGCCGCTGCTTGCCGCGACCCGAACCCATATCGGGCTTGCGGATGGCTGGGAGGTCGACGTTCATATCCTGAAACAGAAAGGGCCGCTCGCCCCCGAAGACAGCGATATGCTGAACGGCGAACTGCTGGAAGGCGCCAAATCGCCGACGCAGGGTGCCGAGGACTGGCTGACCTTTGAACGCCAGCGGATCGACGAATGGCGCTCGACCCATCTGACGCGGCTGATCGAAACATCGGAAGACAGGTCCGATGACGAGCAGGTCGCGCTTGCCAGGCGCCTGCTGGAACTCGATCCTGCCAGTGAGACGGCCTATCGCGCCCTGATGCGCACCCATGTCAGGATGAACGATCCGGCTGCGGCCCGCCAGGCCTATCTGAAATGCAAGAGCCAGCTGAAAGACGAGTTCGACACCGAGCCGGAGGAAAGCACCACAGCACTCGCCCGCGAACTCGGCCTGATTCCGGCGGCACAGGCAGCCGCGTCGGAGCGCCCGCCTGTGCCTGGAGTGTTTGGCGATCTCCTCGGCCAGCCGCGCATCATCATCCTGCCGCCGGAAAGCATCTTCACCGATCCGCTGATGGAGCGTGTCGGCAGAGCGCTTCTCGAAGACGTCACCATCGGCCTCAGCCAGCAGCGCGGCTTCAAGGTGATCGCGGCGCATACGAGCCTCGAAATCCTCAGCCGCTCGATCGATCCGGCACGTGCCGTGTCCGGCCCGCTCGACCTCAGCTTCGACTATGCGGTTTATGTCACCATCCAGGGCCGCGACGAGGACGTCTTTGCCACCTGCCGGCTGACGCGGACGACGACGTCCGAAGTGATCTGGGCGCTGGAACTGCCGCTGGTGATGCAGAAGATCAGCGAATCCTTCGCGCATCTGACGCGGCGGATCGTCTCCTCGCTCGCCGACACGATCGAGCGCCACGAACTGGCGATGCCGATCGGCGAGGCGCCGGCCTCCGCCTATCGCCTTTACCTGGAAGGCAAGCGGCTGATCGCCCAGACCGACCTGCAGCATCTGCGCCAGGCGCGAAAATGGTTCAAATCCTCGCTCAATCGTTATGAGCATTTCTCCGCCGCCCATGCCGGTGTGTCGCGGGCACTCGGCATGGAATGGCTGATCCGCGGGATGCGCGACACCGACCTGCTCGATGAGGCGAACGGCGCCGCCCGGCAGGCACAGCAGTCCGACCCGAACAGCGGCCGGGCCTATCGCGAGCTCGGTTTTGTCGCGCTTTATCGGCGCCGCTTCGACGAAAGCCTCGAATATTTCCAGCAGGCACAGGATCTCAATCCCAACGATGCCGATATTCTCGCCGATTTCTCCGACGCACTTTCCCATGACGGCGATTTCGACCGGGCGCTGGAGCTCAGCCGTGCAGCCTTCAAGCTCAATCCGCTGCCGCCGGACTATTATTACTGGAACCTCGGCGGCATCCACTTCATGCGCGAGGAATATGAAAAGGCGATCGACGCGCTGGAACCGGTAAAGACGAAACAGGCGACCGCCCGCCTGCTCGCCGCCTCGCATGCCATGTCGGGCAATACCGGCAAGGCCCACAGCTACGCCAGAACGGTTCTGGACAACTTCCCCGATTTCCGCAGCGAGGACATCCGTCATTTCGTCCCCGATCGCGATCCCGCCTTTACCGAACCGCTGATAAAGGGCCTGCAACTGGCCGGTCTTCCCTGATAGACCGCCTTTTAACGAAGCCTGTAACGCTTAAATGACGCAGGCAATGTTTCCCTCTGATGGTTAACGGCAGCGCGCTGCCCAACCAATCGGAGATGGAACATGAAGACGAATGCTGAAAGCACTGCAGTTCAGACCCAGTCCCTGCGCTTCTCTGCAGCCGCCAGAGCAGCGATGAAACAGGACGAACTCAACGTTTCCGCCAATGCGCTCGAAAGCCTGACGCACGCGCTGAGGTTCCGTTAAGGGCGAGATTGGTATGTCCGCTTTCGCCGATCTAGAGCAATTCCAGCAAAAATGTGAAGTGGTTTTGCGTCCGGGATTGTGTGAAAACAAAGAAACAGAGCATTTTCGTGATCCGAAGAAAAACGGAAATGCTCTCGAAACGCTCGCCGATGACCTCGAACGATCATCGGCCGGCGTCAGCGAGTATCATGACCGCGCCGTCACGCCGGCGCAGACCCTTGCAGCCATCAGGCCGCATCTGCGCGAATTCGGCATTACCCGCGTCGGCCTGTTGACCGCGCTCGACGTCCTGAACATCCCTGTCGCTTTCGCCACGCGGCCGAACAGCCATACGCTCTCGGTCTTTCAGGGCAAGGGCATCGACAATGACGCCGCCATGACCTCGGCCGCCATGGAAGCGATCGAGACGCGGATCGCCGAAATCCCACCCGCCGACCTGACGCTGGCGACGGTCGAGGGCATCCGGGCCGAACATGCCGCCATGATCGATCTCGACAATGTCGCACGCTGCGCACCCGACGAGATCGGCACAGGCCTCATTCCCTGGTGCTCCGGGCTCGACATTCTTTCCGGCAGCAGCGTCTTCGTGCCCTGGTGGCTCGTCGGCCTCGACCACCGCGGCGAGCGGCCGCCGGGCTTCGAGCAGTCGAGCGACGGGCTCGCCTCCGGCAACACGCCGTCCGAAGCGGTCCTGCATGGGCTTTGCGAACTGGTGGAACGCGACGCCTGGGCCCTGACCCAGCTGAAATCGCCACAGCGGCTGAAGGAAAGCCGCATCGACCCCGCCTGCTTCGGCGATGCGGTCATCGATATCATGACCGATCGGATCACCCGCGCCGGCATGCGGCTGCTGCTGCTCGACATGACCACCGATATCGGCGTGCCTGCCTTTCTCGCCGTCATCATGCCCGGCAATCTTTCCGACCGCGTCGATGCGCGCTGGGCCCATGTCTGCGGCGGCTGCGGCTGCCATCCCGACCCCGTGCGCGCCGCGCTGCGCGCCATCACCGAAGCGGCGCAGAGCCGGCTGACCGCGATTGCCGGCAGCCGCGACGATTTTTCGCCGCGCGTCTATCAGCGGCTCGACCGGAGCGAGGCGATGCAGCAGGTGGTCGAGCTCTGCGAGGGCGACGGCCGGATGCGCCCGTTCCAGGCCCGCCATCCCCGCGCGGCGACGATCCAGGACACCATCGGCCAGATTGCCGGCCGGCTGGCGGCAACCGGCATCGAGCAGATCGTCGTCGTGCCGTTTGCGCATCGGGTCCTGCCCGTCTCCGTCGTCAGGGTGATCGTGCCGGGCCTGGAGGTCGATATCTCGGGCCAGTACATCCAGCTCGGCATGCGGGCGGTCAACACGATGAGAGGAGCCCAGTCATGAAGGTGCTGTTCGTCGGCCCGAGCCTTGGCAGCGATCTCGCGGCGGCGAGAGCCATGTCCCCCCGCATCGATTTCCGGCCGCCGGCCGCCTGCGGCGACATCCTGAAGGCCGTTCACGACGGCGCCACCGCCATCGGCCTCGTCGACGGTTATTTCGGCGACCTGCCCTCGGTCTGGCACAAGGAAATTCTGTTCGCGCTCGAGCATGATGTCGCCGTTGCCGGCGGCGCCAGCATGGGCGCGTTGCGGGCGGCCGAATGCGCGCCCTTCGGCATGGTCGGGCTTGGCTCGATCTTCGAAGATTACGAGGCCGGGCGGCTGCTCGACGACGAAGCCGTCGCGCTGGTGCATGCGCCGCAGGCGCTCGGCTGGCTGCCGCTTTCGGTGCCCTGGGTCGATTTCGAGCCGACCGTTGATGCGCTTTTTGCCGGTGGCGAGATCTCGTCAGGCGAGCGCAAGAAACTGCTGCTTGCCGGCCGTTTCCTGCATTTTTCCGAGCGCACCTATGCCAAGGTCGTCGACGAGTGCCATTTCCGCAAGCCGCGCCGCGACCAGATCCTCGCCGCTGTCCGCCAGCATCGCGTCGAGCGCAAGCGCAGCGACGCCCGGCTGGTGCTGGATTGGCTGCGCCGGGACGAATTCCTGCCCGTCAACCGTGACTGGCGCTTTGCCGCAACCTCGCATTGGGAGCTGCTGCACGCCGAAGTCACGCGCAATGCGGTTGCTGTAACGCTTGAATAACGGTCACGGCGGAAAGATGCAGTGGTGATGGAATCGTAGGGTTTCACGGCCAAAGGGGCGGGACCGATGTTTGAACAACGCAACGAAGGTACAGGCAGCGAATACGCAAGGATCTTCCGGCTGCTGTCGGCGGCCAAGGAGGAGGCTGAAAAGCTTCAGCTGCGTAATCTGATGCACCTGACGAACATGGCGCTGCTGCAGGTCGCCATCGATTGGGACGGCATAGATCCCGACAGGGAGCTAGACGTCAATCTCGAAAAACTGCTCGGCAGCAAAGCCAAGATCGCAATGAAGGATGCCAGCGAGAATCTGATCCTGATCGATCGCCACTGATCCCGATCGATCCCTGATTGATCCCGATCAATCCCTGATTGATCTCAATCGATCCCTGATCGATCCCGATCGATAGCCAGTGGTCGCGATCGGTCCCCGGTCGATACTATCGACCACGATCGCCACCCCCGATCACCGATCGATCATCATGCGGCTTGCCCGGACCGCGTGAAGATCAGGAGTGTTATTCTGCCGCGTCGCCTTCCAGCTGTTCGGTATGCGCGATCGCTTGGACGAGCTTCAGGATCTTCTTGCGAAGAGCTTCGTTCTTGATCGAAAAGAACGCCGCATTGAGCAGCACGCCTTCGCGCGAGATGATGAATTCCTCGCTGGGAGCAGGGTTGTCGTTGGCCGTATCGGGGGTCGACAGATCGTCGAAAAACGTCCTGACGTCGACCTTCAGCGCGCCGGCGATTTCAACCAGCATGCTGGCGGAAACGCGGTTCGAACCCTTTTCGTATTTCTGGATCTGCTGGAACGTTACACCAACCCGATCGCCCAGTTCCGTCTGAGAAACTTTCCTCAACAAACGCTGGATACGGATGGTCTTTCCGACGTGAACATCGACGGAATGCGGTTCTTCTTTCATTTTTTCCCTCCTGAGGACACCGGATTAGAAGTATTCGCCAAATCCGTGTCTGACAACTTTTACCTGAGATGGCTAAAGCTAGCAATTGCCTGGTGGTAAGTCGTCCCAAACCGAAACACCGCGTCGCTTCATCCTTACAGAAGCAAAAGACATGCCAAAGTAGCACTTTTATTAGGCACAGCACATCATGTGATTTCGTGACCTCAAAGCGCCCAAAGACGCTGTGCATTGGCGAAAAGCAGCTTGGACCGCTCCGCCTCGCTGCTGCCGGAGAGCACGGCATGGGTCGCGGCGACCCAGGTGGACAAGCCGCCGCCGAGCGTGCAGACCGGCCAGTCGCTGCCCCAGACGACGCGATCCCAGCCGAAATTTGCAATCACGTGTTCGATATAGGGCTGCAGCGTCTGCGCCGTCCATGTCCTGGCATCGGCATAGGCAACGACGCCGGAAACCTTGCAGACGACGTTCGACCGCCGGGCGATCTCCGATATGCCGGCCTTCCACGGCTCGAAGGCACCGGAGCGGATATCGGGCACGCCGCAATGGTCGAGTACGAACTGCACATCCGGCGCGAGATCGATGAGGGCCGTGACGCGGCCGGCCTGGTGCGGCAATGTGCAAAGGTCGAAGGTCAGGCCGCTGCCGCCGATGCGGCGGATGTTTTCGCGGAACAAGGCGCCTTCCGACACGTCGTCGGGCACGACATGCAGCACGCGGCGGAATCCCTTGACGAAGCGATCGGCCTTTTGCCGTTCGAGATAGGCGGCAAAGTCTTCTTCCTCCGGCCGGCAGGAGACGATGGCGCCGGCAATCAGGCTGCCTGTCTTCCCCGCGATGCCGGCAATGTGGTCGGTCTCGCCCTGCATGGCGGCGGGATCGACATCGACCTCCATGTGCAGGGCCGTGGTGATGCCGCAGCGCCGCGCCTCGGCCGCATAGGTCTCATAGAGAAAATCACGATCGAGATCGGGCACCTGGGAAAGCCAGGGATAGGGCAGTGCCGAGCGATCGATAATGTGCAGATGGGTGTCGATGAGCACGCTTTTCTCCTCCAAGCCAGGCTGTGCCGCAAGCTATCCCCGGTGAATGGATTGTTCAAATAGAAATTGCCGCCCGTTCAGGCAGGGCTTACGACGTCGGCGCCGGCCAGCAGCGAAAGCTGGTTGGCGGTCTTTTGCACCAGCATGATCGCCTGGCTGATATCGGGTGCTGCCGGCGCATTGACGAGCGCGATGAAGGGGCAGGTGAGGGCGGCGATGCAGCGCCCGTCCGGCCCGAGGACCGGTGCGGAGAGATTATAGACGCCGGAGGTCTGGGCGCTAGCCATCATCTCGTAGCCGCGCTCGCGGATCTGGTCGAGACGATCGTAGAAATCGGGGCCGAGTTCTATCTCCGCGCGGCTGCGCACATGTTCGGAGATCATCATCTCCCGCTCCTCCGGGCTGCGGAAGGCGAGCAGCACATGCCCAGAACCGGTGTCGAACAGGCTGATATGGGCGCCGATGCGGATCGAGAAGCCCCAATAGTCCGGCGCCTCCTGCTGGGCGATGACGACAGCCGCGCCGCGATCGAAAACGGCGAGGTGATTGGCCTGGCGCGAGCGCTGGGCGAGATCGCGCATCAGCGGCGTGGCGTAGGAGGCGAGTCGGCGCACCGGGGTGTGCAGTTGCGCCAGACCGAAGAGCTTCAGCGTCAGCGAATAGCGGTCGCCGTCCAGCCGGGTGACGTAGCCGCGACGCACCAGGCGGTCGAGCATGCGGTAGAATTCATTGGGGCTGCGGTCGAGCCGCTTGGCGATATCGGCCTGAGTGAGGCCGCTGTCGACGCCGGCGAGCAATTCCAGGATATCGAGGCCCTTGTCGAGCGCAGGAGCGCGGTAGCGGTCTGACTCGTCGGTCTCCATTCCTTCCTCCTGTGAATATCATCCTGCATATACGCAGAACCGCAGCCGGAAAAGGAAAAGTTTGCGCTTGACCCTTGGCTAATCGTCTGTTTGTCTATAAACAGACAAATCATCACTGAAGACGCAGCTTGACATTGGGTGAGAAATCGCACGCGGAAAACACGGCAGGCTTGCCAGCGCCATCTTGCCGGAGGGCAGCCACAGCGCGCAAAATAGAAAAGGGTGAATGCCCGAGCCTTCGCCAAGACATGAAACTGCATTCGATCGTTCGGCACAGACAATTCCAGAAGAGGCCCGTGACATGACAAACAGACTTTCCGGCAAGACCGTTCTCATCACCGCCGCCGGCCAGGGCATCGGCCGGGCGACGGCGATAGCCTTTGCCGCGGTCGGCGCCAAGGTCCACGCGACCGACATCAATACCGGCGCACTGGCGACGCTTGCAGCAGAAACCGGGGTGTCCACTCATCAGCTGAACGTGCTCGAAGAAGATGCGGTCAAGGCTCTCGTCGCCGACATCGGCGCTGTCGACGTGCTGTTCAACTGCGCCGGCTTCGTTCACGCCGGCTCGATCCTGGAGATGAAGGATTCCGATTTCGAATTTGCCCTCGACCTCAACGTCAAGGCGATGATCCGCACCATCCGCGCCGTGCTGCCCGGCATGCGGGAGCGCAAGGACGGGTCGATCATCAACATGGCCTCGGTCGCCTCCAGCATCAAGGGCGTCCCGAACCGCTTCGCCTATGGCGTCACCAAGGCGGCGGTCATCGGGCTGACCAAATCCGTTGCCGCCGATTATGTCGCCGAGGGCATCCGCTGCAACGCCATCTGCCCGGGCACGGTGGAAAGCCCGTCGCTGCAGGACCGCATGCGCGCCCAGGGCGATTATGACGCGGCCCGCGCCGCCTTCATCGCCCGCCAGCCGATGGGCCGGCTCGGCTCACCTGAGGAGATCGCCGATCTCGCCGTCTATCTGGCCGGCGCCACCTATACGTCGGGCCAGGCGATCGCCATCGACGGCGGCTGGACGATCTGATTTCGGCCAAGGAAGCCGGCCGGCAGCCCTGCCGGCCATCCGGCTATTGCAATTTGGGAGAACAACCATGACCCGCATCACCGACCTTCGTGTCTTCGATCTCCGCTTTCCCACCTCGCAGAGCCTGGATGGATCGGATGCGATGAACCCCGATCCGGACTATTCGGCCGCCTACGTCATTCTCGATACCGATGCGCCCGGCCTTGCCGGCCACGGCCTGACCTTCACCATCGGCCGCGGTAACGACATCTGCTGCATGGCGATCGAGGCGATGCGCCATCTCGTCGTCGGCACCGATCTTGCCGAAGTGCTCGCCCATCCCGGCAAATTCTGGCGGCATCTGACGAGCGACAGCCAGTTGCGCTGGATCGGCCCGGAGAAGGGCGCCATCCATCTGGCGACCGGCGCGGTCGTCAACGCCGTCTGGGATCTGCTTGCCAAACAGGCGGGAAAACCGGTCTGGCGCCTCGTCGCCGAGATGTCGCCTGAGGAGATCGCCGATATCGTCGACTACCGCTATCTCACCGATGTGCTGACGCGTGAGGAGGCGGTCGAGATCCTGAAGCGCGCCGAAGCCGGCAAGGCCGAACGCATCGCCATCCTCGAAAAGGAGGGTTATGCCTGCTATACCACCTCGGCCGGCTGGCTAGGCTATGAAGACGAAAAGCTGCGCCGCCTCTGCAAGGAAGCGATCGACGCCGGCTTCAACCATATCAAGATGAAGGTCGGCCGCGACCTGGAAGACGATATCCGCCGTCTGAGGATCGCCCGCGAGGTGATCGGTCCCGACCGTTATCTGATGATCGACGCCAACCAGGTCTGGGATGTCGGCCAGGCGATCGACTGGGTCAAGGCGCTTGCCCCGGCCAAGCCCTTCTTCATCGAGGAACCCACAAGCCCCGACGACGTCGCCGGCCACCGCAAGATCCGCCAGGCGATTGCGCCGGTGAAGGTCGCGACCGGCGAGATGTGCCAGAACCGCATCATGTTCAAGCAGTTCATCGCCGAAGGCGCGATCGACATCGTCCAGATCGATTCCTGCCGCATGGGCGGGCTGAACGAGGTTCTCTCCGTGCTGCTGATCGCCGCCAAGTTCGGCCTGCCGGTCTGGCCGCATGCCGGCGGCGTCGGCCTCTGCGAATATGTGCAGCATCTGTCGATGATCGATTACGTCGCAGTATCGGGCACCAAGGAAGGCCGCGTCATCGAATATGTCGACCACCTGCACGAGCATTTCCTCGACCCCTGCCGGATCGAGAACGCCGCCTACATGCCGCCCAGCCTGCCGGGCTTCTCGATCGAGATGAAACCGGCCTCGATCAGCAACTATACGTTTCCAGGCTAAGAAAACTTCGCCCGCGCTGACGTATCCGCTGCCGGCCGCAGGATAATTTCCTGATGCCGACAGTCTTTCCCGCAGCCGACGGGCTTCCAATCTGACGGGACTGCTCCAATTCACTTGGAGGCGGGCGAAGCTTGCTTTTTTTAGCGGTGAGGAATATTTTCAAAGGGTGAATGCGGAGGGGGCCCAGCACCAGCAGGCCAGCAAATTTTATTGAACTTAAACAATAGAATGTTTGCGATCGAGCCATGCCCAAGTTTCACCACATCAGGAGACTGTGCGCCTATCTGCTGACCATCGCAGCAATACTGCTGTCGACGGCCACCGCATATGCCGCCATCACGGAAGGTGAAAACGGCCGCCGCGTCGCGCTCGTCATCGGCAACTCGGTCTATAAGACGCTGCCCTCGCTTCCCAATCCCGCCAATGATGTCGAAGAGGTCGCCAACACGCTGCGCTCGGCCGGTTTCGACGTGACGATCGGCGTCAATGTCGACCGCATCGGGCTCGAGGATACGGTGCGCCGCTTCCTGCGTTCGACCAGCAATGCCGAGGCCGGCCTGATATATTATTCTGGCCACGGCATCCAGGTGGGCGGGCAGAATTTCATCGTGCCGGTCGATGCAACGCTGGAGACGCCCTATGACGTCGAGACGCAGACCATGCCGCTCGACCTCATCCTCAACCATCTCAAGCAGAATTCGCGGGTGCAGCTGATCTTCCTCGATGCCTGCCGCAACAATCCCTTCAATGCCCAGAAATTCTGGATGGCGGAAAAGCTCGAACCGGTCGGCGCCACCCGCGGCCTTGCCCGCATCGACAGCGATCTCGGCAGCCTGATCGCCTTCTCAACAGAACCGGGCCAGGTGGCGCTCGATGGCGCCGGGGCGCTCAGCCCCTATTCCGAATCCTTCATCAAACGCGCCAGCGAACCGAACAAGGAAATCCGCCAGGTGCTGACCGATGTCCGTCGCGATGTGATCGCCATGACCGGCGGCAAGCAGGTTCCCTGGGAAAACTCCTCGTTGATGGACAGCTTCTATTTCATCCCGGCGCCGCCGCCGCCGAGCGTCGAAGCGATGCAGCAGGTGAGCGTGCCGGAAGGGGCTGCCGCCACCAAGCTGCCGATCGCCCCGCCGCATGACGAGACCGGCTCGACGCTGCTCGTCACCCTCAACCAGCTCCCACAGACCGGCAAGCTCAGCTTCGACGGCAAACCGGTCGAGCAGGGCGCCAAGCTGCCGGCCGCGGCGCTGACGGCGCTGACTTATGATTCCTCGGGTGTCGCCGCCGGAACTGTCGGCCTGATCGGCTATAGCGTCAGCGATCCTTATGGTCAGGCGACGCAGGGCGTCGTCGCGATCACCGTGGCGGCGGATGCCGGCGCCAAGCTCGCCCAGCTCGAACAGCAAAAGCAGGTGCGGCTTGCCGATGCCGATGCCTATCTGAAAACGCTGCCGCGCGACGTGAGCACCACGATCGGCGTCGGCCCGGTCGCGGCCAGCCTGCCGGTCGTTCCGGCATCGGCGGCGGAGATGACCTTCAAGGTCGTGGCCTTGCCCGACAAGGGCACGCTGCGCGCCGGAGACCGGGTGATCGGCCTCGGCCACGTGCTTGAGGCAGCCGATATTCCTGGCCTTTCCTACGAGCCGCAGATCGGCACGGAAAACCAGCCGTTCGCCCTGACGCTACAGGCCGCCAACGACAACCTGCCGCCGGCGACCGTCACCTTCAAGCCGGTGCTCGACGCCTGCGACAGCGCAGCCGCAGCACCCCTCGACCTGCAGGGCGTGACTGCGGGCAAACTGCCGAACGAGATCGACCCCGACGAGGCGCTGCCGGCCTGCAGCGAGGCGATAAAGGCCTATCCCGAGGTGGCGCGCTTCGTCTACCAGCTCGGCCGCGCCCAGCTTGCCAACCGCGACACCAAGGCCGCTTTCGCGACGATCAAGAAGGCGGTGGATGCCGGGCATGTGCGGGCTATCCAGGAACTGTCAAGACTTTACGAGTTCGGCGCCTCCGTTCCGCGCGATGCAGCCAAGGCCAGCGAGATCGCCAAGGCCGGCGCGGCCAAGGGCGATCCCTTTGCCCTGCACAGCTACGGCAAAGCCCTCTACCACGGCCGCGGCACCAAGGCCGATCAGCAGCTGGGATTGCGCCTGATGCTGCAGGCCGCCGATCTCGGCCATACCTATGCGATGAACGAACTCGGCTACATCTTCCTGAACGGAGTCAACGTTCCGGCCGACCCTGAGCGCGGTATTCGTTTCTATGAGGCCGGCGCCGAACGGAACGACATCTACTCGCTGAACAATCTTGCCCTGGTCTATCGCTTTGGAAAAGGTGCCCCTCAGGACCTTACCAAGGCACTTGACCTTTTCACCCGGGCTGCAGAAGGCGGACAGCCTCATGCCCCGACAAACCTCGGGCGCATGTATCGTGACGGTGTTGGCGTTGCCGCAGACAAGACGCAAGCTGTGAAGTGGCTGGAGATGGGCGCCGAACGCGGCGACTATTGGGGTGCTCTCGACCGCGCCGTTCTGGCGAAGCAAGAAGGAGCGGAGGCGGACGGCCTTGCGACCGCGGCGCGTTATTTTGCGCTGGCGACCGCCATCAATATGCCGGGCAGCGGCGATCCGAAGAACCAGGCTTTGGCGGAACTCAAGAAGCTGCCCAATGCTGCGAAAAAGAACGCGGAGGCCGCCTTTACCGCCGAGCTGACCGCTCAGGAGCAAAAAACAATTCCAAAATCCAAGTCGATCGATGACAGGCTAGTCAAGCTCGCCAAGGCGACATGGGTAAAACGAAATCCGAGGTACGATCTCTTCTGAAACGGCGATCCGGGGGCGCCCTACATGAAAAGCAAGCTCATCATTCGTGTCCTATTGTGCTCTACCTTCATCGCCGGCTCAGCCGCAATCCTGCAGAGTTGTGTGTTCGACCCAGGCGCCAAGACGCTGTTCGCCAATGAAGAGCCGATTAGGAATACCCCGAACGCCACGCCGACCAGGAAAACAACGCCCACCGTCAAGAAAGTTGTTGCAAAGAGCAATGAGACGGCTTTCGGCCGTTCAGGCAATGACTCCGGTTCGAATTCCGGCTCCGGTTCCGGCGGCATGGGCGGCGGCTCATCGAGTTCCGGCAGTTCTTCTAGCTCGGGCAACTCTTCGAGCGGCGGCCCATCCTGGTAGGGGCAGGATCCTTCATGATTCAAGCTGCGACCCTTATCGGAGGCGTCGCCGGCATTGCGCTCTCGAACTATCTGCTCCTTGAACCCGGCAAGGCGATGGCGCTTGCGCTGTTCTGCCTTCTCTTGGTTTGGATCGTCGTTGATGGCATGCCGGCCGCCCGAGTGGGCTGGGCGTCGAGACAGAGGCGGAACGAAGCTTCGGCCCTCTTCTGGCGGCGCATCGGGACCAAGTTTGTCGGCATTGCCGCGCTTTTGGGTGCGGTCGTCATCGCCTGTTCCGTCTTTCCGTTTTTCACGCAGTCGTCGGCGATCCAATGGTTCATCGAGGCCCGCCATACCACCATCCCCATCTCCATCACCCTTGCCGGCGCCACCATTCTCTATGTCGCGGTCACCGATCGCGTCGCCGACGAGCCCGACGATTATCTCCATCAGGTCGGGCGTGCGGTGCTGATGCAGGATTTTCGCGAAGCGGACGTGCTGTTCGCATTGCGCCTGCTGGCGATCAAATGCTTCTTCCTCGTGCTGATGTTTTCCAGCGGCATAGCCGCGCTTTCCGACCTTGCCGAAAAGCCCGCCTGGCTGTTTGCCCCACTTTCAGCCGCCTGGTTCGAAGGCCTGCTGCGGCTTGTCCTGCTTCTCGACGTCATCCTGGCTGCCGGCGGCTACATCGCCACCTTCAAACTGTTCGGATGGCATGTCAGGGCGACGGAGACGACGGCGCTCGGCTGGCTCGTCTGCCTCATCTGTTATGAGCCGTTCTTCCCGGCGATTTCGCATGCCTTCGTGCCCTATGGCGACGGGCCGGGTTGGGAAAGCGTGATCCAGGAGGGATCGGTGGTCTACATCCTCTGGAGCGTTGCGACGCTGTTCTGCGCCGTAATCTACGTCTGGGCGACCATTGCCTTCGGGCCGCGATTTTCCAACCTGACGCATCGCGGCATCATCACCTCAGGCCCCTACCGCTTCATCAAACATCCGGCCTATGTCTCGAAGAACATCTCCTGGTGGCTGTTTGCGACCCCGAGCTTCATCGCCAGCGGCCTTACCGAAGGACTGGCGCGGGCCGGCATGCTGGCGATCGTCAGCCTGATCTATCTGCTGCGCGCGCAGGCCGAAGAGCGCATGCTCAGCCAAGATCCCGCCTATCGGGACTACGCCGAGACCGTCGCCGCAAATGGGCTTCTGGCGATGGCGAAGCGTCGTCTGGCGCCGACCGCGCCACGCGTCTGAAAAGGCATAGGATGTAGGGCAGGGGAGGCAGACGATCTGCGAGGTCGGCCCCTCATCCGCCTGCCGGCACCTTCTCCCCGTTTTACGGGGAGAAGGGTGTATGCCGCAGCCTCTCCGTCCCTCACCAACGTCTCGTGGGGCACGTCCCCTCTCCCCGTTTTACGGGGAGAGGGTTAGGGTGAGGGGCAGCCATGGGTACAGCCCGGGCAGATCCCTGACAGAATGAACCGGGTTGATGGTTGACAAGTCATAGTGCATCGGAGGGAGGGCTTCCGATGCCATTTGTGGAGACTTGTCGCATGGAAGAACGTGTTCGGATGCTGTCGGACTATGTTTCGGGGCATTGGAGTGTGAGTGATCTTTGCCGTCGTTACGGTGTGAGCCGGGAGACATTTTACGCCTGGCGCAAGCGGCAGATGAGCGGTGCGGAAGACTGGTTTGTCGACCGCTCGCACGGTACGGTTTCGTGCCCACATCGCACGCCGGCAGCCCTTGTCGATCAGGTGATTGCGCTGCGTCAGCGGTTTCCGCATATGGGGCCGCGCAAGCTTTTGGCATTGTTGCGGCGCCAGTCGGCGCAGACATCTTGGCCGGCGGCCTCGACGATCGGCGACATCCTCAAACGGGCAGGTCTTGTGGAGACTTCCAGGCGGCGGCGCAGGGCCCTGGATCAGGGTCGCCCGTTCAGCGAGGCAAGACAAGCCAATGATGAATGGAGCGTGGACTTCAAGGGCTGGTTCCGCACCCGCGACCAGCAGCGCATCGATCCGCTGACGATCAGCGACAGCTACAGCCGGTTTCTGATCGATGTGCGCA